>JBELAC010000200.1:0-9363 GCA_049509215.1 Terriglobales bacterium
CCCATACCATCACTTTGCCTCCCAGCGGCAATGCCATCTACGCTGCCGACATCACCGGCAACTATTACGTTGACAACTACGTGAATGAATCTTGCGCCGGATCGATTAGCGTCACCCCTGCATCCACCGAAAATGGTTATTACTCGATCGGCAGTCTGATCACTTTTGCCGAGACTTCGAACACGGGCTGGATTTTTACCGGTTGGGACTACGACCTGACTGGTACGAGCAGCCCGCAGAACCTCACGGTTAATGACGAAGTTCTGGTCACGGCCGACTACAGTACGACCTCGACGCCGCTCCAATTGACTAGCCTTAGCCCACCGAGCGTCGTTGCCGGAAGCGCCGGATTTACTCTGACCATCAATGGCGCGGGTTTTACGTCGTCAACGGCGGCTTACATCGGCGGCTTTTACCGGCAGGCGACCTTTGTCAGTTCGACCCAGGTCACCGTTCCGATTCTTGCCAGTGACATTGCGACTGCGGGAGCATTCCAGGTCGCGGTCGGGAATTTCCCCTCCGGCGCTACGTGCGCGGCCTATGTCCCAACGACCTTCTATGTACTGCTTGCGTCGGGCGCGACGGCGAGTGTCAGCCCATCGAGCTTGAGCTTCGGCAATGTAGCGGCGGGCACGAACAGCGCATCGCAAGCGATTACTCTTTCGAACAATGGAACCGGCTCTCTCAGCATCGCCTCGATCACGGCCAGCGGCGACTACAGCCAGACCAACAACTGTTCCAGCTCGCTCGCCGCAAACAGCAGTTGCACGGTGAATGTGACGTTCAGCCCGAGCGTGGCGGGAGCCATTGCCGGGGCGATCACCTTCAACGACGGTGTGACGACGAGTCCGCAGCTAGTGGCGCTCTCGGGCACGGGCGTGACACCGCTGAAGTTCAAACCGACTAGCCTGAGCTTCGGAAGCGTAGCAGTGGGTCACACTTCCGCTAAGTCCGTTACTGTGACGAATAACGAAGCGGCTGCAATCAGCTTGAGCCCTGCAGCCAGCGCTGATTATTCGGTCACCGGAGGAACCTGCGGCGCGTCGCTGGCGGCGAGCGCTAGTTGCACCATTACCGTAACATTCGCACCGGCCTCGAGCGGCACGGTCGGCGGCGGCCTGGCGATCGCGACGGGTGGAGCGTTCAGCCCGCAGATTGTCGGACTTTCCGGAAGTGCAACCGGCGGCCCGACTGCTCCGCTGACCTTCAGTCCGACGACGCTGAGTTTTGCAAAGACGGGCATCGGCGCCACCAGCGCTCCCAAGACTGTCACAGTGACAAACAGCAGCGCGAGTTCCGTGACGATCAGCAGCATCAGCGGGAGCGCGGCGTTCTCGGCGATAGGGAGCGGCTCCACGCCTTGCGGCGGCCCGCTGGCTGCATCCGCGAAGTGTACGATGGCGGTGACGTTTACTCCGGACTACACCGGTTCTACGAAAGGCGGCGTGGCGATCACGACATCTGGCGCGGGCAGCCCGCAGGTCATTGACGTCAGCGGAACCGGAGCCATCCCGGTAACGCTGTCGCCGACCAGCCTGGCTTTTGGAACGCAGTCGGTCGGCACGACCAGCGCCGCGAAAACGGTGACGCTGACGAACAGCTCAGGAGCAACGCTGACAATTTCCAGCATCGTGACTAGCGGCGATTTCAGCTGGGCGACTTCTGGCACAAAACCGTGCGGGACCACCGTGGCAGCAGGAGCCAAGTGCACATTCAGCGTGACGTTTACTCCCAACGAGACCGGCGCGATTACCGGCGCTGTGACGGTGACGCACAGCGCGCCGCTTGGGCCGGCCGTTATCAAGCTGACGGGTACCGGTCAGTAAGAAGCTCTCGGCGAGTCACCGCGCTGGTTCCCTGCGAAGGGCGCGGGTCCGCCCAAGGAGTCTGGAACTTAGAACGCAAAAGCGGGAGGGATGTTGGCATCCATGCTCACCCCCGACACTCGCGTTCCCACTAATGGGACGACTGGGGTATGATTCAGAAACCATTTCCCAGCACCATCCAAGGAGAACAGATGACACGGATAATCAGAATTTTCTGCATTGCCTTGCTGACGATCGTCGGCTTGGTCGGTTCGTCCCTGCCCGCGCGGGCGGAGGACAGGTGTGACAGGGACATTCACAAAGCCGAAGACCGGCTGCGCGATGCAATTGCAAAACATGGTGAGCACAGCCCGCAGGCTGAAAAGCGGCGTCGGGAGCGCGACGATGTGAGACACCGCTGCCACCGTGACGATGACCATCATGAGGACCACGATCGTCACTAGACTGAGAGTGTAAAAAAGCGGGCCGTTTGCGATGGGCGGCCCGTTTATTTTGAGGACTGATCGACTTGAGCAAGGCTATGGCGCGGCCCCACGCGGACTAGTGGGCGTGCGCAAAATCTTCGACCGCGAACAACTGCCCATCCCGCTCGATCACGCCCACGCCGATCGAGTTCATATCCGGATCCAGAATATTTGCGCGGTGGCTGGGCGAGTGCATGAACTGCGTGTGAATGAATTCCTCGTTTGGACCCTGCGTGACGTTTTCCGAGAGCCAGGTGAAATGAAAGCCGACCTGCTTGACGCGGGCGGAGAGGCTGGGCTCACCCTGGAAGGCGTGCTCCGCCGAGTGGTGTTCAGCCATCACGCTGGCGTGACGCCGGGCGGCGACTGCCAGAGACTCGTCCAGGTGCAGCGTGGGCAAGCCTTGGGCGCGTCGAGCCTGATTTACGGCAGCAATGAGCTCGCGTTCCGCCCGTGCAGGCCGCGATTCAGCAAGAGCTGGAGCGGATAGCATGATCGCCACCAGCGATATTGCCGACAAACGGGTTCCGATTCGCATTGCGATTTCCCCAGACTAATCAAAACCCCGGAGTGCTGGGTGCGGCAAGTTACGTACGTCGCGGCGCCGAAGGTGACCATCAACAGAAGCCCTGCAATCGTGCGTTTTACAGGTCGATGTCCTTTGATTCCTGACTGCCATCCCTGGAACCATTCACGGACATGCAAACCCGGCTGCCAGAGCCAAGTTGCGCCGGTTTCCGTGCAAGAGTTTTCGTCGCGAGTAACCACTCTTCATGGCGAGTGACCTCAGCAACCATTCCGCGTTTGATCTTCACCGATGCGCTTTCAGCGGGCTTGCTTTGCCTTTGGCCGGTTCTTGGCGGGGATCACGAACTTTAATCCCGACCAGACCTCGGTGACGGCGCAGACCTTGATGTCGACAAGTCCAGCGGCCAGTCCCGCCTGCCGCACGTAGTTCTCATCGAGATCGGTGGCCACGCCGGAACCCTTCTTCGGCCAGGAGATCCAGAGCATGCCTGCCGGAGCGAGCGCCTGGGCAGCGGGAAAGAGGTCGCGCTCTAATCCGGCGCGCGACTTCGCGAACAAGGAAATGAAGTCCAGATCTTTGTTGGAGAGTTTGCAGGAACGGCAAGTTTGCAGGGCCTCTCGCAGTTCGGATTTCACATCCTCCGGCATGTGCAGCAGGGCGACGCGAAATTCGTCTTTAATGCCGAGCTTCTTCGGCAATGGAGTTCCAGAATATCCAGGCATAGAAAGCCCCGAGCCACTAACGGTCAGCTTTTAGCAACCAAGAGATTACACGATGCGAGCTTCGCTAAGACAGAAACACGTTCGACTAGGCCAGAGATCCAAGGGCGAAGAGCCGAAAGCCGCTACTGTTTCGGCGCGTAGTATCCTTTGCGCGTCCGCACTTTCATGCCCTTGCCCGGTCCGTTGATTTCGATGGTGCGATAGTGGCCGTCGGCGATGAAGTTCGCGGGCTTGTAGGCTACGGCGTACTGGCTGCGCAGTTCTTCTTGGATGGAGAGAAATGCATCCGAAACCTCGCGCATCTGGAACGGGAAGAATGAGCGGCCGCCGGTCGCGTCGGCAATGCGTTCCAGTACCTTATCTCCCTGGCCTTTTGTGCCACTGATGTTGGTGCTGATGGTGTAAACGATCGTTTCCGCGCGTTGCGCCATCTCGATGGCTTCCTCGCGCGTTACGTGGCTCTGGTTGTCCTCGCCGTCACTGAGCAGAATGATGGCGCGCCGCACCGGGCCCGTCTGCTCCTGCTTCAGCAGTTTGTCGCGACACGCATAGTAGAGCGCATCATACATCGCTGTGCCGCCTCCGGCACGCAGGCTGCGCACGCCGATGGAGAGTTTTTCGGTGTCGTCGGTGAAGTCCTGGGTGAGTTCGGGCGTGACATCGAAACCGACGACAAATGCCGTGTCGTAGTGTGGGCGAATAATGGAATTGAGAAACTCGATCGCGGCTTCCTGCTCGAACTTGAAGCGGTCACGCACGGAATTGCTGGCGTCAATCAGCAGTCCCACCTGCAACGGCAAATCGGTTTCACTGCGGAAGCTGCGCAGTTCGGCGGGCTTGCGATCGTCGATGACTTTAAAATCTTCCTTCTTCAGATCCTTGATGTAATGGCCGTGCCGATCGGTGACGGTGAACACGATGCGCACTTCGTTGACGCTGACAGGAATCGTGGTGATGGTTTCGTCGGTCTCGGACTTGCCAGAATTGCCGGCAGGCGGAGGAGCCTGAGCGGCAGCGGGTGGAACGGCTGCGGACGGAGCGGCCGCTGGCGGAGTTGTCGATGGCGCGGTAGTTTGCGCCCACAGCGGCTGGACCTGCGGGCTGACGAGAACAACCGTCAGCACAAGGAGCACGGGCAGAAGTAAAGGAGTGCCAGTTTTCATCAGGATTGCTTTCATTATATCCGCAATGCCGCGCAGGTCAGCAGCGCGTCCAACAGCCCGAACATCGCTAGCTAGCAGCCCGGCCGGACCCGGTTTTCACGGCCATTCCTCGTACTAGAGCCGGTTTTGTCTGGGGCTTAGCAGGCTTGCGAGGAGGGTTTCCAACTCGGGCGGCAGCGGACGGGAGAATTTCATGGCTTGCCCGGTGCGCGGGTGGGTCAGTTCGAGGGCGGCCGAATGCAGAAAATTCCGGTCAAGAGTGAGGGTCGCGGGCATACCGGGCGCCCGGCGTTTATTTGACTCGGTGCGCAATTCGCCGGGCGCTCCATAGAGTGCGTCGCCGACGACCGGGTGTCCGATCGACGACATGTGCACGCGGATCTGGTGCGTGCGTCCGGTCTCAATCTTGACTTCCAGAAGCGCAAACTTCCCATACGGCGCATCGACCTTCTGTTTGACGAGGTAATGTGTCACGGCGTCCCGGCCGCCGAAGCCTTTGGTTGTCATTCGCGTACGCTTTTGCGTGTGACGGCTGATCGCGCTTTGCACTGTGCCGCGATCCTGCTTGGGCCAGCCGTGAACAAGTGCGATGTAAGTTTTGTGCACCTGGCGCGCGCTGAACTGCTTCGCCAACGCGCGGTGCGCTTCATCGTTCTTCGCCACCACCATCAGACCGCTGGTTGCACGGTCCAGGCGATGGACAATTCCGGGACGCAGCTCGCCTCCCACGCCCGAAAGCTCATTGAAGTGATGCAGGAGCGCGTTGACGAGCGTTCCCCGGTTGCGCGCGTCGTCCGTCGCTCCCGCACCGGCATGCACCATCATGCCGGCGGGTTTGTTGACCACCGCGAGATCGTCATCTTCATAGACGAGATCGAGCGGAATTTCCTCTGCAATCGCGCGCAGTGGCGGAGCCTGCGGAGGGCCGGTAATCGTAATCCGGTCTTCGCCCTTGAGCCGCAAGGAAGCCTTTGCCGCGTTGCCGTTTACCAGTACTTCGCCCTTTTCGATAAGTTGCTGCACGCGAGCGCGGCTGACGTCGGAGATTTGCGCCGCGACGTATTGATCGAGGCGTTGGGCTGCGCCTTCAGGAGAGACGGTCAGAGTGATGGGGAAGTCAGGCATGAGGTTTTTAGCACGGGTACAGGGAAGAGACAGGAACTCACGAATTTCCCCTCGCCGCGACCACGGGCTGCGGCTTGCTCGCCACTCCGCTTCGTAGCCACCAGATGAAACCTCCAATGATGACCAGGCCAATGGCGATCAATTGCGTGCCCGACATCAGGCCGCCAAAGACCTCGCCGCGGCCCTCGTCGCCGCGCAGGAATTCGATAAAGAAACGCTCGACGCCATAGAGGATCATGAAGAGAGCGAATACCTCCCCGTCGAACTTCTTGCGCTTCAGCAGCCACATCAGCAGGACGAAGTTGAAGAACTCGGCTGCGGCTTCGATCAGTTGTGTGGGCTGAAGTCTTACGCCCAGCGGCGTTTCGCTCACCAGATGGGCCAGAGGATTGGTGAACGTCACTCCCCAGAAGTGATCGGTTGGTTTGCCGTAACAGCATCCCGCGGAGAAACAACCGAATCGCCCGAGAACGTGCCCGAAAGCCAACCCCGGCGCGAACGCATCCATAGTGCGCAGCGGCGGCATGTGGTGAGTGCGCATGTACCAGGCACCTACTGCGAGCGCGGCCAGCAATCCGCCGGAGAATACTCCTCCCGCCTGCAGGGTGTTGATGCTGAAAATCTCGCGCCAGTTGTTGGCGTAGCTGCTCCAATCGTTGATAACGTAGAGAATCTTGGCGCCGATGATGCCCGCCAGCACCATGTAGATGCCGAGATTCCATGCGTCATCGCCGCTGATGCCCTGTTTTTCAGAATTGCGGACACTGATCCAAAGCCCCAGCAAAACGCCGCTGGCAACGAGCACACCGTAGGTAGGCAGGTAGAAACTGCCAAAGTGGAAAAGTCTTGGAAACACGTTAGTTTAGATGCTCCGGATGCGGGCTAAGTGACAGAGAAGAGTCTAGCAGGAAGGCAGTCCTCGATGTCACGGACGTGCCCCATTTATTCGTGCCTGTGCGGCCATCGAAATGCCGCAATTCCCAGGCAACACCCAGCTGCGAGAGATGCAATGCCGAGTGCGGTTTTGTGCGGGACATCAGTCGAAAAAACGAGAAGCCCGATGGTCAGAAGTGCACCGCTCACCAGCAGTCTTACCAGGTGAGCGAAGTCTGGGACTGGAGCTGGAGTGACGGAGAGCTTCTTGGCTATGATTTGAGACGCGCGCAGGCCCTCATCGAATGTAACGGTGTGCTGCACATCGATGAGTTCTTTTTCCCATTCTTCGCGGGACTCCTCACGGTTGGCCATCGCCCTCCGAATCCCATGCCGATGACAAACGGCTAAGACATGAGACCTAGCACATGCATTTTAAAAGCCGACCCACGCGGCCGTGTGGTGGGCCGAGAATGAACCCGTCTCAGACGGTGGGAACCCGCCGCGACCCATTAGGCCTTTCCGCATGGCGGAACATGGCACACCGGATCTATGTATGCGAGTCGAGTCCCCGTTCATTCGGCATTGGTTCAAAAATCGGTTACCACCAACACCAACTTTGCAGGTCGGCTTTCAGGTTCGATGCTAGGAAACTATCAAGGGATTCGCAAGAGGAAACAGCAAAATAGTTGGCAGGAAGTTTGCTACCAGGCTCCGTTCCGAAATGAACGGCACGTTAACACGGCATTACCATCGAGTTAGCCAGTGCGGCGTCCATCTTGCAAAACTTCATCGAGCGCGCTAGCCAATTTGCTGGCTCGCTGCTGCACTTCGGGTGAGCGCGTTTCCAGGCTCCGCTTCAGCAGGTGATATTCGTCGGCAATATTCAGTGCCGCCAGCACTGCCAGGCGTACGGAATCGACCGTCGACGTCTGTTCGGACACCGCGCGCATCTTGCCGTCGACGTACTCCGCCAGCTTCAGGATGTAATCGGCGTCGGAGCCGCGCAGGTTATAGACCTGGTCGAAAATTTCGACGCGCACACTTCCGTTGGCAGCATCTTTCGTTGGAGGTTGTTTACTGGCTGTCGCCATGTCGCTCCTGGGCGGATTCTGGTCCTTTGATTCGTTCTCACGCGGAAGGTTGCCGCCGCCGTTCAGCTTGCGGCCTGTTCCTGAGCCAGACTTTCCATTTGACCCAGCATTTTTTCGACCCGGCCGCGTATGTCCTCCCGGTCCTTGCGCAGTTGCACCAACTCCTTGCGGAGCGCGTCATTTTCTTCTTCGCGCTGCTCGAGTTGTTCCCTCAGCCGCTCAAGGTCACGCTCGGCAGTCGCCCGCGCGTCCTTGGCAGCCTTGTACAACTCAATGGTGCGATAAACTTTCTCTTCCAGCGCCTGAAAATCTTCGGCAGGAACCTGCGCAGATACCTCTTCCACCGCTTTAAGGGACATTGGTCACCGCTCGCTTTCCGGCAATTCGTGAAGCTTTGAGGCGAAGTATAACGCAGTTTGCTGTGGAATAGGCGCTACTTTGGGCCATCCCTTTCGAAGCACCTCCGGTCTTGTAGAGACGCAGCACGCTGCGTTTCTACAAGAAGGTTACGTGCCGCTGAGCTTCTCCAGGCGTCTCGCCGCTTCGTCCAGCGTCTCCGGTTTTTTGCAGAACGCAAACCGTGCCTGTTGGGATCCGTCTTTCGCGTGTTTGTAGAAACTCGATCCTGGCACGCACGCAATGCCGATATCTTTCACGAGGTAGGCAGCAAATTCGAGATCACTCTTGAACCCAAATCCACTAATGTCGGTCATCACGTAATACGCGCCCCGCGGACGATAGCAGCGGAAACCGGCTTTCTCCAGCGCCGGAATGAGATGATCACGCCGCGTGCGATAGCGCTCCGCGAGTTCGCGGTAGTAGGTGGCGGGCAAGCTCAACGCGATTGCGCCAGCTTCCTGCAATGGCGCGGGCGCGCCCACCGTCAGAAAGTCATGCACCTTGCGGATCGCATTCGTAATCGCCGGAGGCGCGACTGCCCAGCCCACGCGCCATCCCGTAACGCTGTAGCTTTTCGAGAGCCCATTGATCGTGATCGTCCGGTCGCGCATGCCGTCGAGGCTGGCGATTGAAATGTGTTCTGCACCCTCGTAAAGAATGTGTTCATAAATCTCGTCTGTAATGGCAAGCACATTGTATTCAACGCACAGGTCGCGGATGAGTTCCAGTTCCTTGCGCGTGAATACCTTGCCGGTCGGATTGTTTGGCGTGTTCAGGATGATCGCCTTGGTGTGATGCTGAAACGCCTCACGCAATTCCTGCGGATCGAATGTCCATTCATCTTCTGGTGACTGCGGCGGCCGCAAACTCACGTAGCGTGGCTTCGCACCGCTCAAGACCGCATCCGGCCCATAGTTTTCGTAGAAGGGCTCGAATACTACTACCTCATCGTCCTTGTTGCAGACCGCCAGCAGCGTGGCGATCATCGCCTCGGTCGAACCGCAGCAGACGACGATTTCTTTTTCCGGATCGACGTCCAGCCCCTGCCATTCCTTCATCTGCCGCGCAATCGCATTCCGCAAATTCTTCGCGCCCCATGTGATCGCGTATTGATTGACGTCGTCGGCAATCGCCTTTTGCGCGGCCTGTTTGATCTCCGCGGGCGCCG
>JBELAC010000201.1:0-9282 GCA_049509215.1 Terriglobales bacterium
TATGAACTGATTGAAGCTCTTCCGCACTCCGGCACTGCGTTCCTGAATTCCGACGATGAATACGTCTCGCAGTTTGGGCGCGATTTCAAAGGCAAAGTCATCTTGTTTGGCATGAAAACCGTCGCCGACGTGCGCGCCGAACAAATCGAGGTCGTCGGAACCGGTGGAACTCGTTTTGATCTGGTCCGTAACGGAATGCGTCAGCCCGTACACAGTCCGTTGCTCGGACAACACAACGTGTACAACGTGCTTGCCGCCGCCGCTGTAGCGATGGAACACGGAGTCACGCCCTCCGAGATTGCAGAGGCTCTTCCGTCGCTGCCAGCCGCCGACAAGCGCGGGCAGGTCGTCCAAGTGGGTAACATCTCGGTGCTCTACGATTGCTACAATTCCAGTCCGAGGGCGCTGATGGCTGCCCTGGACACGCTGGCGGCCATGCCCGCCAGTCGCCGCATCGTTGTGGCAGGAGAAATGCTTGAACTAGGTACGACCGCGGAGCAATTGCACCGCGATTGCGGCCGTTTCATGGCGGGCAAGAACCTGGATTTTCTGCTCGGCGTGCGCGGGTTGGCGAAGCCAATGGTGGAAGAAGCGCTCGCAGCCGGCATGAAAGCCGAGTTCGTCGCCACGCCCGAAGAAGCCGGAGAATGGCTGGCGTGCGAAACGCGTGATGGCGATGTTGTGCTCCTCAAAGCTTCACGAGGGGTGAAGTTGGAGAAGGCTTTGGAATCGTGGCAGCGGAAACTCGGCGTCGGCTTCGTCGAGCCGGACGCCTGCCACTAACCACTGACCAATAACCACTGGTTTTCGGAGGCGGTTTGCTCTACTGGCTCTTATATCTGAAGCTGTTTCATTACTTCCCGCCATTCCGCATTTTTCGTTACCTGACTTTTCGCACCGCATTCGCAAGCCTTACCGCTCTTTTTACCGGGCTGATCGTCGGCCCGATCGTGATTCAGAAACTGCGCGATTTTCAGATCGGCCAGTACATTCGCGAAGAGGGTCCGCAGGCGCACCAGAAAAAAGCAGGCACGCCGACCATGGGCGGCTTGCTGATTGCGATTGCCATCCTGGTGCCGACGTTGCTCTGGGCGGACCTAAGCAATCCCTTTGTCTGGATCGCCGTTTTTGCAACTGTCGCCTTCGCGGCCATCGGATTTACTGACGATTACCTGAAAGTTGTTCATCGCCGCAATCTGGGCTTAACGGCGCGTGCCAAACTCGGCTATCAGGTGGCGGCCAGCATCGTGATCGGCATTGCGCTGATTGTCTTACAGCATCGTGGAGAATATTCAACCCGGCTGCTGGTTCCGTTCTTCAAGCAGTTTCACCCGGACCTAGTGATTCAGAGACTGCTGACGCATCCGCAACTCTGGCCCCTGGCATTTCTGCCGTTCCTCGTGTTCGTGGTCGTCGTGATTGTCGGCTCGAGCAACGCCGTGAATTTGACCGACGGTCTTGACGGGCTCGCAATTGGATGCACGGTGATTGCGGCCGGAGCGCTCGCAGTCCTTACCTATCTCAGCGGCCACGCTACATTTGCGACTTACCTCGAGTTACAGAAGATGCCCCAGATCGGCGAGTTGACCATTTTTTGCGGAGCGATGGTCGGCTCGGCCATTGGATTCCTCTGGTACAACGCACACCCGGCGGAGATATTCATGGGCGATGTCGGCTCGCTCGCGCTCGGTGGCGCGATCGGCACAATCGCGGTCATGATCAAGCAGGAACTGCTGCTCCCCTTCATCGGCGGGATTTTTGTGATTGAAGCGCTGTCGGTGATCCTGCAGGTCGGCTCCTACAAGCTGCGCAAGAAAAGAATTTTCAAGATGGCGCCCATCCACCATCACTTCGAACTGTTAGGCTGGTCGGAGTCAAAGGTGATCGTGCGCTTCTGGATCGCATCGCTGGTGTTTGCGCTGTTTGCGCTGACGACGCTGAAGCTGAGGTGACTTTGCATCTCAGAGTCACAGAGAGACAGGGGGGCCCGAACCTTTGATTTCCATTTTTCTCTCTGTGCGGCTGTGGTGAAATAGGTTCTATGGAACTCAACGATAAACGCGTCCTCGTTGTTGGTCTGGGCAAGTCTGGGGTCGCGTCTGCACTTTTCCTGAAGTCACGCGGCGCCCGCGTCACTGTCTCGGATTCGAAGCCGGAAGCGGAACTCCGCAAGGAAATCCTGATTTTGCTGGAGCACGGAATCACGGTTGAAACCGGCGGCCACGGCGAACGGACGTTTCACGGACAGGATTTGATCGTGGTCAGCCCCGGCGTTCCTTTCGACGCCCCGATGCTGGTTCAGGCGCGCACCCTCGGCGAGCCAGTCATCGGCGAAATCGAACTGGCGGCGCAGTTTCTACACGGTCCGATCGCCGCTATCACTGGCGCGAATGGCAAAACTACGACCACATCCTTAGCGGGCGAGATTCTTGCCGCCGGAAAGCTTCCCGTGCTGGTGGGCGGCAATATTGGAACTCCGGCCATCACATTTGTCGATCAGACGACTCCGGAAACGTGGATCGTGCTTGAGGTTTCCAGTTTTCAACTCGAAACGATCATTAAGTTCCGTCCGCACATCGCGGTGATCCTCAACATCACTCCCGACCATCTCGACCGGCACAAGACGTTCGACAATTACGTCAACGCCAAAGCGCGCATCTTTGAAAATCAGCAGCCGGACGATTTCTCCGTGCTCAATGCCGACGATCCGACAACTGCTGGACTCGCCGATCGCGCGCGCGCGCAGGTTTTCCGCTTCAGCCGCAAGAGAGAATTCGACAAAGGGGCTTTTGTGCGCGGCGGGAACATCTATTTCCGCGACGGCCACCGCGAGCGTGAAATCATGCTCCTTTCTGAGATCCCCCTGAAGGGCGCACACAACCTCGAAAACGTACTCGCCGGGGTTTCCATCGGCATGCTCGCCGGTTGCAATCCGAGCCAGATTCGCGAGGCCATTCACAATTTCAAGGCCGTCGAACACCGCTTGGAATTCGTCGCCAACGTTGCTGGTGTCGACTATTACAACGATTCCAAGGCAACCAATGTTGACGCGACCATGAAAGCTCTCGAATCCTTTCCGGCGAACGTTCACCTTATTCTTGGCGGCAAAGACAAAGGCAGCGACTACACGGTTCTCAACGACCTGCTGCGCGCTCGTGTGAAGCGCGTATATACGATTGGCGCAGCGGCGGCCAAAATCGAGTCGCAGATTCACGGCGCCGCGGAAATCGACCACGCGGAAACCTTGGAAAATGCTGTCCAGCGCGCGTCAGAGTCCGCCAAGCCGGGCGACGTCGTGCTTCTCGCTCCCGCCTGTGCCAGCTTTGACCAGTTCCAGAACTACGAGCACCGCGGCCAGGTCTTCAAAGAAGCGGTGAGTTCGCTGGCGGCCGCGCCGGCGGGTTCACGATGACCGCCGAACCAAGACAGTTATCCCGCTCCCGAAATTAACGCACTAAACTCCTACAGGTTTCTCTCCCCCGTGGTGAAATAAAAGCCGTACCTCGCATAAACAATGGCCAAGCGTGTCAGTGTCGATCGCTGGATGTTCACCGTGACCACCCTGCTCGTGTTCATCGGGCTGGTCATGATCTTCAGCGCGTCGGCCGTCATGGCCAAGGAGCGCTTCGGTTCCGCGTATGGATTCCTGCTGAAGCAGTTGGTGTGGGCGGTTGCCGGTTTCGTAGTCATGGTCGTGGCGATGAAGGTTGATTACAAGCGCCTGCAGCATCCGGCGCTGGTTTTTTCTCTGCTTGGTTTCACCACGCTGTTTCTGATCTCGGTCTTTTTTCTCGATCGCGCGCACGGCACGCACCGCTGGTTCCACTTGGGTCCGGTCTCGTTTCAGCCGTCGGAGTTCGCCAAGCCCGCGCTCATCTTTTTTCTGGCGTGGTTTCTGGAAAATAAGACCAAGGCGATGGACGACTGGCGCAAGACGCTTCTGCCTGCTGTCGTGCCGACTGGAGTGTTTCTGGCGTTGATCGTCTTCCAACCCGATCTCGGTACGGCAATCGCTTGTGCCGGAATTACAGCTTGTGTTCTGTTCGTGGCCGGAATTCGCCTGCGATATTTCGGGTATGCGTTTGCGGCCTCGATTCTGCCGCTCTACTTTTTGATCTTTCACGTGTCCTATCGCAAAGACCGTATTCTGGCGTTCATGAATCCCTATGCCGATCCGCAGGGCCGCGGATTTCACATGATCCAGTCGCTGATCGCGGTTGCCACAGGAGGAGTTGCTGGCGTCGGGTTGATGGAAGGGAAGCAGAAGCTTTTCTATCTTCCGGAACCGCACACCGACTTCATCTTCGCCGTGACTGCTGAAGAGTTGGGACTGGTCGGAGCGCTTGCGGTCATCCTGCTGTTTGCGATCTTTCTGTGGAGAGGGACGCGCGCGGCGCTGCAAACGCAGGACAACTTCGGCCGCTTTCTCGCGGTCGGCATCACGAGCATGATCACGCTGCAAGCCTTCATCAACATCAGCGTTGTGCTGGGAATGATGCCGACGAAAGGAATTCCGCTGCCGTTCGTTTCCTATGGAGGGTCGTCGTTATTCGTGACGCTGGCTTGCGTAGGAGTTCTGCTGAACATCACCAAGCAGGCGGAATGAACGCTTGGAGGAGACGATGGGAAATATCAAGGATCACAAACTGCGGTGGTGATCGGGGGAACTTGTTGGCGACCTTGGCTTTGTTGTTCTGTCACGCAGGGCAGGAAACTATCTCGATCTTCATTCTTTTCTCCAATGTGGGCGGCCATTGTATGGCATCCGCTGAGCGCTGAGGTTGACACACAATTTCACTTCGCCGCGGGTCAGTGGGTGAAATTGCGATTCCGCGACGGTCGCGAGGGATCAAGAAAAAAGGCCAGCGCGAGGTTAGAAAGTGTCTTTGCGCTGGCCTGCGTCTCGACAATTCGAAGGAGTGTTGGTTGTTAAGGAGTTTCACCCCCCGGCTAATGGGCGGTCTGTTCAAAATTGCTCACTTCTTCGAGAAGACTGCGGGGGAGTCAGCTATAAAACTGAGCTAAAGGCGAGGCCCTTCCGAACTATGTACCGGGCCGGGTTTTACTACGTTGTATTTCTCGCTGGCAGGCAGGTGGCGTTCATCGAGTGCGTTGCAAAGCTGCTGCACAAGAATCATCAGTTTCCCGTTATCCATTTCTTTGCTCGTCTGTTCGGCAAGAGCGCGCCAGCGCTCCTCTTCAGGACTCGAGGCCATATCAAGGCCCACCTTTTTGCTCGGCATTTCTCATAATGGACTGGGGACCCCAATACCGTCTGAGCAATACTGCACACTCCGATATGCGTCGACCTAAAGGCGCATAACGCCGTACCGACTCATTGACTGATTGTTGGGACGGGACTAGTCAGTGGGTGCTATTGAGATATTTCTACAGTTGACCCTCAAGCCTTACCAAAGGCTCGCTTGTGTGCCGCAATTGCGGCTTGGAGGGTGTCGTGTTGACCGGAACGTTTAGCAGGGTCTTGTCTTGTCAAAAGTTCGATGAACGGGTCGTCCAATTCACGTGACTTGCCATTCAGGCATAAACACCAGGCAGAATAACTTTCTGGGTGTGAAGTCTCGCCGTTAGAGCAGTTTCGCCCGAGATTAACCATTTAGATACTGTGTGCAATTGTGTATGACCTATATTGACCAGCCGAACCAGATTCCCGAGCCATATGATTTAGCCTCTTTCTGTATTAGGAGAATGGCACTCACGTGAATTGATCGTCCAGGAAAACAAATGGCGAAACAAAATCTCGGTTTCAGTTCCACAGTTTTCCGCAAGAAGTTCGGGGATGGGATGACTGCGCGGACCTACCGAGACAATGAGATCATTTTTGCGCAAGGGGACAAGGCCGATGCTGTGTTTTACATCCAGAGCGGCACGGTGAAGCTCACGATGGCGGCTACGCGCCGCAAAAGAGCGATAATCGCCGTCCTGCCGCGGAGTAGCTTCTTTGGCGAAGGCTGTCTTGGGGGTCAATTGCTGCGGATGTACACGGCGAGATCAATTGGACCCTCCAATATCACTCGCTTGCAGAAGGAGAAGTCGCTTCGCACGCTCAAGCGCGACCCACAGTTTGCCGCATTGCTTAATGCATATCTGCTTTCCAGAGTTATTCGAGTCGAGGAAGACCTGGCAGATCAATTCTTCAATTTTAGCGAAAAGCGACTGGCACGGGTTTTGTTGTTGTTTGGGCAAATAACCAAGGAATCAAAGCCGGAGAACCCCCTGAAGGTGAGCCAATCAACCCTCGCGGAGATGGTTGGTACGACCCGCGCAAGGGTAAGTAAATTTATGAATGCGTTCAAGAAGAAGGGCTTCGTCTCCTACAACGGTGGTTTGCAAATAAATAGCGAACTTATCAGCGCCTTTCTGCGAAATCGGCCCATGTCCATTATCAGAAGGGCGTAAACCGTCTAGGAGGATTTTCCGCAACTGGTCTAGGTGACCATCGTACGTGGGGGCTTGCCATGAAAAAGGAACTCAACCCAAAACAGGTACTCGCCGTGCGCTGTCCGACTTGCGGAGCCGCTCCGGGGGAGAAGTGTGAACTGAGCACTGGCCAACCTCGCAATAATCCACACCTAGACCGCCGACTGATCGCAAAAGATTGAACACGCGCCTCGGCGGACCTCACCCCGTATGAGGTGGTATCCATCATTTCCCGCTCGAACGACGGCTATCGCATGCCCACGTTTGGTTATCGACAGCGGGAGCCTGCCAATTCGGCAAGTCTTTGAGCTTGCTGCAATTTTCATAAGCGGCCCGGGCAAGTCGGACGATCTCCCAATGCACGTCAATTGTTGACCAGGCGTTTGCACTAATTTAAGAATTTGCCGGGTCAGCGCACGACGGAGCCAGAATGTGAGCATTGTGGATCAGACAGGCGGGACTCCGGTTGGTAGCATCGAGTTCCAGGGATCGTCGCAATACCAGACGAAACCAGGAATTCGGAGCAAACGCCATGACCTACGTGATGACTAAACCCTGCCCAGTCTGCAAAAAGCAATTGACCAAGCAAAACCCTACTGACACCGTGGCGTGTTCCTGCGGTTACCACGTTTGGCAGGGATAGCCTACTGATTGGGAGCGGATAGCTGATGTAACCAGGCTTTCCACATGGCAGGCGGTCGAGACGGTTATCATTTTGACGATGGCTATACGACCGAGTACAAACTCAATCGCATGACTGGAATCCTGTACACTACCACCACCAGCGACGAAAAGAATGAGCACGACAACTATGGAAACTGGCATCGGAGCGTTCACTCCGGTTCAGTGTCTTGCGAGATTTCCCAACAGAAGTTCTAGGAGATCGACTCAGCAACCGACGGCTGGGCGAATAATCAACCGCGAGCCATGGAGCAGCCGCCAGGTTGCTAAGATTTGACAAGAATTTGACAAGCCGGGAGCAGATTTGCGAGTACCGTAGCTGAAGAGGAAATCGCACGCGGTTTCCCGAGACCGAGCGAAAAACTTTCAGGAGTCTGCTTCATGCCTGCCTTTCTACGGTTCTATTCAGCGCTTACATTTTTGACCATCCTTGCGTCTTTCTTGTGCGCGGGTTTCGAGCAAGCGACGGCGCAGCAGTTGCAGCCCAACGCTCACGAAGCGGCAAATGTGGGCTCCTCAGAATCCGCTCAGACCGGTCCCGGCAGCGTTATCGTGAAAAGCTTTTACGGGGGAGAGATCTTTGGCTGGGACATTGATGACAACGGCACGGAAGGCGTGCTTACGGAAGCGGAAGTTGGCGGTAGCAATCTGGCTGCGGTTGAGACCTTCGATCAGAGCACAGGCAAGATCATCAAGGTCGTCAAGAAAGTGACGAACGGAGATGACTTTATAACGTTGGGAGTTGTCGGAACGAGCGTTGGCCTGGTCGAGGAGGAAATCGTAAAGGGCATATACGTACATTCGCGCACGTATAGAACGATCAATCCGCTGAGCAAGAATGCGTTTAAAGGCAAATGGAAGCCTCCCATCGGGACCAAGCACATCATCACGCAGGTCAGCAGCACGCAGGGAACTCCCGAGGCGGCGGTTTTTGCGATGGATAACAGCGGCGAGTTCATTCCTTACGTGTTCGAGTCGAACGTGGCGGCGAACACTTTTGGCCCGGTCGTGCACATTACTGACTCGTACAATTTCGGCAGCGTGCCTCCGCCGATTGCGTTCGATACCGCGACCAGCGTGGTGATCATGGGCGGCGGCAATGGCTGCTTTGGTTGTCTGCCCGTGATTGGACTGGTGGATGTAGTCGGAAACAGTTTCAGCGAGTTTACGGGCGTGGGCTTTGGATTTGTGAACGGAATTGCGGTTGACTCCGCCGATGGGATTTTCTGCACGACGACCGAAGACGATGCGGGCGTCGAATTCTACGATCTTGCCGAACAGTCAGGATTTGAGGTGACGTTGCCGGATTCGGGTGGGCAGCAGTACTACAGCGGCGGCGATGTCGAGTACGATCCGATTAACAAATTGTTCTTTGTTGCGCAGCAGTATTCGAGCACGGCTCCCAGCGGGAGCGCGATCTATGTTTACGACACGCAGGGCAACCTGCAGGAAACCTTGAATGGATTCAGTTTCCTGGTTACGCAGCATATTGCGCTGAATCCTGCGAATCGCAGCGGATTCGTGGATGGGCCGAAGAATGGCGAGTTGCAGTCGTTTACGTATTAGGCTGATCGTTTGAGCGGTGATATGCGACCTTAGAGGCTAAAGCCTCTGTTGCGGGCGCGTTCAAGCAGCTCGGCTGAAGCCGCGCCCTTTCAAACCTAGTACTCCAGCGTCAAATCCGCTCCCGTTGCGGTGAGACCATAGCTGCATTGCGGCGTTACGCCTGAGCCTGCGGGTGAAGCGACCCATCCCGGATTCGAGATCGGGTTTTTGTTCTCGTCGTACAGTTGGGCCGTGAACAGGAGGCCCTGGTTAGCGGGGAAATCGGTGCACTGCTTCACGCCATAAACTTCAGCTACAGCGCCAAAGCCCCAGTTCCAGATCTGACCGTCGGCGGGGGTCTTTGTCAGGATTGTCTTTTTGGCGGTGGTCACATCCTCGGTTACGATTTTCCAGGTCGCGCAGTAGTCCTGTCCGAGTTGTTTGCAGGTTGGGGTGATGGTTCCGAGGATCGTGTCGCCTACGCTGACTTTCTTCAGCCCGCTGTGCCAGACCGTGCCGGTCATGCAGCAATTCCAACTGGAAATCGCCCAGTAGGCTCCGCCGCCAGCCGAGGAGGGCCCGAATTGCAGCACGGGCTGAACGATGCTCAGGCTATCG
>JBELAC010000202.1:0-9252 GCA_049509215.1 Terriglobales bacterium
GTCCGTCAATTGAAACAACTCTCAGCCGCTAGCGCCGAGCCGCCGGAATTTTCGCCGCTTCCGGAGCCGCGGTCGGAATGATCGCCACTTTCCCGCTCGCAGGCGCAGCCGCAGCTTGAGCAGTCGCCGCCGGAGCCGCCACAGGCACCAGCCCCAGCGCCTTCCGGACTTCCGCGTCCAGTTTTGCCAGCGTGTCTTTGTTTTCTTTCAAGAAAGCGCGCGCATTCTCGCGTCCCTGACCGATGCGCTCAGTCTTGTAGCTGAACCACGATCCTGATTTCTCGACGATGTTGTGAGTCACCGCCAGGTCGAGCAAATCGCCTTCCCGCGAAATGCCCTCGCCATAAAGAATGTCGAATTCCGACTCGCGGAACGGCGCCGCCACCTTATTCTTCACAATCTTCACGCGCGTGCGCGAGCCGACAACCACGTCGCCTTCTTTAATGGCGGCAATGCGGCGAATGTCGATGCGGACGGACGAATAAAATTTCAGCGCGCGGCCGCCGGTCGTCGTCTCAGGATTGCCAAACATGACGCCGATCTTCTCGCGAATCTGATTGATGAAGATCAGGCAAGTCCGCGACTTCGAAACTGTGCCCGTCAGCTTGCGCAGCGCCTGAGACATCAGGCGTGCTTGCAGACCCATGTGGCTGTCGCCCATTTCACCGTCGAGTTCGGCCTTGGGCACGAGCGCGGCGACCGAGTCGACGACCAGCACGTCGATGGCGTTCGAGCGCACCAGCGCTTCGGTGATTTCCAGTGCCTGCTCGCCGTAGTCGGGCTGCGAGACGAGGAGGTTGTCGACGTCTACGCCCAGTTTCTTGGCATATCCGGGATCGAGCGCGTGCTCGGCATCCACGAACGCTGCCATGCCGCCCGTTTTTTGCGCCTCGGCAATGACCTGCAAGGCGATGGTGGTTTTGCCCGAGGATTCCGGCCCGAAAATCTCAATCACGCGTCCACGCGGCACTCCGCCGACACCCAGCGCCGCATCGAATGAAATCGCGCCCGTCGAGATCACCGCGATGGGAACGATCGCTTCTTTCGATCCCAGGCGCATGATCGAGCCTTTGCCAAACTGCTTTTCAATCTGAGAAAACGCGAGTTCAATTGCCTTGCTGCGCTCATCCGCCATGATGGCTGCTCCTGAGTTTTATTCTGAATGCGGGTGCAACTTGTAGCCTACCCCCGCGGGCTGGAGCGAGAAGTGTTGGCTGTCACATCAATTCTGGTCAGTTTAGCACGAAGCGAACGAAAAGCGAAGAGTGAAGTTGATGAAGATGGTTCGCACGATGCTGTCTTGCGCCGGCAATGGACACCCAAACCTATTTCCGCCACAGAGACACACGGTCACAGAGGAAGTTCTTTGCTTTTCTCCGTGACTCAGTGTCTCTGTGGTGAAAGCTTTCTTGTAGACTTGCGTTATGCCGAAGGAAACCCAGCCCGAAAGCAATAACGGACGCGGCAGCCTCGGTCCAGGTTCGGCTCTATACCTTGTCGCGACTCCCATTGGCAATCTTGAAGACATCACGCTTCGCGCCCTGCGCGTGCTCAAAGAAGTCGATCTGATTGCCTGCGAAGACACGCGGCAGACGCAGAAACTCCTCACGCATTACGGCATTCACACGCGCACGGTCAGTTACCACGAGCACAACGAGATGACAAAGGCCGCCGAACTGGTGGTGGACCTCGAAGGCGGGGCCAAGATCGCGCTTGTCACCGACGCGGGCATGCCAGGCATCTCCGACCCCGGTTTTCGCCTGATCACGTTAGCAATTCGCCATCACGTGCCGGTCGTGCCGATTCCGGGCGCGTCGGCGTACCTGGCCGCGCTAGTGGCCAGCGGCTTGCCGACCGATTCCTTCCGCTTCAGTGGCTTCTTGCCCGCGAAATCCGGCCAGCGTCGAAAACTCCTGGAGAGCGTGCGCGAGTCGCCCAGAACGCAGGTCTTCTATGAGGCTCCGCACCGGCTGCTGGAGACGCTCGGGGACATTGTCGAGGTTCTGGGAAACGCGAGACACGTAGTCGTAGCGCGCGAAGTCACCAAGCTCCACGAGGAATTTCTGCGCGGCCGCGCCGGGGATATCCTCGACCAGCTAAAGAAGCGAGGCGAAGTCAAAGGCGAAATCACGCTGCTGATCGCAAAAGCCGAAAGCCAAGAGCCGAAAGCCGAGAGTCCGCGCGTAACCGTAGCCCAGCGCGTCAAGGAGATCATGTCCGTCGATCAGGTCGACGAAAAAGCCGCGCTGAAAAAAGTCGCCAAGGAGCGTGGGATTGGGAAGAGCGAAGCGTATCGGGAGTGGCAGCAGAGCAAGTAGTGGAACGCGACACCGTCCACCACTTAGTGCGACGGGGCTGCTGCCTGACTGACTACCGTGGTGTGCCTCCTGGCGAGGAAGTCAGGGGACTTCAGCCTCTTGGGAAGAATCATTACGGCGGGCACTGCCAAGACCAGCACCAGAACATAAAGGTTGGTACGGAGAACCGACGTGAAGAATTCCGTGCCCTTGGGGCGCTTGCTCAACCGCCATATCGTCCATTCTTCCCAGATAGTGGTAAGCGTGACGCTCGCGACTAGAGCGAGAAAGATGGCTGCAACCTTGACCGTCCAGTAAAACGCGAGCTGATGAATCTCCACTGCCTCTCGACCCACGACAAACAGTATGCAACTGGCCAAGAGTGCGCTGGTCATCATCCCAGCGATCGCACTGGGGAACATTCGCTTCAACCACGGGAGGGGTGCCACTTTGACGAGCCTTCGCGCTGGCAGCCAGCAGAACAGGCAAACCACCGGTAGTCCGATTACCCAAATGCCCGCCGAGCTTGCAATCATGACTGCGACAAGAAATCCGACAACACTCGTGAGCACGTTGCCGGCGAACATCCGCCAGGCGGCACTCACAAACGGAAGCCGCCGCTCAAAAAAGCCGAACAGCAGGGACTTCACAAGCACAGCCGCCGCCAGCACGAGTAGAGAGCCAGACAGTGCGAGTGCCGGAAGCATGACCTGCATGAACGGCACGACGGGCTCACACGCCCAAGCTGGACTTGCGACCAGAACGGATGCCCCGACCAGCAGGAGCCATCGATTTCCAACCATGCCAGAGAACCCGCCTCTTCTGAAGAATGTTTGCGTGCCCGCTACCCCATCTAGAACGGGGCAAATGACAAGGCTTGCGCTGGACCTGCTTCTTGTCTGGATTAACCTGTCAGGCAACCGCCATTGGAGTACAAGGAGACACCTGATTAGGCGGACGAGCATCCGCCCTAAGTGAGTTTCGCGATCCCCTACTTCCCCGCCAACTCCTTCTTCACCGCCTCGCTAACCACTTTCCCGTCCACCCGCATGCCCGCAGCCGCGAAGCGTGCCATGGCAGCCTTCATCACCGCGCCCACATCTTTCATCGCCGGAGGAGGCGTCATCTCGGCAATCGCCGCCCGCACTCCCGCTGTGATCTCTTCTTCTCCGGCAGCCTTCGGCAAATAGGTCTCGATCAGTTTGATTTCGGCGGCTTCTTTGTCGGCCATTTCCTGGCGTCCGCCCTTGGTGAACTGCTCGACCGAGTCCTTGCGCTGCTTGATCAGCGTCGAGAGCACCTGCTGCGACTCCTTGTCGTCGAGCGACGCCATCTTCTCGACTCCTTTCAACTGGAGCGCGCTCTTTACCATGCGCAGGGTCGAAAGCCGTTGTTCTTCGCGCGCCTTCATGGCCGCGACGATGTCTTTCTGGATCTGGTCAATTAGGGGCATGAGGAGATTATAGAGCGCGCGCGAGGTCAGAGGTTAGAAGTCAGATTGCACAGGTTAAAGCCCACCGGCCTCGGGTTCGCGCGGAAGGACGGACTGGCTGTCCGGAGCTAGGTATTTGCTTTTACCTCTGCAATCTGACCTCTGCCCTCTGCAATTTGCATTACCTTCGCAATTTCTTCCCGAAGCCCAGTCTTTCGAATATTCTGAATGAGATGCTCAAGAAGAACCGCCTTTTCACACCCGGACCCACGCCTCTCCTGCCGTCTGCGCAGACAGCGATGGCTTCCTATGGAATGCACCATCGCACCGCCGACTTTCGCACGCTGTTTACGCGGGTTCTGGTCGACCTGAAGGAGTTTATCGGAACCACCAACGATGTGCTGGTTCTGACCTCCTCCGGCACCGGATTCATGGAAGCGGCGGTCTCGAACCTGACTTCCCCCGGCGATAAGGTGCTTGTCCTCACCGCTGGAAAATTCGGAGAGCGCTGGGTTTCTCTGGCAAAGGCCTTTGGATGTGCGGTCGAAACTGTCATCGCTCCCTACGGCGAGACTTTTGCTCTGGATGCCATTCGCCCCAAGCTCGCGCCCGACATTCGCTGTGTCTATGTGCAAGCTACCGAAAGCTCCACGGGCGCGCGTCACGATGTCGAGCAGATCGCAAAACTGGTGCACGCTCTGCCGGAGACCCTGCTCGTCGTCGATGCCATCACCGGCCTCGGCACAACTCGGCTCGACATGGAGGCCTGGGGAATCGACATCATCATCGGTGGGTCGCAAAAGGCGCTCATGATTCCCCCCGGCCTCGCCTATGGCGCAATCAGCGAGCGCGCATGGCAGCGAATGGAGACGTCGAAATCCCCGCGCTATTATTTTGACCTTTGCAAGGAACGAAAAGCCGCCGCCAAGGCGGAAACCTCGTACACTCCCGCAACATCGCTTTTTGCCGGACTTGCCGCTGCGCTCGATTACGTCCGCCAAATGGGCGATGGCAATCTCGCCGCCGGACGCGACGCCCTGATCGCCAATGCTGAAATGTGTGCCGCCATGACGCGCGCCGGAGTGCAGGCGCTCGGACTGAAACTGTTCTCTGCGTTATCCCCGGCGTCCGCGCTGACGGCCGTGGCTGCGCCCGCAGGCGCCGATTCGACGGCGATCTGCAAGCGCTTTCGCGAACAGTTTGGAGCAGTCGTGGCCAACGGGCAGGCTGAGATGAAGGGCCAGCTTTTCCGCATTGCGCACATCGGCTATTACGATTATCTCGATACGATAGGAGTTCTGGCTGCGCTCGAGCACGTGATCGCCGATCTCGCTCAGAAAAAAGTTGAGTTCGGAGCTGCCGTGCGTGCGGCCCAGGAAGTGTACGCGAAGGTCAGGTAAGAGGTCAGATTGCAGAGGTTAAAATCTCAAGTTCGTCGATGCCGTGTGCGTATTTGGGTTCTAACCTCTGCAATCTGACCTCTGCCCTCTGACCTTTCTAGGAGTCCAGTCTAGGAGTCCAGCGCTCCCCGCCGCAGCTTCCGGCTTTCCGCGAGCAGTGCCATTGAGTGCATCAGATTCTGCAGCGTCACGATTCCGATCAGGTGCTGTTCATCGACGACCGGAATAATGCTCAGATTGCGGGCGGAAAGCTTGCGGAATGCCGACGCCAGCGATTCCTGCTTGGCAGCCACGTCAAAAATGCGATTCATCACGGCCTGCACGTAGCCATTGCCTTCGGCACGCAGCGCGTCCAGAATTTTTTGTCGCGAGATGACGCCCACCATATCGCTACCGCGTACGACCGGAAAATCGTCTTGCAGCGTGTGCACGGCCTTTTCGAGAGCATCTTCCAATGTGTCGGCGGGCGAAAGCGTGGCAAAGTCCGTGAGCATGACTTCTTCCAGTCGCACGCTCTGAAGCACTGACTGGAACATCGCCGAGCGCTCTTCCAGTTGCGCGCCAAAAAAGAGGAACAAGCCGATCATCATCAGCCAGTAACCATCCCAGCGCGATTCGGCGCGCGTGGAGATCAGAATGCCCACCATGATGAAGAGCGTCGAAAATACCTGTCCGATGCGGACCGCCCGCTGGGTTGCCTGCACCAGATCCATGCGGCGCGAGAAGACTGCCCGCAACGCCCGGCCGCCATCCATGGGATAAGCAGGCAGCAAGTTAAACAACCCAAGGTAGACGTTGACCCAAACCAGGCTGCGCAATAACGCGCTCAGATGAACGAGCGGCTTGGCCATAATCTGGAATCCCGGCACGAGGATGCTGATTACTAGTGCGGACACGACCGCGACAAGAAGATTCACCAATGGCCCGGCAATGGCCACGCGGATATCGCGCTTCCACGCGTTGAGCGGGTCCGGAACGGCGTGCGCTTCGTCGAGGATCGTGATGCCGCCAATCGGCAGCAGGATAATGCCTTTCGCTGGAATTCCCGAGCCGCGAGCCACCAGCGCGTGCCCAAGCTCATGCAGCACGACGCTGCCGAACACGATGCCGACCAGCGCCAGGCCACGCATCGCAGCGGTCGCATCCTGCGCCGCCGTGCTCCAGACAAAGAACAAAAGGAACAGGAACGTGAGATGAATGCGGATCTCGATTCCGAAGAGCCGACCGACCGGGATGGACCAACTGCGCATAGACATGCCTACAGGTATTCTATCTAGTTAGACACTGCGCACGCTGGATAGTTGCACGATTTGCAATCGAAAGTACAGGTGCTTGCAAGAGCAAAGTTTGCTTAGAGATCAGTCGCGGGTCGTTAGTCGCCCGTCGTTAGCAAACGACAAACGACTAGCGACGAACGACAGGAACGACGTCACAAGGCGCCGACCGCATCAAAATATGAGAGTCATTGCTGGCCAATATCGAAGCCGTCCGCTGCGCTCGTTGCGCGGCATGGACGTTCGCCCTACTTCCGACCGTCTGCGTGAGACATTATTTAACGTCTTGTGCGCGGGCGACCCGGACGCACTGGCCGGAACGACCTGGCTCGACTTGTATGCAGGAACTGGAGCAGTCGGAATCGAAGCATTGAGCCGCGGTGCCCGCATGGTGGATTTCGTGGAATCGTCGAAAGAGGTTGCGGACTTGATTGGGCAGAATTTGAAATCGCTGGGGATTGCCGCGGGATTTCGAGTCGCCAAGGCCGAAACAGGAAAGGCGCTTCGGCACCTGGAAACGCGGGGAATTGTTGCGGATTTTGTGTTCATGGATCCGCCCTATCGCCTGCACGAAGAATACGCGAAAACGTTGACCGCCCTGGCAGGGTCAAATCTAGTGCGGGAGTCAAGCATTGTGGTTGCCGAGCACGAGAAGCGATTCGATCTGGGCGAAGATTTTGGCCGGCTGCACCGTTATCGAAAGCTGGAACAGGGCGAGGCCGCGTTGAGTTTCTATCGGCTGAATCTCAATCGTTGAACTCACAGCGGGACGACAATGCGAATCTGTAATTGCACTACCCTCCGGCGCGCGGGATGCGGCCGTTTCTGATCGGCTCGTTATAATCGAATCGCATGCCAAACTTCCCATCGGTTGACGAACAACTGGCCTACATCAAGAAGGGCGCGGCGGAGATCGTCAAAGAGTCCGAGCTGCGCGCGAAATTGGAACGCTCGCTCAAAACGGGCAAGCCGCTGCGAGTGAAGGCCGGATTCGATCCGACGGCTCCCGACCTGCATCTTGGGCACACGGTCCTGATGCGCAAGCTCAAACATTTTCAGGACCTCGGCCACACCGTCATTTTTCTGATCGGCGATTTCACGGGAATGATCGGCGACCCCACGGGCCGCTCTGCAACGCGTCCGCCGCTGACGCGGGAGCAGATCGAGCAGAACGCCGAAACCTACAAGACGCAGGTCTTCAAAATTCTGAGCCCCGAAAAGACGGTTGTTGACTTCAACAGCCGCTGGTTCTCGAAATTTTCGGCCGAAGACTTCATCCGTTTGTGTGCCAAGTACACGGTTTCGCAGATGCTTGAACGCGAGGACTTCCACAAGCGCTTTCACGAGGAAAAGCCGATTGCCGTGCACGAACTGCTCTATCCGCTGGCGCAGGGATACGACTCGGTCGCGCTCGAAGCCGACGTTGAACTGGGCGGCACCGACCAGAAATTCAACCTGCTGGTGGGCCGCGAGTTGCAGCGCGCCTACGGGCAGGAATCGCAGGTTGTGCTGACGACGCCGATTCTCGAAGGCCTCGACGGCGTCAATAAGATGTCGAAGTCGCTCGGCAACGCAATCGGCATCCACGAACCGCCGCTGGAAATGTACGGAAAAATCATGTCGATCTCCGATGACATGATGTGGCGCTACTACGAACTGCTGACCGATGTGCGCACCGAGCAGGTTGCCCAGATGAAAGCAGACACAGCCAGCGGCAAGGCTCACCCAATGGCGCTGAAAAAAGAATTGGCGCGGTCGATCGTGGCGGACTTCCATTCGGCGGAAGCTGCGGCGAAAGCCGGCGAGGATTGGGAGAGGCAGTTTCAGAAGGATCAGGTGCCGGAAGAAGTTGAGACGACATCGGTATCTTTCACTGAGTTCGCGAATCGTGAAGGCGACGGTGTTAGGTTGGCGAAGGTTCTCGTGAAGATCGGCTTTGCTGTATCGACGAGCGAAGCGGACCGGAAGATCAAAGAGGGCGGAGTAAGCGTGGATAGCGTCAAGGTGACTGCCCCAGTTGTGAAGGTTGTCTCGGGTGCGACATTGACGCTGCGGCTGGGGCGGAAGATTAAAAAGGTTGTACTTACGTGAGCCTGGTTTACTTTATCGCCGAGCGGCAAGCGAATGCGGGATAAGAACTCCTTGCGACGCCAGTGGCGGCGATTGCTGGCACGAGGTCCTTCGACTGCGCAGTTCCGCCCGCTTCGCGAACGGAATTGTCGCGCTCAGGATGACAGCCCTTAAGAATTGATGAGCGATGGAACGTGTTTGTGCCACTCCGTCGCCTGCTCGTACCCATAGGCGACCTGCAGAAGCAAACTCTGTCCCGATGCTGCCGCGAGTTGCAATCCGATCGGCATGCCGTCTTTGGTGAATCCGCAGGGGATCGAGATTGCCGGAATCCCCCAGACATTGAACGGCCGCGTGTTGCCCAGCATCATCAGTTCGGTGGGACGAAGCTGATCCGGATTCTTTTTCAGTTCCGCGATTACTGGGGGCGGAATCGGCACCGTGGGCGTCAGCAGGATTTCAACGTCATCAAATATTTTTCTAATCGCCACGCGGCTCAGCGCGAGTTCCTGCTTCGCGCGCAGCATGTCCGCATCTGAAATCTTCTCGCCAGATTTGATCCGCGCCAGCGTCGCCGGCTGGTAGAGTCCGGGCGATCTCTCCACAAACTCTTTGTGATACGCATATGCCTCACCGCTCGCCAGCGTGCGATCGATAGGGACTTCCAGCCTTAGATCATCGCGTATCTCGCATCCGAGGTCGCGGAAGACTTGAATCGCCTTCTCAACGGCAGCGGCAACTTCAGGGTCAAGATCGTCGAAGAAAAACGCCCGCGGAAT
>JBELAC010000203.1:0-9209 GCA_049509215.1 Terriglobales bacterium
ACCTACGTCTTGTTGGCAAACGCTCTTCAGCGCCAGGGACGCATGGACGAAGCAAAGGCGATCTATCAGCGTTTAGCCGCTACGTCGCCGGATTTTGCCGAGGCGCAACACGAAGCCCAGGCGCTGCTCTCCGGGAAGTAGAGCGCAGCCCGTAATCCGGGCTTCAGCGATGATGCGTTGCAGGGCCGTCGCCGGTGTCCACTTTCTGTATTTGAAGCACGCGTCATCTTCTCGGTGAAATCAGACTGGCCAATCATAATTTGGTCGACCCTTGGATGATGACGCAATAAAGGCAAATTGGATCGTTCCGGAATGGAACCCGCTTCAGGCAGGCCGTTCGGGGGATGATGAGAAGTTGGGCCACTGGCAAAATTTGTCAATTCACCTCCCTGAAAGTGGCATACTGGAGCTATCGAGGATGATGGAGAAGGTGACTAGTTTGCACGATGCAACTGAAAACATAGAGTTTTTGTCCGGAAGGACATCTGACTTAGGTCACTTGGGTCCGTGGCACTCAGAGTGCGATAGTACATGCGAGTTGGTCATCCAACCAAACACAGTTAAACGGAGACGAGGATAATTTAAATGCGTAAACAAAAGGGCTTCTCACTGATCGAACTGCTGATCGTGGTGGCGATCATTCTGATCATCGCCGCGATTGCTATCCCGAACCTGTTGCGTGCACGTATTGCGGCGAACGAGTCGTCCGCGGTCGCATCAGTTCGCACACTGAACACCGCAGAGATTTCCTATAACTCTGCCTACCCGACAGTCGGTTTCGCCAGCACCTTGGCCTCTCTGGCTGGCACAGCTTGCACGCCGCCAACTTCGGCTGGCGCATGCTTGATCGATACCCAGCTTTCTTCTGGCACCAAGAGCGGCTATGCTTTCACGCTCGGCGGCGCTAGCGGAACTCCGAACTCGACGTATCAGATTGCCGGATCGCCCTTGGCGGCCAATCAGACGGGCGTACGCTCGTTCTGCTCGATCGCGGATGCGGTTGTTCGCTACAGCTCGGCTGCTCTGACGAGCTGCGCTGGAACCGAATCCCCGCTTCAGTAGTCTTGGTTTGGCAAAGTACCTGGGGGAGGGTACAAGCCGGAAAGAAGCAGAGGAGAAATCCTCTGCTTTTTTTATTTTGCGTGCAACACTGATTCTCAACCAGCATTTTCCGCGCATTTATCAACTGACAAAATTTGGCAGAAGCACACTAGAGTTCTGACAAATTCTGTCAATTGCACGCCAGATTCTCACGCGACAACACGATTCGATCGCTCAAACAGACCCGCTTTCCTCGGCAAAATAGGACGAATACCAACGTGGCGTACGTTCGTAATCTCAATCGACGGATGATGGGCATTGGCGTGCCTCAACGGCAGGTGCGCTCATTTCGGGTAACAATTCTCAAATGAAAAAGAATAAGGGTTTCTCTCTTATCGAATTGCTCATTGTTGTGGCAATTATCCTCGTCATCGCTGCCATCGCAATCCCGAGCCTTCTGCGGGCACGGATCTCCGCGAACGAGAGCTCCGCGGTGGCCTCGCTGCGCACCCTCAATACCGCCCAGATTACCTACAGTACTAGTTACCCGACCATTGGCTTCGCCACGACGCTCGGTGCCCTCGCTGGAGTCAGTTGTGCGCCTCCGGGATCATCCGGCGCTTGTCTGATTGACACGCTGCTCGCATCGGGCGCGAAGAGCGGCTACTCATTTACGGAGTCCGGCAATTTGGGCACGCCGAACTCTACCTACCAGTTCCGCGCCGATCCTTTGACTCCGAACCAGACCGGCGTGCGCTATTTCTGTACTTTTGCGGACGCTACGATTCGCACCGGCTCAACCTCGCTGACCACCTGCAATTATGCCGTCAGTCCGCTCAACGAGTAAGTTTTCGATTTCTGGCTGATACCTGGGGGAGGGTACGAGCCGGGACAAGCAGAGGAGAAATCCTCTGCTTTTTTCATTTTGAAGCACTTCCCTGCTTGATCCCCATCCCCGACTGACACGAAGTGTCACTTTTATCGCTAGGTTGTGGCGGGATCGCCAGAGCTGCCGTCCCATAACTCGATTCTTATCGGTGTTTCAAAGATTTACGTATGGCACCGAAAGGCCATTTTTGGCCCTGAAACTGCATGCTGTTTCAATGCAGCTTACTGATCGGAGTACGGGATGCGACAGGCGAGGGGATTCTCTCTCATCGAACTATTGATTGTGGTGGCGATCATCCTCACTATTGCGGCGATCGCGGTGCCCAGCTATCTGCGTGCCCGCATCGATGCCAATGAATCGGGAGCGGTCGCCGCTCTCCGGACATTAAACAGCGCTCAGATTACCTATAACACCGCCTATCCCACCGTCGGCTATGCCGGAACCCTGGCATCATTGGGCGGGACCAGTTGTAATCCCGCAAGCTCGTCCAGTGCCTGCATGGTCGATACAGTGCTGGCGGGAGGCTACCGCAGCGGATACAACTTTACTCTCTCGGGCGCGACAGGAACTCCGTTCTCGACTTATCAGATCTTTGGGGTCCCCAGTCTATGGAACTCCTCTGGCATCCGCTATTTTTGTACTTTCCAGGATGCCGTCGTGCGCACCAGCATGACGACGATAGCCACCTGTGATGCCACCGTTGCTCCGCTGAACTAAAAATCCTGGCAGCCGGCACGTACTGAATCCGGCATCTTTTGCTCTGACCGAGCGTTTACCTTCGTAACCAGAGCCATACCCTTCCGGCACAAGCCGCGCAGCCAATGCATATAATCCTCTTCATGACACTCCATCCTGATGGCAGGACTCAGCGCGATTAGCCATGGCAGCGATTGAAATCCTGGATCTCGAAAAAACTTACATGGTCGGCTTCTGGCACAAACGCCCCAAGCAGGCGCTGTGCCCGTTGCGGTTAACGATCGAAGAGGGCGAGGTGTTTGGCTTCCTCGGTCCGAACGGCGCCGGCAAGACGACAACTCTCAAACTGCTGATGGGATTGGTAACGCCCACGGCGGGCACGGCGCGGATTCTGGGAATGGATTATGACGATCCCAGCGTGCGAGCCCAGATCGGCTTCCTGCCTGAACAGCCATACTTTTACGACTATCTGACTGCGCAGGAATTGCTGACCTATTATGCCCAGCTGTCGGAAGTGCCGGCGAAAGAGCGTTCCAAACGGGTCGCGGAGATGCTGGCGCGGGTCGGGTTAACCGATTCGGCCCGCACCCAGTTGCGCAAATACTCGAAGGGAATGTTGCAGCGCGTGGGCCTGGCGCAGGCGATCCTGCACGATCCGAAACTGGTATTTCTGGACGAACCGATGTCCGGGCTCGATCCCATGGGGCGGCGCGAAGTTCGCGAGATGATCCAGCAAATGCGACACGAAGGAAAAACGGTATTTTTCTCGACCCACATTTTGTCCGACGCTGAAGCTCTCTGCGATCGTGTAGCCGTCATTCACCAGGGAGAATTGCGCGGCGTGGGGGCAGTGGCGGACTTGACCTCGGCCGTACAGGGCAAAGTCGAAATTATCTTCTGCGCGCAAGGCGTTCCTCCGGCGCTGACGAGCATGGGCGCGGAAACGCGGGTTAGCGGCGACATGGTCAACGCGGTGGTTGACGAAGACAAGCAGGACGCGGCGCTCGAATTACTACGCCGGGAGCATCTGCGGCTGATCTCATTAACTCCGGTGCGCAGTTCGCTGGAGGAGTACTACGTACAGAAATTACGGCCGCGCGAGAACGGCAAGGGAGCGGGAGCATGAACTCGCGAATTGGTTACGTTGCCTTCAACACGTTTCGTGAGGCTGTGCGCGACCGCGTTCTCTATAACCTGATTGCGTTTGCGGTTCTGATTTCAGGTGCGGCGGTTCTGGTCGGAGAGATTTCGATCGATATCGAGCGCCTGGTGGTCGTGAACCTGGGACTGACCGTCGTTTCTCTGTTCGGCGTGGTCATTGCCATCTTCATCGGGATCGGCTTGGTCTCAAAAGAGATTGAAAGGCGTACCCTCTATACCGTGCTTTCGCGGCCGGTACGCCGCTGGGAATTTGTAGTGGGCAAGTTTCTGGGGCTCACCGGAACGCTGGTGGTCAACACCTTTTTCATGGCTATCGGCGTGTTCCTGGCGCTGCTCTATGTCGCTCACAAGTTCGAAAGAGCCGATGTGTGGGTGATCGTGGCCCTGTATTTCATCGTGCTCGAGTTCCTGATCGTCTGCGCCTTGTCGCTGTTTTTCTCATCGTTCTCGACGCCCATCATGTCGGCGCTATTCACGTTCGCGCTCTTCGTGATCGGGAGCCTGGCTGAGGATCTGCGTGGCTTTGCCCGTATCACCCACGGTTTCACCGGCGCGGTTGCGACTGCGATTGCTTATGTGGTGCCAAATTTTTCGGCCTTCAACATCATCAACCAGGCCGCACACGGCTTTGCCGTACCCGGTCAGTTGATTCTCTATAACACGTTGTATGCGCTGCTGTATTCGGCAATGGCCATTTCGGGAGCGGTGTTGATCTTCCAGCGCCGGAACCTGAAATGAGCAGAACGCGCCGCGTCAACGTGGTCGCCTCTGCCGTGCTGCTGATTTCGCTGGCCGGCGGCGTCCTAATCCTCAGCGCAATCGACCGCCTGAAGATAAGGACGTCTTCGCAGGAAGCGCTGTATATAAGATCTACAAAAACCCTGCGGCGGATGTGCCTCGGCTACACAGGTCTACTGGCAGACATTTACTGGACGCGCGCCGTGCAGTATTTCGGAGAGCAGCACCATAGCGGCACGCGCGACTTCCGTTTGCTCGCCCCGCTTCTGCAGGTTACAACCGAACTCGATCCGAACATGATGCCCCCCTACCAGTTTGGTGCCAACTTCCTGGGCCCTCCACCGCCCAATGGCGCAGGATTGCCGGGAGAAGCGATGGCCCTGCTGAAATATGGCATCGAGCACAATCCCGACAATTGGCGGCTCTATTACAACCTGGGATTTTTGTATTTCACGGAATTCAAGGATTACGCCAAGGCCGCTGACGCGTTCACTCGGGGCGCGCAGGTTCCCATCACCAATGGGTTCATGCCCATCCTGGCCGCGCGCATGGCGCAACATGCGGGCGAGTTCGATACTGCGCGCATGTTGTGGTACACAACTTACCAGACCACCAAGGAAGCCACCATCCGGCAGAATGCGGTCGACCATCTTCTCGCTTTGCGGGTCGATGAAGATGTAACCAAGCTTGAAGAGGTCGTCCAAAAGTACCGCGCGCAGACCGGGCACTTGCCTTCCACGATCGCCGATCTCGAGCGCGCCGGTTTCATTCACGGAACGCCCGAGGATCCGAACCAGAAGCCTTACAAGCTCATGCCCGATGGCCGTATTGAAGTGCAATATCCTACGAGCATTCCCTACATCACCAAGGGCCTCCCGCCCGGCATGGAATCCCCCATTGCCGGTCAAAGTAAATGAGCCCGAAACAAAGAACTAGAAAATCTACCGGCAAACTTCAAAAAAAACGCGATGGCGCACCTGATTTTGGGTGGCGCAGCGCTTCAGCGCTGCGATACTCCGCCCACTCTCAATTTTGGGTGGACAGCGCTTCAGCGCTGCGGTACTCCGCCCACTCTCAATCGGGGCCTTAGCCCCTGAGGTTCCCCGGCCCGGCGCGTGAGCGTTCAAGACGTTTCTTGTTAACATTCACAGGTGTCCTCGGATTCCTCCCCACAACTTTGGACCGCCTTCCGCGGCTGGTGGCACGAGCAGGTGCATGCCAAAGGCCGCCTGGCAGCCACTTCCCTCCTGCTGCATGAGTTGTGGGAATTTGCGCGCGATTCCACCGCCGAGCGCCGCCAGCAACGCTACGGCGACATGGACTACGACTGGGAGCAGCGCGTGAATACCACTGCCGGCACAGTAGGCTGGCGAACACGCCTGCTGGGAGTGTTTCACTCGCCCTATCAGCCCACCGAGCCCGCGTTGTTTCGCGACATGATGGCGGCGCTGCCGATCCACTTCCCCGAGTTTACATTCGTCGACATCGGATCCGGCAAGGGACGGACGTTGCTCATGGCGTCGGAGTACCCGTTCAAGAAGATTGTGGGTATAGAACTCTTTTCCGAATTGGATCAGGCCGCCAGGAAAAACATATTGGGATACAAGAGCCCTACGCAGCAATGCGCGACCATTGAAGCGGTGTGCGCGGATGCGCGCCAGTTCGATTTGCCTGACGAACCATTAGTCCTTTACCTTTTCAATCCACTCCCCGAAGCCGCCCTCCATGAGTTCATCGCACGGCTCGACAAATCGCTCGCGAAATCCCCGCGCGCGCTGTGGATCGTCTATCACAATCCGCTGCTGGAGCCTGCCTTCGCTAGCTCCCCTCTTTTGATGAGAGCCGGCGCAACTCCGCAATACGCACTCTACCGGACTGTCGAGACAGTTGCCGGACTATGAGCATAGCCGGAAGGCTCAATCTCAGTGCGCGACTCATGCCCCGTTCCCGCGCTCATTCTGTCCTTGGCTGGGGCATGGTTGGAGTAAGACCGATGACCGCGACTGCATTATAGCCGAGCCAATCAGCGCCATCGTACACATTCGCCGCCCCATTTCACACCGCCTTCTTTTCCGCCTCCGCCAGCGCCCGCTGGTACGACTTCCATCCCGGGCACCATCCCGTGTGCCAGCGCCAGAGGCGGGCGATCAACGATTGCGGTTTTCTCTCCGCCAGCGCGCGCAGGCGGCAAGTTTCGCAGTGATGCTGCTTACGTTCCATCGAAAGTCCTCCCAGAAAAACATCATTCTGAGTCATGAAACGCCCGCTTGTCTGTGACCTCGAACAAGCGCGATTCCGGCTCAATGACTCACGGCAGCATTCATTTCGGATTAAACTAAACACCATCAGCCGAGAGTAAAATCGAAGCAGGGGTTCCAGAATTGAAACGTTGTCTTGCGTTTTGGCTGGCCGCTCTGGCGGTGGGGGGAACAGTTATCCCCTCAGCGGCTCAGAAGACAGGCTCGCTTGACGTCCACCAACTGGCCCACGCGGTCGACGACCATTACAACCACCTGCGCAGCCTGCAAGCTGAGTTCACGGAAGTCTATCGAGGCGAGGGCACGGAGCGCGACGAATCCGGTACCCTTTGGCTCAAAAAGCCGCGCAAGATGCGATGGGAATATCGTTCTCCCAAAGAGAAGCTGTTTGTGAGCGACGGCCAGAGTGTGTGGTTTTATGTTCCGGCTGAACGACAGCTCAGAAAGACGGATTTCCGGAAACTCGACGATGTGCGCTCTCCAATTGCCTTCTTGCTAGGTAAAACCAAGCTGGAGAATGAATTGCAAGGACTTTCGAAGGCTGTGGATCAGGCCGCCCTAACCCCCGGCGGCACCATATTGCGAGGCGTGCCAAAAGCGATGGACGGGCAGATCAGCGAGGTGCAACTAGAAATAACGCCGTCTAATCAAATCGTCCGAATCGTCTTGATCGAGCCGGACGGCGGAACGACGGAATTCCGGTTTTCAGACTGGAAAGAAAACCAGGATTTGAACGATAGCCGGTTTCGCTTTACACCTCCTCCGGGCGTAGAAACCGTGGAAGGAGCACTCGGTCCATAGCGGCCCAAAGGTCCGATTACTTCCGTACCAGTTAGCGGCAGAACTTGCGTTAAGCGCTTTGGGAACACAATGTTACACTTGCTTCAGACCCCGAGAAACAGACCATAGCCATGGCAGAATTCCTGGTCAAAGTCGCCGACGAGCAGGGCCACCTGCGGCAGCAGGTCGAGCACGGCTATTCCGAAGCCGAGGTCCACGACCGGTTCGCGCAGCAGGGATACCTTGTCTACTGGGTCAAGCCGCGAACCATCCTGAGCGGCGGCCGCGCGCAGTTCGGCAAAGCCGGCAAACTGCGGCAGACGACTTTCCTGATCTTCAACCAGCAGTTCTTGACTCTGATTAAGGCCGGTTTGCCCATCCTGACGGCGCTTGATCTTCTGATCAAGCGGCAGCGCGACAAAGCGCTCCTCAAGTTGCTGGAGAACGTCCGCGAGCGGGTCAAGGGCGGCGAGTTGCTCTCCGACGCCTTCGCCGCGCAGCAGATCTTCCCCAAGATGTACACGACCACGCTGATGGCGGGCGAGAAAAGCGGCAACATGGAAGAGGTTCTGAGCCGCTACATCCAATATCAGCGCATGGTACACACCTTCCGCAAAAAGCTGCTGGTTTCACTGGTCTATCCCGCGCTGCTGATTTCCGTTGTCACCGTGATGCTGATTTTCCTGATCACCTACGTCGTGCCGAAGTTTGCCGACCTGTTTAACAACCTCGGAGCACAGCTTCCGGCCATCACCGTATTCATGTTGTCGCTGGGGTTGAATGCGCAGAAATACGGCTGGATCGTTGTGCTGGTCCTGGCGGCGGCATTCTTCTTGATTTGGCGCTGGAAGCAGAGCGATCGCGGCGCAGCCTCCATCGACCGGTTCATGCTTTCCCTGCCTCTGGTCGGGGAAATCCGGCTGAAGTATCAGGTGGCAAATTTCTCGCGTGTTCTCGCGACGCTACTACAGGGCGGCTTGCCGCTCGTGCCTGCCATGGAAACGGCGGGTGCGTCCATGAGCAGCCGGCAGATGCTGAACGGCATCAACGCCGCGGCCGAGCGGGTCCGCGAAGGCCAGGGACTGGCAAAGAGCCTGGAAGCACAGAAGCTGTTTCCCGACCTGGCAGTCGAGATGCTTGAGGTCGGCGAATCGACGGGCGCGCTGCCGGCCATGCTTGCTTCGGTCGCCGAGTTTTACGAAGAGGACGTACAAACGGCTCTGGGCGCGGCGATGGCCTTGATCGAGCCGCTGATTTTGATTGTGATGGCGGTCTTTGTCGGGGGCATTTTGATTTCTTTATATATGCCGATTTTTACATTGGGCGCGAATGTTCACTAAGGCGTCCCGTAGCAGCATGAGACTGTAGACTGGAATGGGCATGGCGGATAAGAAAACAGCGGTGGTAAATGGCGGGAAGCTGGTGCCGGAACCGGCAGCGATTCCGGACGAACTCGAACGCGCACGCGACATCGCGCGCCGCTATCGTTGCGAATTTGTCGACCTTAGCGATTTTCAATTGCACCACGATCTGTTCGAGAAGATCCCCGTGCACCTGATGTTCCGGTACAACTTTGTGCCGCTGGCTGAAACCGAAGATGGGCGGCTGGCAATTGCCATCGCCGATCCCAGCCAGTTGATGATGAT
>JBELAC010000204.1:0-9200 GCA_049509215.1 Terriglobales bacterium
GCAAATCCGCCGCAGAACTAGCCCTTAAGCGAATCATTACGTATCGAAGCATGAAAAGTCGTACGACTTCTTTGAGGTGATCATGGTCACTCGTTTGCGTGCGCTGTGGATGGTTCTGTTCGTCGTCGTGCTGGCGATGGTTGCGTCGGCGCAAGATGATGTGACGCTCGATTCCGATACCCTGAGCGGGCTTCCGATTCGCGCAATTGGCCCGGCTGCCATGGGCGGACGCATCGCCGACATCGCCGCTGTCCGCGAAGGGCAGCGGTTGACAATCTACATCGGTTCGGCGAGCGGTGGCGTCTGGAAGTCCGCGGATAACGGCACTACCTTTCATGCCATCTTCGACAAACAGCCTTCGCAGTCGATTGGCTCCATCGCGATTGATCCGTCGGATCCCAAGACAGTTTGGGTCGGGACAGGTGAATCCTGGGTCCGCAACAGCGTTTCGGTTGGCACAGGCGTCTATCGCTCGCACGACGGCGGCGATAACTGGGAAGCAGTTGGCCTGCCGGATTCCGAGCACGTCAGCCGCATTTTGATCCATCCGAAAGACAGCAAAACCGTCTTCGCGTGTGCGCTGGGGCACCTCTGGAATTCGAATACCGAGCGTGGTGTGTTCAAGACGACCGACGGCGGAAAGAACTGGAGCAAAGTTCTCTACCGCAATGACAGCACGGGTTGCGCCGAAATGGCGATGGACCCGCAGGATTCGAATGTCCTTTATGCGGCCATGTGGGATGTGCGGCGCGAACCCCATAATTTCCGCTCCGGCGGTCCCGGCAGCGGCCTCTTTAAGAGCAGCGATGGTGGCGCGACCTGGCATGAACTCCGGAAAGGCCTGCCCGAAGGCGACCTTGGACGCATTGGAATTGCCATTGCTCCGAGCAATCACTCCCGTGTTTATGCCGTCGTCGAAGCCAAGAATCACACCGCGCTGTTTCGCTCCGATGATGCCGGCGACAGCTGGGCTGAGGTCAACAATTCTCAGAATATCAGCGGACGTCCCTTCTACTTCGCACGTTTAACCGTGGATCCAAAGAACCCGGATCGCGTCTACAAGCCGGGATTTTTCGTGACGGTTAGCGAAGATGCCGGCAAGAGTTTCAGCGCAGCATTTTCTCCCAGCGAAGGTCCCGGTGGAGGCTTCCACGGCGACGTACATGCTCTCTGGATCGATCCCGACAATTCGGACCAAATCCTGATCGGCACCGACGGGGGCGTTTACCAGTCTTTGGATCGTGCCAGCCACTGGCGCTTCCTCAACAACCTGCCGGTCTCGCAGTTCTACCACGTGAGCTTTGACATGGCGATGCCCTACAACGTCTATGGCGGACTGCAGGACAACGGCACTTGGATGGGCCCGTCGCGCGCCGTCGATGCGATCAGCAATCGCCATTGGCGCAATATCGACTTCGGGGACGGCTTCTGGGCATTCTCCGATCCGTCCGATCCCGACTATGCCTATGCCGAATATCAGGGCGGGAAGATCTCGCGCTTCCGCAAGACCACTGGCGAGTCACGAGATATCAAGCCGCTGCCACGATCGGGCGAACCCGACTTCCGCTTCAACTGGAACGCCCCGATCCACATGAGCCCTACTCACCCGGGCACGATTTATCTCGGTGGACAGTTCCTGTTCCGCTCGCGCGATCACGGAGAATCCTGGGATCGGATTTCGCCCGACCTCACGACCAACGATCCTGCCCGCCAGCATCAGGAATTATCGGGCGGCCTGACCATCGACAATTCCGACGCCGAGAAATTCGAGACCATCTACACGATTGCTGAGTCTCCCAAATCCCCAAAGACCGGAGACGTGATCTGGGCCGGAACTGACGACGGCAATGTGCAGGTTACACGCGATGGCGGCAAGCATTGGACGAATGTCGTAAGGAACATTCCTGGCTTGCCCGCGAATACATGGGTTTCGACCATCGAGGCCAGTCATTTCGATCCTGCGGTCGCCTATGCCACTTTCGACGGCCACGCTGGCGGCGACATGAAAACCTACGTCTATCAGACCAAGGATTACGGAAAGACCTGGAAGTCGCTTTCCACGCCCCAACTGAACGGCTATGCGCATGTTGTTCGGCAGGATCTCGTCAACGCCAATCTGCTCTTTGTCGGCACCGAGTTTGGGCTCTTCATCTCCATCGACGGCGGAACTCATTGGGCGCAGTTCAAGGGAAGTCTGCCGAACGTGGCCGTGCGCGATATTGCCATTCATCCGCGCGAGTCGGACCTGATTCTGGCGACCCACGGTCGCGGCATCTACATCCTCGACGACCTGACTCCGATCCGCGCTCTTACGCCGGAAATGCTTGCCAAGGATCTCGTCATGCTTCCGGCGCGGCCCTCCGAGTTGACGCTTCCCGCCGGTGAGCAGCGCATGGATGGTGATGCTGAGTTCGAGGGACGCACTCTGCCCGAAGCGGCCACAATTAACTACTACCAGAAAAAGCGGCACATCTTCGGCGATTTGAAACTCGAGATTTACGACGACAAGGGAATTCTGCTCACGTCAATGCAGGGCGACAAGCGGCGTGGCTTGAACCGTGTGCAATGGCCGGAACGCGGAAAACCGCCGAAAGTCCCGCCTGCGGCTGGATTGGTCGAAAACCAATTCCTCTTCTTTGGACCTCAGGTGCAAGAGGGAACTTATACGGTCAAGCTGACCAAGGGCAAGGAGACTTATTCATCCCAGGTCAAACTCGTGCCCGATCCGCGCACCAAAAGCTCTGCGGCCGACCGCGCCTTGCAGCACAAGACCGTCGTCCAGCTCTACGACATGCTCTCGACGTTGACCTATGTGGTAGATGCGACCAACGACCTGCGCGAGCAGACCAAACAGCGTGCGGCAGCCGCAACCGACAGTCAGCTAAAGGACCAGCTCAACGGATTACTGGGCAAGCTGGATGATTTCCGCTCCACCCTCGTTTCGGTCAAAGAAGGCGGAATGATTACCGGCGAACTCAAGCTGCGTGAATACCTTGGCGATCTTTATGGGGCAGTGAACGGCTATTCCGGCCGTCCTACGCAGTCGCAAATCGAGGGCACAGCGGTCATGCTGAAGCAGCTGGATGACGCCGGCACAAAGTTCAAGTCCATCACTGGTTCGAATCTGCCCTCGGTCAATGCTTCACTGCAGGGCAAAAGCCTGGAACCGCTCAAGGCGATGTCGCGCGAAGACTGGGAAAAGAAGCAGAAGTGATTCGCCGCTCGCCCGTGAGTTAATTTGGAGGCCAAAAAACGAAAACGCCCCAAACTCTGGTTAGAGTCATGGGACGCTCGTCGAACAGCCCTCCCCCGAAGTCTGCTCAGGTATTACATTAACTTCTTAGTGGATCCGATGGGAATGGCTCGAACGGGCTATGTCTGTCGTGTTTTCCGCTTTCCTGCCCACCCAAAGCCGACTGTCCGGTTAGACATTCTCGCCCGCATCGTTCAGAATAGCTAGTTCACCTCACCTCAGGAGACCTCATTGAGCACTCTACAGCGCGTTAAGATCAGCGCTCTTGGTACCTACGTTCCGCCTCGCCTTCTGACCAATGCCGACCTCGAAAAAATGGTCGATACAACCAATGAATGGATCATGGAGCGGGTCGGAATCCGCGAACGCCATCTGGTTGATAAAGGCGTGGCGGCTAGCGATCTGGCGGTTGCGGCGGTGAAGAAGTTGCTGGAGTCGCATCCCTTCGATCTGCAGGATGTGGATCTCATCGTGGTGGGCACGGTGACGCCGGACATGATGTATCCCTCGACCGCTTGCCTGGTGCAGCATAAGTTGGGCATCGCGAATACCTGGGGCTTTGACGTTTCCGCCGGATGCTCGGGATTTCTGTATGCGCTCAATACGGGCGCGAAGTTTGTCGAGTCGGGACAGTATAAGAAAGTGCTGGTGATCGGTTCGGATGTGAACTCTTCGATGACCGACTTCACCGATCGCGCGGTTTGCATCATCTTTGGCGACGGAGCTGGCGCGGTCTTGCTCGAACCTGCCGGGGACGGAGACGGCGCGGGCATCATCGACCACGTTGCCCAGGTCGAGGGAATGGGAGGGCAGTTCCTTTACATGCCCGGCGGAGGAAGTCTGAACCCGGCTTCCCACGAGACCGTCGATCAGAAGATGCACTACATCCACCAGGATGGCAAGAATGTGTTCAAGTACGCGGTCAAGAAGATGTCGGAGATGACGGAACGTATTCTGGCCAAGAACAAACTCACCGGCAAAGATGTGGATTGCTTCATTTCCCACCAGGCAAACCGGCGAATCATTACCGCGACTGCCAACCGGTTGGGAATGCCCATGGAGAAAGTCATCATCAACATCGAACGCTTCGGCAACACTACCGCCGGCACGATTCCCATTGCGATGCAGACGGCAATTGAAGAAGGTAAGTTGAAAAAGGGAGACCTCCTGCTGATTGCGGCCGTGGGCGCGGGGTTTACTTCCGGCGCCACGCTCGTGCGTTGGGCCTACTGACGGCGCCAGCACTTCAGGGAGCCTTCCCAACGTCCCCTTGTCTACTATTCAGCATCGGAGACGCGTCCTTTTTTTTCCGCCGTTGCTTCTCAACGGGAGTACAATTTTGGCCGGTGGATTCTTCACCTCTCCGAGCTGCACTTCCCGCCCCCCAGAGACGCCTGGCCCCTAAGGTGAGCACACCGCAATTTCTCCGATGGGAAGGTTTCACTCGCGGTGCTGGAATGCGCCCGCTGTTTGCAAGAGAAGTGCTATTCAATTATTCAAATCGCATAAATGGGAGCCAAATAATGATTTCGGGAAAACGGATTTCTTGCACTCTATTGTTGCTCATGCTGTCGGTGGGAATGTTATGCGCGCAGGTAGCTGTCGGGCCGAATCGCCCAGCCAGCGTGCCCTCCGATTATGTGATCACGCCCTTCGGTTACTTTCATCCTTCCTGCGTCCGGGAAATCAAGGAAACGGAGACCGTGCTGGCGGATGGCCGTATCCGCTTCGCGAATGGAACGGAGGAGGCCAATGTTCCCTTCTGTAACTATCCTCGTTACTCGGCATCGGGTGAGATGGTCGTCCAAGGGGTCAAACCTCCCTACATAAGTTGGGACTGGATTGAAGCCGGCCAGGTTTCGACCAACAGCACCAGCTACGGCGAAATCAAGGCCACCTGGACCGTTCCGCCCACCCCCACCAGCAATGATGGACAAACCCTGTTTTTCTTCCCTGGCTTTGAAGACATCGACAATGTTCAGCTTATCATCCAGCCCGTCCTCGGCTGGAACGACGGACAGTCCCACGTGGGCCCGTGGAATATTGCCAGTTGGAACTGCTGTCCAAGCGGCACGGCCAACTACAGCACGCCAGTGACGGTCAACGTCGGCGACGAAATCCAAGGCCTCATCAAGAGCACATGCGCGGCTGGAAACCCGTCCTGTTCAACCTGGAACATCACCACGAAAGATGTGACCACCAAGAAATCGACAATCTTGAAAGCCACGCCCAGCGAGGGACAGACCTTCAACTGGGCTCAATCCGGCGTGCTCGAGGTCTATAGCATCTACCAGTGCACCGACTTCCCGCCCAATGGCTCGATCGAATTCAGCAAAGTCGCCCTCTTCGACTACAACTTCAAGAAGATCAAAAATCCCGGCTGGAGTCCCATGTATTGGGTGGAGCAGGGCCAGACGACACCGTGGTGCAATTATTCCACGACCACGACCACCACAACTGCGACGCTCGACTATTAACCAGAACACTTGTTAACGAGAACTAAGATGGCGGGCAATCCAACGCCCGCCGCTTCTCCCTTGCGTGACGACCCGCGGGGGACTGGGCGTTTTTTGTTTCTTCGAATCGCACAATTTAGGAGTCAGAATTTAGGAGCCGAGGATGAATTCACGAAAAGCAATTTTCTGCACTCTATTATTCGTCATGATGTCCGTGGCAACGCTCTGCGCGCAGATGGCGGCGGGCACGAATCGCCCCACCAGCGTGCCCTCCGATTATGTGATCACGCCGTTCGGCTACTTTCACCCCTCGTGCGTCCGGCAGGCCGCCGACGTCGAAACGCTGCTCGGGGATGGGCGCATCCGCTTTAACGATGGCACCGAGCAAGCCAACGCCCCCTTTTGCAATTATCCGCGCTACTCGCCCGCCGGTGAACTTATGCTTCAGGGCATGGTCGAGCCCGACCCTCTCTATATCAGTTGGAACTGGATTGAATCGAGCCAGGTTGTCACGAGCACGACTTACGGAAAAATTGTGGCAACGTATATCGTTCCGCCAACTCCGACCGCAAACGACGGTCAGACCTTGTTTTTCTTTCCCGGATTTGCCCACCAGCACAACGATCCGCCCAACGAAGAGCCAATCATCCAGCCTGTGTTGGGATGGAACGATGGTCAGTCCGGAGCGGGGCCGTGGAACATTGCTAGTTGGAACTGCTGCCCGGCAGGCATGGCATGGTCGAGCAACCCAATCACCGTCAATCCCGGCGACCAGATCCAAGGGACCGTCAGGAACAATTGTAAGGCCGGAAGCCAGTCATGTGCGAAGTGGACGATCACAACCAAGGATGTGACCACGAAGAAGGTAACCATCTTGCAATCTGTTTTCAGTCAAGCCATGGCGTTCCCGTGGGCGCAAGAGGGAGTGTTGGAGGTTTACAACATTTACCAGTGCACCGATTTCCCGCCGAATGATTCGATTGTCTTCAGCAAGGTGGCTCTATTCGACTATAACTTCAAGAAAATTACGGATCCAGGCTGGGCTCCCATGTATTGGGTTCAGCAAGGCGTCACGGAACCGTGGTGCAACTACGCGGTCACATCCACGGACGCAACCGCAACTCTAGCTTACTAGTCTCCGAATGGGACTCACACGGCGGGCAATCCAACGCCCGCCGCTTTCCTCCGCAGGTTTTCTTTTTCCCCTTGACCTGGCATCCCAACTCTTGTCACCATCAAATTATTAACTCCTTAAGAGCGAAATTGCGAAGCGGATGACCAGTCCGACACACCTGGAACTGAGAACTGCCAACTGAGAACGGATCTTATGAAATTCGGCGTCATCATTTTCCCCGGTTCCAACTGCGATCACGATGCCTTCTGGACCATCCAGCACGTTGCCAAGCAGCCCGTAACGTTCCTCTGGCACGACTCCGAGGATCTCCAGAACTGCGACGCCATCATCGTTCCTGGAGGCTTCGCGTTCGGCGACTACCTACGTACGGGAGCCATTGCGAAGTTCTCCCCGGTCATGCAGTCCGTGCGGAAATTCGCTGATGGCGGAGGCCTCGTCCTCGGCATCTGCAACGGCTTCCAAATTCTCTGCGAAGCCGGCCTGCTCCCCGGAGCGCTCATGCGTAACCTAGGCCTGAAGTACGTCTGCAAGCCCGTCCACGTCCGCGTCGAGAACAACCAGACGCCTTTCACGAACGCCTGCAAGAAAGGCGAAGTCCTGACCATCCCCATCGGACACATGGAAGGGAACTATTTCTGCGACGAGGCGACGCTCGCCCAACTCGAACACGACGACCGCATCGTCTTCCGCTACACGAACGAGCAGGGCGAGCCAACGCCAGAATCGAATCCAAACGGCTCGCTGGAAAACATCGCCGGAATCTGCAGCCCCGGTAGAAATGTCCTCGGCATGATGCCCCATCCCGAACGAGCCGCCGAGCCCGAACTCGGCTGCACCGACGGCGTCAAGATTTTCGAATCGCTGGTCGGAGCGATGGCGGGAAAATAACGCGATGTCCTCTCCAGTTTGGTAAGGCTAGGGCGTCAATTCAAAGACGGTGCCGTGGCCATACGCGCCACCGAAACTGGTCGTGCCATAAAGATTACCTTGCGAATCCATGAGCAACGCGGCTCTTGGGTTTTGCCCGTCCGGACAGCCGTTGTTGGGGCAGAACGCGTAGAGGACAGTCTGGGTACCATCGGGAGCCAGCTTGAAGATCACGCCCTTGCCGTAAATGCCGCAGCAACTGGTTGTGCCGTAGAGGTTGCCTTGCGCATCGAGGATGAGGTTGCTGGAAGGGCCACCGCCGTCGGGACACGAGCTGTTTAGGCAAAAAGTGTAGAGGATCGTCTCGGTGCCGTTGGGAGTCAGCTTGAAGACCGTCCCGCTGTCGCGGGTGCCACCATATTGGGTGGTTCCATAGAGGTTGCCTTGGGCATCCATGACCAGTCCGCCGACCGGATCGTATCCGTCGGTGGGATAACCGGCAAAAGCGTAGAGGACGGTCTCCTCGCCGCTCGGCGTGACCTTAAAGACCGTGCCGCAGCCGCCGTTGCCGCAGCTCAAATTACTCATGCCGCCATAGGGGGTCGTCCCGTAGAGGTTGCTTTCCTTATCCATGACGACGCCACCCGCCGGCCAAAACCCGTCGGTGCATCCGCTTTGTTGGCAGAAGGAATAAAGAACGGTGAGGGTGCCGTTGGGGGCAAGCTCAAAAACGGAGCCGGAATTCTCACTGCCACCGAGAAAGGTTGTGCTGTAGAAATTGCCCTGCGCGTCCGCGATGAGGGGCGCGTTGGGATAGTTCGGGCTCGGCCAACCAGCGAAGTCGTAGAACCGCTTCTCTGCACCGGAGGGGCTCAGTTCGAAACCCATGCCACAACCGTAGTGACACGGCGGGTTGCCTCCGTTGGTGGTTGTGCCATAAAGATCACCTTCGGCATCCATTAGCAGACCAGCGACGGGATAACTACCATCGGCCAGATTCAACGCCGAAACATAGGGGCCGAAGTTGTGCAGAAGCGTCTCGGTGCCGTTGGGAGCCAGCTTGAAGACCGTCCCGAAGTTAAAAGTACCGCCGTTCTGGGTCGTGCCATAGAGGTTGCCCTGCGAATCCATGACCAGAGCCGCAGTGGAATCAGACCCGTCGCTGGGGCCGCCGCGGAAGCTGTAGAGCGCGGTGAAGGTCTGTGACGAGGCCGACTGGGTGAAGACACAAACCAAGGTCAGAATGGCTGCGGCGAGGAACAAGCTGGTCGCGAAGAGTTTCATGGCGAACCGGGAGTTGCGCGAAGCGGTCGAAACGACGAGCGAAGAGACAAAGTGGAGAGACTTCATAAAGCCTCCGGCAAACAGAAACTGGCGAGAGGGGCTGACGGAAATCCAGTGATCGGAGCTCCACTCGCGGGAGCGAAGGGGGGAGAAAACCGACTGCGAACGCGCCCAAATTATGCGCTCGAAGGGCATGGGGGTCAAG
>JBELAC010000205.1:0-9420 GCA_049509215.1 Terriglobales bacterium
AGCCGGCAATGCCGGAGCTTTGGACTACCGCCTGGACGGAAAAAAATTGGAGGTTCCGGGAAATTACGGCGAAGTGAAGACGATTACGATTGGGCACGCCGGACTGATATCCGACACCTTAACTCCACCCGGGGCACACTAGCGGCAGCCGAATTTAGCTCTTTCTTTTCTTCCGCTTAACCGCCAGACCCCCCCGTTCAATGCGGCCTGTTTCCGCTTAATGTTCCCATCGCCCTATGGGGCCTAAGTCATTGCAACGGCGTCCCATCTCTGGTACCGTTTTTAGGATAGTTTCAAACCAATCCTGGTCGAGAGCCTGTGGCGTAATCAGCCCCCTTAATCGGACCCAAAGGCTTGAAGTCACCTTGAGGAGATACAGCTTGCCAGCAAAAAATCGTTTCCTATTTACGTCGGAATCCGTAACTGAGGGTCATCCCGATAAGATCGCCGATCAGATTTCCGATGCCATTCTCGACGCCTGCCTGGCTGAAGATTCCACCAGCCGCGTCGCCTGTGAGACCCTGACCTGCACCGGCCTGGTCGTCATTGCCGGAGAAATCACTACCAAAGCCTACGTCGACTTCCAAAGCCTTGTCCGTGGAGTCGTGCAGTCCATTGGCTACGACAATGCCCTCTACGGATTCGACTCCAACACCTGCGCCGTGATCTCGAGCATCAACAAGCAGTCCGGCGACATCGCCATGGGTGTCGATACCGGTGGCGCCGGCGACCAAGGCATGATGTTCGGCTATGCCTGCGATGAGACGCCGGAGCTGATGCCGCTCCCCATCTCACTGGCCCACAAGCTCTGCTTGAAGCTTTCTGAAGTCCGCAAGAACGGTACCTGCTCTTACCTCCGCCCCGACGGCAAATCCCAAGTCACAGTGGAATATTCAGCTCCCGGCAAAGTGAAGCGCGTGGATGCCGTCGTGGTTTCCAGCCAGCATTCCGAGACCGTCAGCAACGATCAACTTCGCGCCGACATCCTGAAGCACGTCATTCAGGCTGTCATTCCCGCCAATCTGCTCGACGAAGACACCAAATACCACATCAATCCCACCGGACGCTTCGTAATCGGAGGCCCGATGGGCGATTCCGGCCTGACCGGACGCAAGATTATCGTCGACACCTACGGTGGCATGGGCCGTCACGGCGGCGGCGCCTTCAGCGGCAAAGATCCGACGAAGGTCGACCGCTCCGCTGCCTACATGGCGCGCTACATCGCCAAGAACGTCGTGGCTGCCGGCCTGGCCGAGCGCTGCGAAGTTCAGCTGGCCTACGCAATCGGCGTCGCCGATCCGGTCAGCGTTCTCGTCGATACCTTCGGAACTGAGAAGGTTGATCCGGCAATCATTCCAGATCTGATCCGCGCCAACTTCAAGCTCACTCCGCGCGGCATCATGGATTCATTGAACCTGCGCCGTCCGATCTACCGCAAGACCGCAGCCTACGGACACTTCGGCCGTAACGATGCGGACTTTACCTGGGAAAAGACCGATAAAGCATCCAAGCTAGCCGCTGATGCAGGCCTGAAACAGTCTGCCTCGCAGCTGGTGAGCAAGTAAGATCGGGTGGCTGATGGTCGATCCCATCGAGACCGTCCTGGCCTTCGTGGCCAAAATCAACGACCACGATCCGGACGGTCTGGTCGCTCTGACAACAGACGATCACGTGTTCGTGGATTCGCTGGGGAATCAGCTGCGGGGTCGTGACAAGATGCGCGCCGGGTGGCAGTCGTATTTCAAGATGTGCCCCGACTACCGCGTCTCTCACGAAGAGATCTTTCGCAATGGCGCGACCGTGGCGGTATTCGGTTTCGCCGGTGGCACGATCTCGGTTCAGGGGAAACTCAGCGATGAAAACCGCTGGCAGATTCCCGCGGCATGGATGGTATCCGTCCGCGACGGCCGTGTTTCCGAATGGCGTGTCTATGCCGATAACAAGCCGGTGTACGACATTTTGAATCGTATGAAACACTAAGAGAACCGGCCGATTTCCGCAAAGCATACGGGGGCAGACAGGACAAAAATTAGACGTCAGTAGGTTGTTGACATACGGCGCTCTTTGACTTCTGCACTCTAACTTTTTACTTTTGACTTACTAACGCAATCATCCGGGGATGAGGAGAAAAATGGCTACCACACCAACCATCAGCAGAGACGTTAAGAACTTCGAACTGGCCGATCTGGGCAAGAAGCGCATCGAGTGGGCGAACCAGTCGATGAAGGTTCTGCAGATCATCCGCAAGGAATTCATCAAGAACCAGCCGCTCAAAGGCATCCGCATTTCAGCCTGCCTGCACGTGACCGCCGAGACCGCGAACCTGATGGTCTGCCTGCGCGATGGCGGAGCCGATGTGGCCCTGTGCGCCTCGAACCCCCTGTCCACGCAGGACGACGTTGCCGCCAGTCTCGTGCGCGACTACAACATCCCGACCTTTGCCATCAAGGGCGAGGACAACGATTCCTACTACGCGCACATCATGGCCGTGCTCGATCACAAGCCGCAGATCACCATGGATGACGGCGCTGACCTCGTCGGCATTCTGCACACCAAGCGCACGGCCGAACTGGCCAACGTTCTCGGCGGCACCGAAGAGACGACCACCGGCGTCATCCGCCTGCGCGCCATGGCCAAAGAAGGCGTGCTGCGCTATCCGATCGTCGCCGTTAACGATGCCGACACCAAGCATCTCTTTGACAACCGCTACGGCACTGGACAGTCCACCATCGACGGCATCATCCGTGCCACCAACTTCCTGCTCGCCGGATCGAAATTCGTCGTCGCCGGCTATGGCTGGTGCGGACGCGGCCTCGCCTCGCGCGCCCGCGGCGCCGGAGCCGAAGTTATCGTCACCGAAGTCGATCCGACAAAAGCGCTCGAAGCCGTCATGGATGGCTTCCGCGTCATGAGCATGGACGAGGCCGCCAAGCTCGGCGACGTCTTCTGCACCGTCACCGGCAACAAGAACGTCCTCGCCAAGCAGCACTTCGAAGTCATGAAGGATGGCGCGATCATTTCGAACTCCGGTCACTTCAACGTCGAAATCGACATCCCGTCGCTCGAAAAGCTCTCCTCGTCGAAGCGCACCACCCGCAACTTCGTCGAAGAGTTCACGATGAAAGACGGACGCCGCATCAACCTTCTGGGCGAGGGACGCCTTATCAACCTCGCCGCCGCCGAAGGCCATCCCGCCTCAGTCATGGATATGAGCTTCGCCGACCAGGCTCTCTGCTGCGACTACATGGTGAAGAATTACAAGACGCTCGAGAACAAGGTCTATACCGTTCCCGTGGACTTGGATAGGCGCGTCGCGAAACTGAAGCTCGAATCGATGGGCATCAAGATCGACCGGCTAACGCCGGAGCAGGAAGAGTACCTGGCCAGTTGGTCGGAGGGAACATAGACCCAGCTCTCAGCTCTCAGTTGTCAGTTCTCAGTTTTCAAAGGGGCGGCGCAAGCCGCCCTTATTGCTGCCCAGAACGAACGCCATTCAACTTTTCTGTCGCCAAGCCGATGAAGCAACACGAGAGGCGCGCGTGTCCGTATCGAAGTCCAAAGTGCTGCTGGTCGACGACAGCAAGTTTCTCCGGAGGGCCAACGAATGCGCTTTGGTCAAAGCCGGTTTCGAGGTCAGCACCGCCGCCGACGGCGAGGAAGCCTTGCGGGTCGCCAATGACCAACTGCCCGACATCATTCTGCTCGACATGATGCTTCCCAAGATCAGCGGTCCGGAAGTCCTAAGAGCCCTGAAAGCAAATCCCGCCACCATGGACATTCCGGTCATCGTGCTGACCAGCCTGTCGCAGAAGAACGAAGAAAAACTCCTCAGCGAAGGCGCGGCCGCCTACTTCGAGAAGTCCACCCTGCAATTAGACAAGAACTCCAATCGCCTGGCCGCGACCATAGAGACGGTGCTCGGCCGGGTCAATCACCAAAAGAACCTGGATCTTCGTTTGCGGGCCTTAGCCGCACAGAAAGGCCACTGACGACGGAACGGCCACGTTGGAACGAGCGAGTATCTGGGAGCTGTTTACCGATGTTGCCTAGGCCATCCACGGAAAATAATACGTTCGTACCCGCGGCCGTGGTCTTGGCATATTTAATGGCGTATTGCCATGAGGCGTCTGGGCTACTATTTTGAATCTGCACTCCAGTGGAAAGAGCGCCGAGATCCGCGGTATAAACAGCGCCGATATAGTCTCCGTTTAAATGATTGAGAACGCCTTCTTGTACATCGAGACCATAAGTGAGAGCTTTCGTGATGGGATCCAGCACGGTTGTGTCAAATTCCGTGGCGGAGCAGGCAGGCTGATGGGGGAATGGGGCCCGCATTTCGTACATGCGTCCTATCACTGCGCCCAGTCTCATTTTGTGCTAACACTGTTCCCGTTGCATCCTCACTGTTGCCTTTGAGCCAGTCCACGCAACGACAGCAGTCGAGTGCAACTCAAGGTGCTTCTATTCAGCCCCCAATCAAACCGTTACCTTCCGGCCTAGGAGGACCCTATGAAAAACCTTCTCATTGCTTGCATTGTGGCTGCATTGGCTTGTGCAGCAACAAGCGCGCAGAGCCGTCCTGCGAAAACTCTCAAGGGCACTCACGATTTACCTACCTCGGTCAGCGTTAACACCCCGGCATCGGTGCCTGCAGCGTGCAATCCTTGCCTTTGGTATTCGGGCGACTCGGATGCGAACAACCCTCTCGACAACTCTACGTGGAATGGCTATTCGCCGAATTATTGCGAGTATGACCAAATACCATGCTCCGGTCAGGTCTGGGTCCCATTTGCTCCGACCTCAGACGGAAACCTCGCGCACAAGCACGTTAGCGTCACCTCGGTCACATTTAACGAGACCCTCGACGGTTCTCCCTCAGACCTCGACGGGGGCACATACCAGTTCAATACCTTTGTTTCTTCGGGAAACGCAGGAAACGAGTTTGAAAAACCGACGAACTGCAAGTCGATGACGGGGACGCCGACGGCTCGAAGCGGCGAGTACGCCATCACCTGTGTTCTCCATAAGCCGATCAAACTGGCAGTCGGAGTGAACTACTGGGTGAATATCCTGCCCACGCTCAACAATGCCGCCGTCGCTTACATCGATGACGTTGAAGATATGCCCGCGCCCAATCAAATGGGATGGGGCAACATTTACTTCAATTCCTATGCCAGCGGCCAGATCTATTACCCTGACTGGTATCTGACGGAGGAGTCATGCGGTTTCGGTTGCGACGCATTCTCAGTCGCGATTGCCGGTACTTATGTCCCATAAGCACGGTTAATGCCTCATGCGTGTTAACACATGACCTCAACGCGCTTGACTTTGTGCCGGCCCGGCGCCCCACGCAACGCGCCTTTCGTGGTGTGGGACTCGCCCAGCCGCGAAGCGACGCAAGAATGCAGCCCACGGCGCAAGCAGAGGGTACGCTAGTCGCAAATGACGCCCGTCGACCCCCCAAATTGTCGCGGGTCTCGACATAAGTCCCTTGATATGAAGATTTTGCGTGGAATTGGCAGAACGATGCACGCTAACTAGCTGATTCTAAAAGGAAGCTTTTTCCGCAGCCCTGGTAACTCGTTTGTTTTTTAAGATTGTGCCTCTAACTATCCTAGAATCAATATTTTGGGAGGAAATTTTCCCTAAACCAATGATTCTAATAGATCGAGATTTAACAAAAGTGTTGCTCCTCACCCTGAATCGCACAAATCGCGAATCAGGATGAGGCGCCGGGTCTAGCAGGGGCGGTGCCCACGAGGAAGCACCCACCCAGGCAAATTGAAGCTTCAAAGCGTTTGATCCCTAATTTCGGCTGGCGGGCGGAACGATCCCGTTCATGCGCAGATAGACCACCATCTGCCCGTAGTGATCGAATCCGTGACCCACGACGATCATGGCCATGCTCATGAGCGTGATCTTACTGTCTCCCCACGGGGCCTTCACCTCGGAGGTGGCATTGCTGGCGTTGATCGTGGCGACTGCCTTGTGGACGTAGGCATAGGAATCTTTCAGGAACTTCACGATGTCCGCTTTGGATTTGATGTTCTCCGGACCGCTTTCGCCGCCCGTATCGACCGGCGGTTTCTCGCCCAGGATCGCGCCGCCGAGCATGTAGTTCACGGCCGCGACATGTTTGATCTGCTGGGCAAACGTGCGCACGCCTTTGAATTCGCCGTTGGTCGGAGCGAAGTCGTATTTGTCCGCAGGCATCGCCTCGGCCGCGGGAACAAACTCGCCCTCGATGCTCTTCACGCCGCCATCGAGAATCTGGGTCACGGTTTTGGGCGCATCTTTCGCTTGCGCCACTGCGAAACTGCAGAGCGCCAACATCAGCGCCAATACAAAAGCATTTTTCATTTTTCCTATTTCCTCCTGAGAAATTCGGCTCCCAAGTCTAATCGCGAAGATGCAATGTCGCCAACTTTAATTTGCTGATGAGCCCTGAGATGGAAACCTGCGAACGGCTAACGATCAACGACCAGCGACGATCGCCCAAATGGCCATTCGCCACGTCGCCACGCGCGCAGGCAATAGACGGTGATGCCGGCGACAAGAATCACGGCCGCGTAGCGCATCTCTTTCTGGTAATTCGCGCGAGAGAAGAGAATGAAGAAGAAGCTGCCCGCCGCGACCAGCGCGGGAATTGGATAGAGCCACATGCGAAACGGACGCGGCATGTCGGGCCTGCGGATGCGCAGCACAATGACTCCGATGGCTTGCACCAGATATTGCAGAACGATGCGGATCACGACCAGCGCGGCGATCAAATCGGCGAGGCGCAGGAAGCAGAACAAGGCTGCAACTCCTGCCAGAGCCAGCAGGGAAACGTAGGGGAACTGATACTTCGGATGTACCCTGGAAAACACCCGGAAGTAGTTTCCGTCCAAGGCTGCCGCGTAAGGAACGCGCGAATAGCCGAGTGTGAGCGAGAACACGGAGGCAAACGCCGTCCACATCACGAGCACCGAGATGACCGATGCGGCGCCGTGTCCGTAAACCCGCTCCATGAGCGTGGAGACGACGTAGAGCTTGCTGTTCGACGCGCCCGAGTGCGCCAGTTCGCGCCACGGGATGACGCCGAGAATGCTGACATTCATCACGATGTACAAGCAGACGACGACCAGAATGGACAGGAACAAAGCGCGCGGAATGTTCTTCGTCGGCTCTTTGACCTCGTCGCCGAGGAAGCAGACGTTGTAATAGCCGCCGATGTCATAAGCGGCGATCAGCATCGCTCCACCGAGCCCGTTGAAGAATGCCCGCGAGAAGGTAAATGCGTGCGGGGGCAGATCGAATGCCTGGTGCGCATTGAAGTGAGTCAGCCCGGCGAAGATGATCCAGCCGATCGTTCCCATCACGCCCGCCCAAAGCAGTTTGGTGAGACGTGCGATGGCGGTGATCCGGCGGTAAAGCAAGAATGCGGTCAGCACGCAAACGCCAATGGCGAGCAATGTCGCAGGCATGACGGCCCATGTGATCTGGAGAGTTCCAGCCAGGGGAAGATGCACTCCCCAGGTGTGCGTCGACCAGATTCGTTCGAGATTCGGCCAGAAGAACGCGGCATATTGGGAAAGGCCAACCGCGCCCGACGCGATCGACAGCGGAGCGCTGAAAGACAGTTGCCAGATGAAAAGGAACGAGACGAGTCGACCCAGTTTGTTGGGACCGTAAATCTCTTTTAGATATCCGTACGATCCGCCCGATCTTGGCATCGCGGCGCCCAGTTCGGCCCAGACGAGGCCATCGCATACGGCGAGGATCGCGCCCAAGACCCAGCCCAGCATGGCCTGCGGGCCGCCCATTACGGTCACGATCAGCGGGATCGTAATAAACGGCCCGACGCCGATCATGTCGATCATGTTGAGCGCAGTGGCCGAGCCGAGCCCAAGGCCGCGTACGAGTTGCGGTTTGGAATCGGCACGGGCTTCGGCGAAGGTTGTCATGAGTTCGTCGTTGGTCGCTAGTCGCTGGTCGTTCGGGACGTACGTGTGACTTCTGAAGCCGGAACTTCGCACAGAGAAAGTCCACGAGCGACGAACGGCCGACGACTAACGATCAGCACTTACCAGGTTCACGAACAAGCGCACCGCACCGGGCACGCCGGCAGGCAACTGCCGGAAGAAGGCATATCCAGTGTAGATATATGTGCCCTTGCCGTAATGCGCCAGCAGCAGTCCGCCTTTCTGCTCTTTTTCGTTCGGATCATGCGACTCGAGCAGCGGCGTGAACTGCGGGTCCCAGTCGGACATGAAGTAAAGACCGCGCTCCTGCACCCACCCGTCGAAATCGTCGGGCGTAATTTCGTTGGGGTAGTGAAAGATATCGTTCAACGGATCGAGAATTGTCACCTGTGCTTCTTCCACCGAAACCCGCTCCCGGCTGAGCGTTGCAGGGTACGGCGTGAACTTGCCGGAATTGAAATCTCCCGCGGCAGCGTTGAACCCGATGGTGTTGTACTGTACGACCAATCGCCCGCCGGCCTGCACGAAGTCGAGCAAGCGCTTATTGTTGGCAATCACGTCTTTCTGCGTGTCGTAAGCGCGAATGCCCAACACGATTGTCTGATAGCGGCTCAGGTCTTCCGACGCCAGCTTGTCAGCGGGGATCAACGTTACGTTGATTCCGATCTGGCGCAGGATGGTCGGAATCTCATCGCCCGCGCCCATGATGTAGCCGAGCTTCAAGTTCGGGGGCACCTTCACGTCCACGATCGAAACGCGCTGCGCGGCGGGCTGGTAGTAGTAAGCGGTTCCCAGGTCATCGCGGGTAATGACCGAATAGCCTTCTTGGTAAGTTCGATGACCGCTTTTGAAACTCGAGTGAATCTCGGTGCGGCCTTCAGTCCGTTCTCCGGGGACCACCTTGAAGTCGGCAGTCTGCTTTTCGCCCCGGTCGTGGAACTCGAGCACTTTATCAGCCGGATCAACGGCCCAGCCCTCCGGAGCTTCGACTCGCAGAGTTCCTTCATCTTTTTCTGGATCGCCCGCCCAATGTGTCTCCTGCAAGGTGCGTGCGTTCAGGTTGCTCGATACTTCTTCTTTCACACTGGTTTGCGGCCCGTCTTCCGTCGGCATCACCTGCCAGCCCGGCTCGATCATGACCGAAAACGCGGGAGCAACGGCGAGCGGACGCTCTGCGATCGCGCCCGAGGCGTCTTTGTATTGCACCATGCAGATCATCGACTGTATTCAGAGCATCCCGCTCAGGATCGTCGCGGTGCCAGTAAGGACGCGTGAGCGCGGCCGTAGGCGGAACATAAACTCTGAATCGTGTGATGTCTTCGTTGCCAGAATGTTCTTTTGCCAGGAGCTTGGAATTCCATCCGTGAGGAAGGTTGAGGGTTACATCGCCGGATGTGGAATGGTCTGCTGCGGAGAATCGGGCCGTTACTTCGAACGTGCGTCCGGGCACGGCCAT
>JBELAC010000206.1:0-9154 GCA_049509215.1 Terriglobales bacterium
ACGACAAATCGAGAATTGCGATCCCTGGGGGCCTGCTTAAGCTGACGCTTTGTCTGCTTTGGACCGTCGCCAGCCTTTTCGCCCAGGGTTCCCCGGCATCCGCCTCTCATCCGGCGGCTCAGTCTCGCCGAACTATCTCCGGCAAAGAGCCTGCGCATGCGGTAGCTCCCGCAGCGGCAATCCAATTCGAAAACATCATCGAACGATCGAAGATCAAGTTCGCGCTCAACAACAGCGTCAGTCCTCATCGGTACACGTTCGAAACCATGACCGGAGGCGTCGCGATCTTTGATTACAACAACGATGGTTTGCTGGACATCTTCTTTACCAACGGTGCGGCTATCCCGTCGCTTGAAAAGACCGATCCGAGTTACTGGAACCGGCTTTTCCGCAACAACGGCGATGGCACGTTCACTGATGTAACCGAGCAAGCCGGCCTGCAAGGCATCGGCTATTCCATGGGGGTGGCCGCCGGCGACTATGACAATGATGGATTTGTGGATCTTTATGTTGCGGGCGTCAACCGCAACCAGCTCTTCCATAACAATGGCGACGGCACGTTCACCGATGTGACGGCTAAGGCGGGAGTCGGTGGGATGATCCCCAAGCTCGGCAAGGCATTCTCGGTGGCTGCAGGATGGTTCGATTACAACAATGACGGGCTGCTCGATCTCTTTGTGGTGAACTACCTCAACTACGACGTCAAAACTGCGGCTCCTTGCGTTCAGCAAGGACTCCCGGCCTACTGCTCGCCGGTCGACTTCCTGGGACAGCCGAACATTCTTTATCGCAACAATGGCGACGGCACGTTTACCGATGTCTCCGAACAGTCCCACATTTCCCAGTACGTTGGCAAAGGGATGGGCCTCGCGTTTGGCGATTATGACAACGATGGATTTACCGATATCTTCGTCTCCAACGATACCTTTGAGAATTATCTTCTCCACAACAACGGAGATGGAACCTTTACCAATGTTGCAGTGCTCGCGGGCGTTGCATACAACGCATTCGGCAAGGCCATGGCCGGCATGGGTGCGGATTTCCGGGATATTGACAACGATGGCAAGCCCGACATCTTTGAAACCGCAATGTTCGGGGAAGGTTTTCCCCTCTATAAAAATCTGGGCGAGGGTCAGTTTCAGGATGTCTCCGGCGCGGCCGGAATCAGCGCCATCGCCAGCCATATTACCGGGTGGGGGGTCGGTGTTTTCGATTTCGACAACGACGGCAACAAAGATCTTTTCACCGCGACCGCTGACATCCTCGACAATGCCATGGAGATCGCGCACCGGCCTTTTCCGCTCCCCAATCGGGTCTTTCGCAACCAGGGCAACATGGCCTTCGAGGACGTGAGTTCAAAGGCCGGAACGTCCTTCTCCATTCCCGCTCCGCATCGCGGAGCGGCCTTCGGCGACCTCAACAATGACGGCAAAATCGATGTCGTCGTGACCGTGCTCAACGGTCCTCCGGAAATATGGATGAACCGTTCCAGCAACCACAATCACTGGATCATTCTGAAACTGGTCGGCGTCAAATCCACCCGCGACGGTCTGGGAACAAAGGTCAAGATAACAACGTCATTGGGCTCCCAGTACAACCAGGCGACAACAGCGTTGAGCTACAGCTCCTCAAGCGATAAGCGGGTACATTTCGGATTGGGCTCGGCTAGCGTTATCGAGAGCATGGAACTCACATGGCCGAGCGGCATCAAACAGGTTCTGAAAAACGTCAAAGCGGATCAGGTCCTGACGGTGACAGAAAGCGCGCCGTGAGCAGCTTCCTGCCTGATCGGTCTTGAGAGCAGAAGGGGGGTGAGTGAAATCGGGAATACTACGTCAACTGCCCAGAGGGACGCCCTTGGCCAGACATCTTTCGACAGAACCGCCGTCATCAGACCTTACGATTCCAGACTGATCTGAGCAGAAAGCCGGCAAACCCGAATGCAGGGGACGGGCGGCTACCTGGTACAGCAAATTTGGCTTCCCGAGGTCTGGCGCTTGGCACCCTAGGATGTCGAAAGCGTAGCTATTGTCCTTCATCGTGCGCCAGTCTCGCTATTTGTCCTTCCTGTGGCAACTGCGAAAGCGTGCACGTATAACCTGCCTCCGGATGGGATTTTGCGAACTCGTCCTCGGCAGACACGACCGCCCGCACCCTAGCAATCGCAGAATCGACATATCCGATCATTAGGGTGCCCCGAAGGTACGTAACGATGAGCCAACCGAAGAAGATCACTCCTAGACAGGTCACTACCAGAGCAGGTCGCAATTTCCACTCTATCGAAGGCACTTGTTCTCCACTTGCAGATATTCGGCCTCCACCCAGATAGTGTGCTTCCAGGGCTCGTTCCCAAGAACGTGGCCAACATCTAGTTTTGCCAGTGGGAACGGCACACCTTCAAAGGATTCCATTTCCGCGATCACAAATGACTTCCCCAAGCACTTCTCGAACAGTGTGCGGGTCATTAGTTCCTTGTCATCCCGTAGATTCGGAGGAATGCCGATCAGCGTTACTTTGTCACCGACCCTCATGCAAAGAAGTTCCTTCGGATATTTTACGACGGCGCTTCAGCATAACCCTTGAAATGAGGCCATAGCGCTCTAGATCCCATCCAGGGCATTCCCTACTTTCGCGCCTGACCCACCGCCAACCGCTGCGCCAGCTCGCTCTGCCCATTACGCACGAGAAGATCGTTCAGTCGTTTCATGAGATCGGGATTACTCCTTCCATACGCCGCGACCGTCTCGGCATTTAAGTCGGCATCGGACACTTTTCCGATGTGAAAGTAAGAATCGCAAAGCATGTAAAGCAACTCCGGATTCACGGTTCGCGACTTGGCCAGTTCTTCCGCCGCATCCGACCATCGCCCTTGCCGGTAGCGGACCTCGCCCATCTCCGCAATCGCCAACTGATAGTTCGGGTCGTTTGCGAGTTCCGCCATGAACTGATTCTCTGCCCGGTTCAGGTCACCCTGTTCCAGCGCCGCGATCCCCTCATAGGTATGAGCTCCGCGCACCGTCGGCTGAATTTCCCGCGCGTGACGAAGACAGCGCAAGCCGTTTTCTTTATCGTTTTTAGCCAGATATAGTTTTCCCAGAAACACATACCCATCCGCTGTCGCGAGCGCAGTTCCCTTGAAGTGTTTCCGGTACAGCTGCAAGGCGTCCTCTTCGCGATGCTCTGCCAGCAATCGGGAAGCTTGATCCCTGATCGGATTCTCGCTGGCCTCGCTCTCGAGCGAACGGACGAACGAAAACTGTTCTGTCATCAAGTGATGCAGTGCCGCCTCGTGTTCCGCATCCGCCGTCTTGCCCATCCCGGCATAGGCGCGCGACAGATAGAAATGCGCCGATAGCTGCGTGGGCGCCAGCCGTAACACCGCTTGCAGCTTTTCAACCGCGGTGGAATAGTTCTTCAATTCCAGTTCGCATTGGCCAAGCCCCAGCAACGCCTCCACATCGTCACTCTTGAATGCCAGGACGCGCTCAAACGCGTGCTTGGCCTCCTGCCACTTGGCGAGCTTTGTATCCACATCAGCCAGCAATCGCCAGCCCGCCACTTCGTTGGGATTGGTTTCCACTGCGCGCTCGCCATGCTGCGCGGCCCCGGCAAGATCCATCAACTTGAGATCCGTCACTGCGATGTCAAAATCGATCAGCGGCAGTGACGCGTCCGAGCGCTGTGCCTTGAGCAGCCACTTCAGCCCTTGCTCACACTCTTCCGTGATGCACAGCAGTTCTCCATACTTCTGCCAGACCGATGCATTGTCCGGCTTGGATTTCAAACTCTGCTGGATGGCGTGCACCGCCAAGTCGTCCTGCCCATTCAGGTGATAGGCCTGAGCGAGATAATACTGCGCGTCGCCGTCGCGAGGATTAATCCGGACGCAGTGCTCCAGCAACTGAATGGCTTCTTCCTTTTGTCCGGCATTCAGTCGATAGGTGCCGACTTCGAGCAGTAGATCCGGGTCATTCGGCGCAAGTTTCAAAGCCTCTTCATAAGCGGCGGCTGCTTCGGAAGCGTGTCCGGTCTCTTCCAGCAACATGCCTTTCAGCTTGATTGCCGGCGCAAAATTCGGATGCTGCTCAAGCAGGTGGAGCACAAGATTCATTGCGCCCTGCTTGTCCCCGTGCGCGGCGAGGCTGAGCGCCTGGTGCACTTGCTGCATCAGAGGAGATTCGACGGGACGACTCGTTTTCTGCGCCTGAACGGCAATTCCCGCTGCCGCCAGCAACCCCATCACGAGCAGCAGGGGACGGAGCATTGTCGCAAGCCGGATGACGCTACGCCCAATCACCGTTCACATCCTCACCGACGGCCATACTAACATCGGATAGGAGATGGGGACAGGAGTGCCGAGGTGCTGGAAGGTTGGTTTCGGGTGGGCCAGCCCCCTACCGCTCTTTTTGTCGTGCCAGTGTACTTCTTCATTCTTATGTTCGAGGATACGTTCACGCAGTGCTTTTACCGCTGGGTTGACGGAAGCCTCTTTGCTTTGTTGCTTTTCGCTGAACTCTTTCCATTCTTGAATCAAATCACGTGCGTCCGCTCTCAACGAAGCCGGGAATAATGAGAGTTCAATCGTAGGTGAGTAGACGAGTTTTCTAAGCCCGTTTCCCCGATGGTCGGGATCAAGAGCACCGATTACAACACGAGCCACTTTGACTGAAATTAGGCGATCCACACACGACACTTTTGGATCGTTGCGACTAAGGCGAGGCTCCAGTGTTGTATAAATCGTCGCACCTTCGAGATCACCACCGCCTAAAGCAGAAGTGAGACGAAATTCTGCGTGCTGTCCGCTCTTCTTGCCCTTTTCTTTCACAGCAGTGCGACACGCAGTTCCTAAGAGTTGACCGTGCTTTACCGCCACTGCGCCAACCTTCGGACGCGGTTTGTCATCCTCAGGCGTGCTCTGCTTGGCAACTTCGATAGCCATCTTCGCAAAGCGGGAATCCAGATCAGCTTGAACATCTGCGACCGTAGTGACGTTTTGGAATTGCGCACGGCTGCCGTCGATATAACCTTGCACTTGTGCTGTCTGAGCATGCACGGACCGAATTTGTCAGGCATGTGCTACCGACGAGCGTGTGCTACCGACATTGACATACCGCAGAGGCCAGAGTAGGCTCTCCCGTTCGCCCAAACGGAGTACGACTCATGCTCTCGCGTACCCAGATGCCCTTTCACCGTCTAAGCTTGTCCTGCACACTTGTACTAGTCGTCATCTGCAGCCATTTTGCGCTTGCCAGCGAATTAACTCCCAGCGCGCATGTCGACGAGCGTGTTGAGTTGGTCAGCATTGTTTTCCGTCTGGCTGGAAATCCCGAGTACAACATGAGTCCGTTGAAGGGCTACACGTCCGACATTGACCGCTACTTCTCGCCCCTATGAAAAGCATCCCGCGGTTATGCTAGCGAAGAGGCTTGCAACTGAGCGAGGCGTCGGCTTTGATGCGCCCATGTCGATGGCTGTTCATCTGTCTCCTCCTCCAGCTCTGAGCGCGTTGCTTCCTTTCAGCGACGACATACCCGACTCGCGTTGGGGCAAGGGAAACGCACTGCAATTTGCGCAACTGCTGCGCGAGTTCTATCGTGACGCCGACTTCCACAAGTTCTTTGCCGCTCATCAGCCTATGTATCACCTGGCAGAAGAGCGCTTTGGTGCCATCATGGCCGATTTTGATCTCAATTGGTACAAAGAGTTCTACGGGGAGGTTCCAAGGGGCCGCTTCAATCTTATTTTAGGGATGAACAACGGCGGCGGCAACTATGGGCCCAAGGTAGTTTTTCCCGACCGACAGGAAGAACTCTACGCGATTATCGGCTCCTGGAGTGAAGACGATTCGGGCGACCCCACGTACGACAAAGGTTATCTTGGCATGATTATCCACGAGTTCAACCACTCTTTCATCAATCCGTTGGTGGACGAGCGTAAGGACAAGTTCGCTTCCGCCGAAGAGGTATACAAAGATGTCGCAGACAAGATGCAAGCGAATGCTTATGGAAGCTCTGAGGTGATGATTCAGGAATCGCTCGTCCGTGCCGCCGTGATTCTTTACTTTGAATCGCACGGCCATGACAGCCGCGAAACCGGGGGCAGGATTTACGCTGAGCAAGCTAACGGTTTTCTGTGGATGGATGATCTCTGTGGCCTGCTCCGCCAGTATGCGGCACAGCGCAGTAAATATCCGACGTTTAGCTCCTTCATGCCCGCAGTGGTCCAGTTCTATCGAGAGCTATCGCCTCGCATTGCCGAAATGAAAGCCGGGTTCGAAAAGAGTTGTGTTCGCGTGACCGGTCTCCAGTCGTTTCCAAATCATTCTCAGGATGTCGACCCAACCATTCGGGAGCTGATTGTCACGTTCGATAAGCCGCTCGATCCCGGGCACTACACCATCAAACCTGGTCTAGACGGACAGCAACACTTTCCCATCACTGGTAAGCCTGAGTACCTGCCCGGCAATCTGTCCATTAAGCTGCCGATAACACTAAAACCAGAGTGGAGTTACAGTTTTGTGCTTACCTGCCCGGCATTCGTCCCGCCAGGAGGTTCTCCCTTCGAAAATTATACGGTCGATTTCAAGACCAGGCGGTGAGCGCTTGTTACGTTCGACCGTTCGACCCGGGGAGTGCCACAGGAACTGGGCTGGCCCTGTCTGTCGCATTCTGCCGGTTCGGAACGGGTTGTCGGCAAACAGGAAGTTGGCGGAAACGGGGTTCTCGGAAAGTTGGCATGCCACTTCAAGCCCAAACAGCTCAAGTTAGTGGCCTTCCGCTGAAGCCGCTGAGCCGCTGGGCGTGGCGACGTGCGTGGCTCAGCCTCACGAAGGAGCGCGGACTGGCGGGACTCAGACCGCACGGCATGAGACCTCACGCCATCACACGGCTAGCAGAGTCCGAAGCCAGCGAGCAGACCATCATCGGCAATCGCGGGACACGTCAGCCGGGAGATGCTGGAGCACTACTCACACATCCGGCAGGAGGCGGAGCGCCGGACCCACCCCTCTTCGTCGTGAGTGCTATGGTTTAGACAGCGATCTGGCTCACGCCGATGGAACTCGTGACAGATTCAGCGTGATGTTGGGCTTTTGCCTGTCTTCAGGTGGAGTGCTGCCCGTGAATAAAAATCGACGCATGACGATTCGTTTGTTCGTCCTAGGTCTGGCGGTCACCGCAACTGGCTATGCACAGGAGTCTGACCCCTGGCATGATCCGTCCAGCCATAGAGTCCAGTTCGTAACGGTGGAAGATGGCGTCCGACTGGAGGTGCTCGATTGGGGCGGTTCAGGCCGCCCGGTTGTACTGCTGGCCGGCCTCGGATTCACCGCGCATGTCTTCGACGGCTTCGCCGAAAGACTAACCGACTCGTATCACGTGTACGGAATCACGCGTCGAGGTTACGGAGCCTCCAGTCGGCCAGCGTTGGGTTATACGGGCCAGCGCCGCGCAGAAGATGACTTGCGTGTCTTCGATGCTCTGAAGCTGGCTGCGCCGGTTATTGTGGGCCACTCCGTCGCGGGGGATGAGCTGTCGCAACTGGGCATTCACCATCATGAACGGATCGGTGGACTCGTGTACCTGGATGCGCTGCACGACGGTACAGACGACTGGACCGATTACGATGCGCTCTGTAGCAAGTTGCCGGAAGCGATGCAAAAGCCACCGTCGCCTTCACCCTCCGACCTAAAATCATTTCCAGCCTACCGAGACTGGCGACTCCGGACCCAAGGAGTTCGAATTCCTGAATCCGAATTACGGAATGATTTTGTGGAGAATCCGGATGGAAGCGTCGGCAGTCCCCAAACTCCGGGATACGTTCCTGACGCGATCATGAAAGGTGGCTCCAAACACGATCTTTCCGCGATTCGCTCGCCGGTACTCGCGTTTGTTGCGTACGATGAGCCTCCCCAAGAGCAGATTCGAAAGAATCATGTGACAGACCCAGCAGAGCGCACCATCGTTGAAGCGGTGTATGGCACCTTCATAGGCATGGCCAGAATTCGGATAGATAGGATCAACCACGCTCCAGGCGGCGCTCGCGTGGTCGAATTATGGGGTGCGGACCATTTCGTATTCCTCTCGAACGAGGCGGACGTGTTGCGCGAATTGCGAGCCTTTTTGGCAACCTTGCATTAATTGTGACCAACCCGCATCCTTAGCCTAGGCGTCGGGCGGGTGGGCCACATCAATTGAAGCCGCTGAGCCGCTGGGCGTGGCGACGTACGTGGCGCAGCCTCACGAAGGAGCGCGGACTGGGCACTTGTTATTGGTCGGGGCGCGCGGATTTGAACCGCGGACCCCCTGCGCCCAAGGCAGGTGCGCTACCAGGCTGCGCTACGCCCCGACAAGAAGTACTTATTGATTCTAAAGCATCTTCCAACTGAACATCCATCCCGGAACCCGCTTTCAAGCCTAATTTCGGGTCGAACTGTACCAAAACTGTACCAAAACCCTATTGTGCTACCCTGCCTGTACCAAAACCAACGTTGATTCGTTCGCGCGACGATGTAGTTTCTGGAGGGCCTCGCGTTTCATCTGGAGCTTCATCTGGGAATACTTCTTGAACACTTTCGCATCGCCCTGCCTCAAAAGCTGCGTCACCCATTCATCGGCTACGCCACCGGCACTCAACCGAGTAGCGTAGGTCGAGCGCAGGTCGTAAATCCGAAAATATGGAACCTTGGCGCGGCGCAAGGCAGCCGCCCAAGCGGTCTTGAATGTAAGTTGATGACCAGCCGAATTCGCATCGCTAGGAAAGACATACGGTCCAGACCCCGCAATTTCCATCTGGTCCCGCAAAGCTGCGACAGCGAGTTCAGTCAGCGGAACTTCGGCGACTCCGTTTGGTGTCTTGGAATCGGAGATCCAAACCACCGCGTTCTCAAGATCTACTTGGTCTTTCTTCATGGGCGTGAGTTCCTTGTAGACCCTGAGTCCGGTCTCAGTGATGATGCGGATCGCATTGCGCAAATGAGAAGGAGCATGGGACTCGATCCGTTGCTGTTCCGACCATGACACATAATGCGGACGGAACATGCCTTTCACTTTCATCGGGAATTCCACGCCGGCGCACGGATTGAAAGCGAGCAACTTCTTTCGGACGCCGACATTGAGCATTCTGCGGAGAACCCGAAATTCCTGGTGAACCGTCG
>JBELAC010000207.1:0-9127 GCA_049509215.1 Terriglobales bacterium
CGTCCGCCACGTAGAGCGATTCGCGCGGAATCTGCTGCTCGATAATCTTGATGCCCAGGTCGTGCGCGATCTGCAACACTGAGTCGCGCGTGATGCCGGGAAGCACCGAATTTCCTAACGGAGCCGTCTGCAGCACACCCTTGCGGATGACAAACAGATTCTCCCCCGATCCCTCGCTCACATATCCATTCACATCGAGCGCGATTCCCTCGGCGTACCCATTGACGATCGCTTCCATCTTGATGAGTTGCGAGTTCATGTAATTGGCGCCCGCTTTGGCCATTGCCGGCAGCGTGTTCGGCGCAATGCGCGTCCACGAAGATACGCAAACATCGACGCCCTGAGTGGCGTCCGCTCCCAGATATTTCCCCCATGGGTAATTGCAGATATAAACCTCAGTCGGCGAATTAAACGGATTGACGCCCGCTTCCCCATAGCCGCGCAGAATCACCGGACGCACATAGCATGGCCACACACCGTTCTTGCCCACTAGTTCGAGCATTCCTTGCAGAATTTCCTCGGCCGTGAACGGAACGTCAATGCGATAGATGCGCGCCGAATCAATCAGCCGCTGCATGTGTTCCTGCGCACGGAAAATCGCCGGCCCGCTCGGCAGCGCATAGCACCGTATCCCTTCAAATACCGACGAGCCGTAATGCACCACGTGCGACATCACGTGGATGGTGGCATCGTCCCAGGCAATGAACTTGCCGTTGTGCCAGACTTTTTCCGTCTTCTGAATGGCCATGAAAACTCCTTTGGTGCTCTAAAGATGCGTGGAAGCAACTGGAGGTTTCCGAATCTCTCGCTGCGCCGAATTCCTGCGACAGCGAGGCTGCGGGACGCTCAAGAACCCGGCAGCGGAAACCTGGAAGTCGAATAGCAATCAACTTCCGTTTTTGAATTATAGCTTGCCCTAAGCCTGTGACAATCACCTGAGTTGGCCATTCGCACGAACCGCAACGCCCGCAGAACCGGCCATTCGGAATGGTTATCTACGTGGCGGAAATCCATCGTGCGGGCCAAATGTCACGCGCATACGTGACCAATGTCACGGACGGCTCGCCGCCACGAATCCTATTCTTGCAAATGAAATTGAATTTCATTTTCATTTAGGACTCTTCATGGACCGCTTTTGTTTTCCTGGTCGAATTCCCGGTTCCCGCAGTGCGTTCATGCTTCTCTTTTTGTGCCTCGTCGCCACCACCTTTACCTGGTGCCAGATCCCGGACATCACTTCGCCCCGTACCGACGAACCCGCCGCCACCGCCGAAACCGAGAGCACATTTCCCCACCAGCTTGCCCGCCGCCTCTGGATCTCCGGCCAGATGAATTTCATCTTTCAGACTCATCCGCCGTTTGCGGCAGCGTATTCCGGTCCCAACAGCCTTGACCCGGGATACGAGAAAGCCCTGTCGCGCGTGCTGACCCTGTATACGGGTTTGCAGGTCAGCCCATCCACCGAAATTCTTGCCGACCTCGAACAAGCCGGGGGACGCGGCCTGAGCAATGCTTTGGGGATCGCCGGTTTTTCCAATCTCGACGCGGTTCGCAATCCCAGCCTCGGCCAGCAACCTTATCTGGCGCGAGTTATGTTCCATGAAGTCGTCGCTCTCGGCAAAGAGCGCGTCGAAGCCGATCCCGGACCGCTGTCCACTTTCTCTGAGCTTCCCGCTCGACGCCTGGAATTTCGCGCGGGCAAATTCGGCATGGTCGATTTCTTCGATATGAACGCGGTGGGCAGCGACAGCCATCTGCAATTCATGAACTGGGCGGTCGCGCAGAATGGCGCCTACGATTTCGCCGCCGACACGCGCGGCTATACCTGGGGAGCCATCCTCGAATACCAGCAGCGCCAGTGGGGCGCGCGCTTTTCCGAAGCGCTCATGCCCACCGTCGCCAACGGCATGAATGAGGTCTGGAACCTGCGCCGCGCCCGCGCCGCGAATTACGAATTCGAACTGCATCGGGGAATCCTCCCCAAACAAGGCGGCATGATCCGCCTGCTTGCCTTTACCAATGACGCGAACATGGGAATTTATCGTGTCGCCATCAACCGCTATCTCGCGGGGCTCGACGCGGTGCCGGCGATCACCGATCACCCGCTGCAAGTCACCCGCAAATACGGATTCGGCATCAACCTCGAACAGGCGCTCACCCGCGACCTGACTGCTTTTAGCCGTTTCGGCTGGAATAACGGCAAAACCGAGTCCTACGTGTACACAGAAATTGACCAGACGTTCGCGGGCGGCCTCGGCCTGAGCGGCCGCCGTTGGCATCGCCGACATGACCGCGCCGGACTCGCCTTTGCTTCCAGCGCCATCTCCGGCGATCACCGCCGCTACCTCGCACTCGGCGGCAAGGGTTTCATCATCGGCGATGGCGCGCTGACCTATGGACGCGAGCAGATCCTTGAGGGCTACTACACAGCCCATTTGTGGAAGGGCCTTTATGCGTCGCCCGGTGTGCAGCATGTCGTGAATCCGGGCTATAACGAGGCTCGCGGGCCGGTCGTCATCCCAACTTTCCGTTTCCACGTGGAATTGTAGGGAGCGCTCAGTTCGAATGAATGCCTGAAGAGCGGCCCTTCAGAGCCAGCCCTGAGCCTGCCGAAGGGGCCGCGTTAGCCGATTCGCCCCGCATTTCAGTGACGAAAAATTTTCGGGTCTTTCGAAACGGGGGTACCCGGCAACGCGTCTGGCTGTGCCGTCCCAGGCTTGGCTGCGGAAGCAGTCGCAGTTGCAGTCGGCGTGACAGCGGGGGTTGCGGGACCAGTCGCCGACGCTACCCCCTCAACCGCCTTCACCCCAACTTCATCCCCGCGAAAGTATTGCCCCTTGGCCGCCCGCATCTCCGGCATCGCCGTATATGGCTTGGAATAGTCATTGTTTGCATTCCAGAACAGAAACCCGATGCCACCCTTCTGTTTCGCAACCTCGACCTGCACCTCCACATACTTCGGAGAATAGGTCTTCGTGCGCCACGCAAACGCCTGCAGCCACGGACGAATCACCACCGGGCTGCCCTTCGTGATCAGCTTGAACCGGTCCATCGACTCGCCAATAAAATGCTCCGGCGCGTCGCCCGGCTTCGCAATCCCGTCCATCCCAAAAAAGTGTGACGGATAAATCATCGGCGACAACACATCGCAGTGTTTGGCCATCGCGACAATATCTTGCCCCGTATGCGCCAGATCGACGGGCCGCTGCCACGCCATCACTCCGAATACATCCAGCGAAAGCAGAACTCCCGACGGATGAATCTCGGCATAGGCGCGCTTCAGGAAGCCGGCAATCACCTCCGACCGCTGTCTCAGCAATTGTGTGGTGGCGGGGCTCTGCCCCGCCTGGACGGGGCGGAGCCCCGTCCCCACACGATCTGCTGGCTGCTCGCTCTGGTAGGCGAACAGGGCATCCTTCTGGTCGCCCTCCGCCGGAAACCGTACGTAATCAAACTGAACTTCATCCACGCCCGACTGCGCCACAAACTTCGCCAGCGCGATGTCGTAATCCTGCACCTTTATATTGGAGGGATCCGTCCACACCAGTTTCCCGTTCTCCCGCCACGCATCCCCTGTCTTGTGCGACTTCACAGCCAGTTCCGGATGCGTTGTCACCAGGTGCTCATCGCGAAAGATGGCAATCCGCGCGATCGCATGCATATTTTGCGAGTGCAGAAATCGAATCAGCTTCGGCAGGTCGGAAATATAGTGCTTCTGCCCCGCGGCCAGCAGATGGTCGAATGCAATGTTGACGATCCCGTCGCTATCCTTAATGTCGAACACCACCGCGTTCCCGCCAACTTCCCGCCAATGTCGGATAATGCGTTCCCCGTGGTCGCTCCCCGCCATCACCCCAGTTAAATAAATCGCCCGCACTTCGAAATCTCTTGCAACTTGCACCGGCTTCTCTACAATAGGCGATTCAAGAATTCCGGGGATCAGGATCTGCTCTCCCGGTTTCAGGAAAACACCTTGCCGGTTGTTATTGGCTGACCGGATTGCGTCGGCCAGTTCACTGGATGTCAGGTACTTGGTCTTTCTAAGATATTTGCGCGCCACCGACGGAATGCTGTCTCCGCGTTGCGCCTTGTAGACGTCGCTTCCCGGGCGTGCCACAAGAAGCGCAATGGGAGGCGGTTCGGGTTTTTTATTGGTGTCGGCCTTCACTTGCACCAGTTGCGCTGCATGTGGGTTCTGAACCGCTGCCACGCCTGATGAAAGCAGGACCAAGGCAGCCAGGTTCAGGAGGACAGCAGAGAGTGTCATCGGATATCGGAAAGGATAGCGGGACAAAGACTTTCTCCGGGAAAAGCGATCAGTTCTATTGATTGTCAGCTACGGGTAATTGCCCCGCCAGTTACGTTCGGGCCATTCCCGTGTATGTACGGGCAGCAGAAACCGACTGGAACCGCCATAGACAAACAAGCGAAGTTCCAGCATGTCTGCAAACAATTTCTCTTAGGGAAACTGTGAGGCTTCCGCAGGGCCGCGCAGGATGCCAGCTATCGGCATCTAACACTATGAAAAACAGGGGACCACGGTGCCCCTGAGGGTTGGCGAACGGCTTGCACTAGTAGGCAGCGGGTGCGACAGACTAGAAACTTCCACCCCGAGTGACAAAAATGAGCAGTTTCCCAGAAAACTTGCAATTTCCTGAAAGGAAACAGGGGCCCGACCGAATGAGAACGAACCTTGCAACCGTGCTCGATCCTACCCGCCGCAGCAACGACGCCCGCGACTTCGAAGCCAGCCTGCGCCGCAAAATCGTAGGTCAGGATCAGGCCATCGAAAAGGTAGCCGAGATCTACCAGATGTTCCTGGCTGGCATGAATGCCCCCGGCCGTCCGGTGGGCAACCTCCTGTTCCTGGGCCCGACCGGCTCTGGCAAGACCCGCGTCGTCGAAGCCGTCGCTGAGTCCCTCTTCGGAGACGCCAAGGCTTGCATCAAGATCGATTGCGCCGAATTCCAGCATTCCCACGAAATCGCCAAGCTCATCGGCTCGCCTCCCGGATACCTCGGGCACCGCGAGACTCACCCCCTGCTCACGCAGGAAGCTCTCAACCAGTACCACACCGAGAAACTGAAGCTCTCGATCCTGCTCTTCGACGAAATCGAGAAGGCTTCCGACTCGCTCTGGCAGTTGCTGCTCGGCATCCTCGACAAGGCCACGCTCACCCTGGGCGATAACCGCCGCGTCGATCTCTCGAGCTGCATCATCATCATGACCTCGAACCTCGGCGCTGCCGAAATGAATGGCCTGGTAGACGGCGGCCTGGGTTTCGCACCGAAAGCCGTGCAAGTCGACAATTCGCTCGACGAAAAGATCACGCGCTCGGCCATCGACGCCGCGCGCCGCAAGTTCGCGCCAGAGTTCATGAACCGCATCGACAAGGTCGTTGTGTTCAAGACCCTGCGCTCCGAGCACCTTAAGCAGATTTTGGAAATCGAACTCGGCTTAGTCCAGCAGCGCGTCCTGATGGCCGCTGGCGCGCACCAGTTCGTTTTCAGTTGCACGCCGCCGGTGAAGGAGTTCCTGCTCCGCGAAGGCACCGACCCGAAATACGGAGCCCGTCACCTCAAGCGAGCCATCGAACGCAACATCGTCTTCCCGCTGGCCAACCTGGTCGCTACAGGACAGGTCAAGCTAGGCGACTTCATCCGCGTCGACCTCCTGGGCGAAAGCAAACTCACTTTCGTCAAAGAAGCCGAAGGCGCCATGGTTCCCGTGCTGCTCGAGCGTTACGGAGCCGCCGTAGCCGCTCCCCAAGCCGCCGCCGCCGCGAGAGCCGCCCGTCCAATCGCCCAGCGTAAAGAGTTCGGCGCCATTAACGAGAATAAGTAAATCAAGTTGCTGGTAGGTAATGGGGCACCGTGTGGACGGTGCCCCGCTTTTTTTGCCCGGCAAAGATTTTGAGTGGCGCAGCGGTTTACCGCTGCGATACGCGCCGGTTTTGGGAAGGGCACGGCTTTAACAGGCTGCGGAAAACTCACGAATGCCTTGCGCTACCGTGGAAGAGCGGCCCTTCAGGGTCGCGAAAGCTGCTTCTCTTCAACAAGGGCTTCAGTCCCAGTGGTCGTTCTTTGCACCCAAATCTACTCTTTCCGCTACCTGTTTAGCCGGGCCGCTAACGGACCACAAACGACAAGGGCTTTAGGGCGGGTGGCCACCATCTGCGAGTATCCCCCTGCACCGCGTCGGCAGAGATGAAAAGGGGGTGCACCGCTTCTCGTGGTTTTCGAGATGGGGCCCGTCCAACCGCTGGCACCAGGAGCTCTTACGCCGCCGCATATCTTTGATGTCTATATCTCAACACACCTCAAGAAAACGTCGTAACTTTGGTACGAGCAGGCCGCTGCACATCTCACTGCGGAGCAATGTCTTGCCAAGATTCTAGGCAATCCAAGAATGATGAACAGAACTAGTAGCATGAGCACTTTTCCCTCAACGATGGTCGCACGTCCAGATTCAGGAGATGGGACGGATTATTGACTTTCAATACCAGGGGTGAAATCATTATTTTGTCGGGCGGAATAGCAGATTTGCCCGCACGCTTGGCGCTGTTCTCGCCCTTCTTGCGCATTGATTCTTCCATCATAGGAAGTTGCCTTCTGCGCATTCGAAATTCTTGAGCGGAGGTCAATCATGCCACTCGTGGCAGCGTCCAAGAAACGTAGCGAATTCGATACTAAGACATTTCTCTCAACCATCAACGGCGGTAGAAAGATCGAAGCTTTTCCTAAAAGGCAGACGATATTTGCTCAGGGCGACTCGTCCGATGCTGTCTTTTACATAAAGGAAGGAAAGGTAAAACTCACCGTTGTGTCGCAGGTCGGGAAGGAAGCCACAATCGGCATTCTGAACAAGGGCGATTTCTTCGGGGAAGGTTGCCTTACAGGGCAGCCTCTCCGTCTGTGCTCCGCAACCGCAATGACCGATTGCTCCGTGATGAAAATTGACAAGAAGTCCATGAATGAAGTGCTTCACCGGGAACACGCATTTTCCGATATGTTCGTGGGATATTTGCTGACACGGAACATTCGCTACGAAGAGGATTTGGTTGACCAGCTTTTCAATTCCAGTGAGAAAAGACTGGCACGGATATTGCTATTGCTGGCTCATTTCGGCAAGGAAGGTAAGCAGGAGACTGTCATCCCCAAGATGAGTCAAGAGACCCTAGCAGAAATGATCGGCACAACGCGGTCACGGGTTAGCTTTTTCATGAACAGGTTCAGGAAATTGGGGTTCATTGATTATCACGCTGGCGATGAATTGCAGGTCCACAGTTCACTTCTCAACATCGTTCTCCACGACTAGCTTCCGCGGCGAAGTCCGAAGATCCCGCACTTTTCCGTCTGCAAATCTGTCAAGTCCGCCAAATTAGCCGTCAGGACTGTGCAGTTTGGATCAGCGGAGGCGGGTGGCCAAGACAATGCGGGTGCCCGAACATCGCGCACCTTGCGATGTGTGGGTTTTCATCACAATCGAATTGTGCCGCGGATCGCCGTCTCACTCGTACCCTTAGGTTATTCTGACTCCGTCATCAAGCGCCTGCATCGAAATCATCGTCATCAAATCACCAGGTCGCCCTATAGTCCGCCGGAGTTCCGCGTCAACGGGGTCGTGCGAAATATGGATGCTTGGTACAGGGCGTTCCACGTGAGACCCTGCGATAAACTGTATGTCGCGCCGAAGGATCGCGTGCATATCTGGTAGGAGCACAGGATATCTTTGCCCTTGACAGCGCCTTCGCTCTTATCGAGGGGGTACCCGCATTGTCTTGGGCACCCGCCAGATCGACAATTTTCAAGTCAGCGGGGTTTACTACCCGTTTGCCCACAATCCGCTCGGAGTCTGCAAGGGCGACCTGACCTATGCGGACTAATCTGGTCTGTTGTACACCTGCTCGTTCTTGATGGACTGGTCCCTCTCTACCAGAAACATGATGGTCCTTTCTGACATTGCCCCGTAGCTTTTCCCGCGGCTAAGTACTTCGTCGTCCGCCTGATGGCGGCGAGGCAATTTCGTCGTTCTTCTCCCATCTCGGATTCGAAGTGCCTTTTTTCACCAATTTCTACTGATTGATGTGTTCTTTGCGTTGTCGCGGGAAGAAGGCGGGGCAGTACCATTCACGAGTGGTAGGGAGCTTCGGATTGGTGGGGACTTTACCTTTCCAGGCGTGAACAAAAAACCCTCTCCCCGGTAATCGAGGAGAGGGTGGTTATGGTCCAAACGAACTTTAGTCGTCCAGGTCAGCTTTCGCCGGTGCCGCGCGGTTGAAGTCGCTCGCGGGGCGAACCGTCTTCTCGCCGGGGTAGGGGCGCGTAAAGCCAGTGGCTTCATACCAGTTCAGGTGGTTGACGGTGTCCGAGTCTTCGGAGTCTGGCTTTTGGTACTTGCCAGCGAAGATCTCGGTCTTCTTTGCCATCCAGCCAGCCCGCAGAGCCTGAACCGCAGGGCTCTCTTTCCTGGTCGACTGAGCCTTGGTGGATTGAGCTTTCTTGACCGCCTCAGAACATGAGGGAGGCAAGGTCTGAGTTGGAGTCTGGTTAACGCCATAGGGTAAAGGCGTACCCGCCGCCACGTGTGTCCATGGCAGGAAGTTGTCCGCCGGTGGATTATCGAGGAAGAGCGTGCTCATCGGCGAGGCCACGAGATCGGACTGATTCATGGGCGCGATGCCGAGAATCTGCTCGATCGTCCGGGTCAGGTTGACTTGCGTGTAGAAGGTGCTGTCTACGTAGGTCGTACCACCGGTGCTCTGGATGACGTAGGGGCTGATGACATAGCCAGGGCTGCGGTGACCATCGACGTGGTCGACGCCGGTCTGCGCGTCGTCTTCCTCGATGAAGATCGCCGAAGAGGACCAAATCGAACTGTGGCTGATGGCCTCGACAAAGCGGCCAACGGCCAGGTCGTTGTCGGCCTGCATGGCTATCGCGTACGGCGGGCCGCCGGTGTGGTCGGAGCTGATCCACATGAACTCCAACTGGGGCACCTTACCTGCGGCGACGTCGTTCTGGAAGTCCTCATTCCAGATATCGAAGCGGAACTGGTCGGGGATGCCCAAGTCGAATTGTGGGTAGGTCTGGTACGTGTTGTTTATCAGGTTCGGCAGCGGGGAGTG
>JBELAC010000208.1:0-9073 GCA_049509215.1 Terriglobales bacterium
CCCGTCACAAATGACAGGACTTCATTGCGCCTGGTGTCGGGCCGGATGAAATCCGGCTGTTCGGTGTAGAGCTTGATCAGGGGTTCCTGAAATGCGGAGAGCTTAAAGAAATAGTTTTCTTCTTTTACCGTCTCGGTAGGACGTCCGCATTCCGGGCAGGGCGCACCGGGCCCGACCGAATCAACATAGAGCTCGTCATACACGCAGTATTGGCCAGTGTAGTGGCTCTTGTAGATGTAGCCCGCGTCCTGAATCCGCTTCCACAGGGCCTGCACGCCCTGCTTGTGGCGAGACGAGGTTGTACGGATGTAATCGTCGTAGCTGAGTCCCATGCGGTCCCAAAGGGCACGGAATTCGGCTGAGACCTCGTCGGTGAACTGCTGCGGCGTTTTGCCCGCTGCCTGCGCTGCACGCTCGATTTTCTGACCGTGCTCGTCGGTACCGGTAAGAAACCATGTGTCGTCGCCGAGCATGCGATGCCGGCGCGCGATGGTGTCGCAGGCAATCGTCGTGTACGCGTGCCCGATGTGCGGACGAGCATTGACGTAGTAAATAGGAGTTGTGATGTAGAACTTCTTGCTCATGAGTTTTATAGGTGGAGCACCTGCACGAGGCCAGTTTCTGGATTTCCAGCCGCTGGCGCCTGGCTTCTGGCTCCCGACAATTAGTGTTTCATAAGAAGGCTTGCTAGTAGCTAAAAGCTACGAGTTGGAAGCTCCGAATTTCCGCAAAGCTTCCTCCATGACCTTCTTTAGCGGCACCTGATGCTTTTCGGCCAGCGCGCGGCAGTCCTCAAATTCCGGAGCATAGTTGGACACCGTGCCATTCATTTTTGCGATCTTGATGCGTACGGGACCCCAGGATGTGTCGACGGTCTCCCACCGCCGTGAGAGTATTCTGCGTTGTTCGTCGCGGCGGCGCACACCAAGCGTCGAGGTCTCGGCGAAAATCAGTTTGGTGAGACGGTCGGCATCGTCGGGCTTCGCCAGGACTGTCAGCAATGCGCCGGGGCGATTCTTCTTCATCTGGACGGGGACGCTGAATACGTCGAGTGCTCCGTCGGCGAGCAATCGTTCCATCGCGTAGGCGAAGACCTGCGGGCTTAAGTCGTCCAGATTGGCTTCGAGCACGGCGATTTGATCTGCGACGATACCCTCTGGGGATGTGACGGTAGTGAACGAAGCGTTGGTCCTCGCGTTCGAGGCAGTCTCTCCAATCGTCAACCGCAGCAGATTCGGATGCTCTCGAAACTCGCGGCTTCCGGCACCGTAACCGGCCTTTTCGATCTTCATCGCCGGAAACGCCCCGAAGCGTGTCGCCAAAGCCCTCACGATCGCGGCACCCGTTGGCGTTACCAACTCAACCTGCGGACCAGACGAGTAGACCGGAGCATTCCTGAGGAGCTTCAGGGTTGCGGGAGCAGGCACGGGCAATGTTCCGTGAGCGCACTTGACGATGCCTCCACCAACGTTGAGCGGAGAGCACACCCATTCGTCGACTGCGAGGGCCTCGGCTCCTACGGACGCGCAGACGATATCCACCATCGCATCCACGGCGCCGACCTCATGAAAATGCACCTGCTCGATTGACGTATTGTGAATCTCGGCTTCCGCGGCTCCCAATGCTTCGAATATGCGGATCGCGGTTGCTTTCGCGGCGGCACTGATCGCTGCACCGTTGATGATCAGGCGAATTTCGCTTAATCCCCGGCCCTGCGGATGGCGAGCATGTGGCGCGTGCTCCGGCGGATCATTCGCACGAGAATGTTGGTGCTCATGTTCATGGTCGTGCGGATGAGCGTGCGGATGATTGTGCTCGCGCTGCTGCTCCCAATAGACCTCACGCGGCAGATCTTTCTCGCCTTGGGCGTAAACATCCACCTTGGTACCGGTGATTCCGCTACGCATCACCCGTGAAATCTGCAGCGTCGCGCCGATATTGAGCGCAGCCACTGTGTCTTCCAGCAATTTGGGCGGGACTCCGGCATCGACGAGGGCGCCAAGAAACATGTCGCCGCTGATGCCGGAAAAACAGTCGAGGTAGGCAATGCGCATAGAAGCCGTCGTTCGCTATTGGTTGTTCGTTGTTCGCAAACACGAACGACCAACGTAGTTTTTCATCATAGGTTTCACATTCAGTCGCGTCAAACGCGCTGTGCGCCGCGACTTTGTTAGAATCACTGTTTCTTCAATCATTTAGAGGGATTTCTTGTACCGAGACCTGGAACGCCGTTTGGCTGAGTCTGTGCGCGAGTTCTTGCGCCGCAGTTATCAGCTGGAAGTCGCAAATATCGTCATCGAGCAACCTCCCAAGATCGAGTTTGGCGAGTATGCTCTGCCCATCGCATTTGAGCTTGCCCGCAAGCTCCGCAAGGCTCCGCGCAAAATTGCCGACGAAATCGTCGCGGGAATCGGTTGCGTCCGCGGCATCGAAAGGTTTGAGGTTGCGGGCGCGGGCTACATCAATGTGCGAGTGAACCGGGCCGAAGCGGCGGCGGCGGTTGCGGCGGATCAGAATTTGCCTGCCGACATTCCTCCCGGCAAGGTGCTGGTTGAGCATTCCAGCATCAATCCCAACAAGGCCGCTCACATCGGGCATCTGCGGAATGCGATTTTGGGCGACACATTCGTGCGCCTCCTGCGGCTCGCTGGCAGGGAAGTCGACGTTCAGAATTACATCGACAATACCGGAGTCCAGGTGGCTGACGTGGTCGTCGGATTCATGCATCTCGAGAAAAAGTCGCGCGCGGAAATTGAAGCGCTCGCTGCCGCGCCTCATTTCGATTTCTATTGTTGGGACCTCTACGCGAGCGTTTCCCGCTGGTACGCCGAGGACAAGCAAAACCTGGCAGCGCGGAGCGCGACGCTGCACGCGCTGGAGGAAGGGAACAACGAGACCGCTGAGATCGCCGAAATCATTGCGATTGCTGTCCTGCGTCGACATCTGGAGACGATGGAGCGGCTCGACATCGAATATGACTTCCTGCCGCGGGAGAGCGAGATTCTTCACCTTCATTTCTGGGATGCCGCGTTCACAAAGTTGAAAGAAGCCGGCGTGCTCACTTACGAAGCCGAGGGCAAGAATAAAGGCTGCTGGATCATGCGGCGGGCGGGGACGGCAAAATCTTTAACCACGGAGGGCACAGAGAACACGGAGGACGGCGAGACAGCCGGCCAGATTTCCGAAGAGGACCAGAAAGTCATTGTCCGATCGAATGGGACCGTCGGTTACGTGGGCAAGGACATCGCTTACCACATGTGGAAGTTCGGCCTGCTGGGGCGCGATTTCAGCTATCGTAAGTTCTATCGCTATCCCAACGCGCACGAATGCTGGATCTCAACAAGTCCCGCCGATCCGCAGGTCGAAAGAGGTCATCCACATTTTGGGGATGTCGCCGAAATCTACAACGTGATTGACGCGCGTCAGTCGGAAGCGCAGAACACGGTGATCGAAGCTCTGCGCGGGCTTGGCCATGGTGAGGCCGCCGACCGCTACACGCATTTTTCCTACGAGATGGTTGCGCTCACTCCGCGGTGCGCGGCCGAACTCGGCTATGAACTGAGCGAAGAAGAAAAGGCGCGTCCCTGGATCGAGGTTTCCGGGCGCAAAGGATTCGGGGTCAAGGCGGACGATCTGCTGGATGCGCTGATCACTTCAGCACGCAAAGAAGTGGATTCGCGCCATCCAGAATTGAGCGAAGAAGAGCGCGCGGCGATCGCCATGCAGATCGCCATCGGTGCGCTGCGCTATTTCATGCTGAAGTTCACCAAGCCTTCAGTGATTGCATTTGATTTCAAAGACGCGCTCAGCTTTGAAGGCGAGACTGGGCCGTACGCGCAGTATGCGGTGGTGCGCGCCACGAACATTTTCCGCAAGGGCGGATTCGACCCTGATACGTTTCTGTCAGGCACCGCAAGCGAGGTTTCTACCGAGGATTTTGCGAAGTACTTGGGCGGAGAATCTGGAAACGGAATCTGGGAGCTCTGGTTGGCTGCGGCGAAGACTTCTTACATCGTGGGGCAGTGCATTGCCACAACCGAGCCTGCGTACCTTGCGAAGCATGTTTTTCAACTGGCGCAAATGTTTAACACCTTCTATCACCAGCACCCAATCCTGATTGAGCCGAACGAAGATCGAAAGCGATTTCTGCTGACGACGGCTGCCGTTGTGCGCCGTGAATTGATCCGCGTTCTGGCGGTAATGGGCATCACGGTTCCTTCGGTAATGTGAAATCCCGCTCTGGGCGTGGCATCTTTACCAGGCATCTTTTTCAGGGCATCTTAGATGGCATCTTAGGATGTCCAATCGGCATCTCTCTTAGTAGGGATATTTCGCACAAGATCGTACTAACAAGGGTCGGCCTCAAGGGCGGTCCGGGGGAGTGGTATCGATGAAAAACATCAAGGGTTTATTCGCGGTTGTTTTGCTAACGCTTTCGGCGGCTGGGACGGCGTGGGCTTCGCCGAAGGTTCCAGCAATTCCGCGCACGCTTTCTAACGCACGATTTGTGTACGTGGCTGCCTATGATGGCGATCAATTTGATCCTAGGCTCCTGCCCGACGACCGCGAGGCCATCTCCCGCGTGCAGGACACGATTCAGAAGTGGGGCAAACTGATTGTGGTGTACCGGCCCGAAGATGCGGATGTCATCCTGATGGTGCAGTCACGACCGAGCGAGGATGTACTGGCCCTTTATGATGCGCACGGATCGCGGTCTGTTTTTCTATGGCGCGTCATGGGGCGCGGTGGATTGCAGCAGGGCGAGGCACCCCTGGTCTCGCAGTTCGAAAAGGCGTGGAACAAGATCCAGAATTAGATCCACGCTTCAACAAAACAAATAAACGTTCGTGATTTCCAGCCGGCCGAGGGAGGCGCAGTTCGTCTGCGTCTCATTTTCGAGTACCAGCGACGCCAACCCTGTGCGGTGACTTTCCGGGACTCTGCCGGAATTCCACAGTATAAAATTTCTATGGTGCCAGCATCGAAAGGCGGGGAGCAAGGCGTCGTAGTTCGCAGTGAATTTGTAGGCTATTGATAATAAGTGCGTTGCAGACTTCCATATCGAGCCGAGGATGGCATCCTTCGTGCTTCAGTAGACATCGAATGCAGGTCCGGAAAGATTGGTATCGGATCGGCAGGAGAAGCAAGAATTGATCCGGGGCAATAATTTGGGGAAGGAGCCCTCAATCGAATGAAACGAATTTCATTGACCCTTATGCTGGCACTCGCAGCGGCCGCATCGATTGGCTGTACCACCAAGAACTATGTGCGCCAACAGACGACGCCGTTGATCAACAAGACCAACGAACTCGACGACCTGACGGCGAAGAATTCAAGAGATATCAAGGACGTGGACCAGCGCGCGCAGGCGGGAATCCAAGCGGCGCAGGCAAGCGCTAATCAGGCTGACCGGAGAGCATTGGCGGCAGGTACCAGCGCCGATAAAGCGCAGACGTCGGCAAGTAGTGCCGCGCAGCGCGTGGACACTCTGACCAACACGGTCGTTAACCTCGACAACTATCGCCCCGTGGCGGATGCCTCGGTGCATTTCGGATTCAACAAGGACAATCTGACCAAGCAGGCGAGAGAAGCGATCGACCAGTTGGCTGAAAGCGTTGCGTCGACCAAGGGATACATCATCACGGTAGAAGGCGCGACCGACTCGGTGGGCAGTGCCGACTACAACTATGACTTGAGCCAGCGGCGCGCCGATGCGGTGATTCAGTATCTGGCTTCGGAGAAGAACATTCCGGCCTATAAGATTTATCTGATCGGGCTGGGCAAGGATAAGCCGGTTGAGTCGAACAAGACGGCGGATGGACGGGCGAAGAACCGCCGCGTGGACATCCACCTGATGACGAATACCGGAGCGGGACAGTCGCCGGCACAGACGACGCCGACGGCAAGCGCGACCCCGCCGTCGCTATAGTTTTCCTCCTCCCCGGAGGATTTCGCCCAAAACAGGCCGCCGCATTTGGCGGCCTGATTTTTGTCTGGCCAGAGTTTCCTGCGCGTCCCGCGAGATCAATACTCCTTCACTCCTGCCGATGGCTGCGCGAGCGGGCAACTGCGGCGTGACGTCAGGGCATCGCACCAGAGCCAGCGGCTCGATTACAATCTGGTCAGGTCAGGAGAGTACGATGATCGCGATCCCACTGCTCGCGGCCCTGCTTCTAAGCGCTCTTCAGGACGCCGCTGTTCCCGTCAACTCCGCTCCGGCCACCGCGGCTTCCGCTGCTCAAACGCCTTCGATGATGGCGGCGCCGAAACAATTCACAGCGGAACAACAAGAACAGATCAAGCAGAAGTTGGAACAGGCAACGATTCAGTGGGAAGCGGCCCGGAAGCAAGCGGTGCGCATCAACGACCTCGCGGCCGACATTCACTCAGAAGCCGACGCGCGGAAGCTTGTGGACGCGGTCGCGGAGGTACTTACCAACCATCAGCATTTGCTGTGGGCCGGGCTGAGCTATCGTCATTGTGTGGCACGCGCCGAATTTGAGGCCGTTTCCGACCCGGCGCACCTGATTCCGGAACAGCGGATCGTGGATGTTTGGAACGAGTATGTGCGCGAGATCGATGCGCCAGAAGAAGCGCTGGTGACGCTTGCAGAATTACACAACCTGCGCGACGGAATGTACGTCGGAGCGAGCCGCTTTGCCTGGAAGCGCGAAGGGCAACAGTCGATCTGGACGATGCCGAACATTTATGCGGTCGATGACGATGGCAAGATCGCGAATGGCTGCCGTGCGCTGGAGGCGCTGAAGGTCATTCACGATATGCACGACACGTTCATGAACGTGCGGATCGCGCGGGCGCGTGTCGAAAAGGGAATACTTTCATCCGAACTGTGGGCGCAGCGGGAGCGGGGCCCGGCGCAGGCGCACGCGGCTGTGTTTTCGGCCGGAGAGTTGCGGGCGTTCAACACGCATTCTGAGGTCATGCGGATGGCCACATATCACTACCAGCAGGAGCACGGTGAACAGGCTTACGATCGACTAGTACAGAGATTGTTTAACGAACTGTTTCCGGCAGAGTGACCCCAAATTTCGAAAGCGTGAATCAGACTAGAATACTTGCAAGATGACTCGTCTTTCCCTCTTCGGATGTTCGCTGGTTTTATGCGCGGCCTGGTGCATGGCGCAGCAGAATTCCTCGACCACTGCCCCAGATCACGATCAGGAGGCGCAAGAGAGTTCGAGCCGGGATACGCGAATCGACACCAGCGCGCCCAAGGACGACGCGAAGAACCATCCCAACAGCAGCGCAGCCTTGGCCGACATGGACCTCACGCCACCGGTGGACAATACCGGTGTACAGGAGTTCCATCCGTGGAACCCATTGAAGGCGTCGAAAGATATTCAGGTGGGAGATTTCTACTTCAGGCGCAAGAACTACAAGGCTGCGCTCGAGCGCTACAAAGAAGCGCTCTATTACAAGAATAACGATGCGGTCGCCAGCTTCCGCCTCGCCGTCTGCCAGGAAAAGTTGGGAGATAAAACCGAAGCGCGCAAATACTTTGAACAGTATTTGAAAATCCTGCCGGAAGGACCGTTCGCGAAAGACGCACGGGCGTCGCTGGAGAAGCTAGACAAGAGCGAGTAGGATTTTTGTTGCGCGGCCTTCAGGGGCCAAAGCCCTTGTATTCTGGACCCTCGAGCGGCGTGGCTGAAGCCGCGCCCTTTCAAAACGGATCCAGGAAAAACAGGTTCTGAGACTCAGCGCGAAACTTATTAGCCGTCAGCAACCAGCTACCAAGCACCGGCCACTAACCACTAACCACGGCTCTTCTACTTCTCCACGCGCGAAAATTCTCCGGTGGATGCGTTCACGGCGACGCGCAGTTTCGCGGTGTCGCGGTCGGTTCCATAGATGACGTGCCAGAGCAGTTCGTTGGTCTGGCGGTCCCAGTCGAGGATGTAAAGCAGCGGGGTGTCGGGACTCTTCTCAAGCAGTTTGTCTCCGCCGTGCTCTTGCGCGACAGCAAATGCCTTGTCAGTATCCACCTTGAGGAACTGGACGTTGAAAACCTGCGTCGAGGAATTGGTCGGGCTGTAGGTGTCTTCGACGCTGTGATTGACGTCGCCGTTCGACCAGGTATAGGAACGGGTCGAGTGCTGCGCAGGAGATGCGAATCCGGCGCGCCACTCGCCCGCCTTGCCGTCCTTGCCTTTGGAATCGGAGGACTCGACGCGAAAAGGCTGAGCGTCCTGCGCCCAGCCGCGCGCCGCAATGTAGCACTTGTAAAAGGCGCTGCTGCCGGTGATCAGTTCGGGAGTCTTCGGCTGAGGTTTCTCGGACGTTGCCGGCGTAGTCGGGGCCGAAGAACAACCGGCGATTGCTGCCACCGCTAGAATTGCCACAAAAAGTTTCTTCATCGAGTCTCTCTCGTAAGCATGCTGACGCCCGGATTCGACGCCGCCGTTTCCTGATAAAGCGTTGTCTTGCTGGCCGCGACCATTGTACTGAACGAGCGTCCAAGATTCCCGTAGAATCGCCGGGAATAATTTGTTCATCTCATGGCTATGGATTCCTATCTTGTGCGCTTACGCAAGGAACTGGAGGATGTCCTTGCTGACGCGACCGGCAGGTCCCTGACACAAGCTCCGCCAGGGAAGTGGAATTCAGGCCAGATTCTCGAGCATCTTTTCCTGAGCTATAAGGGCACAAATCGCGGGTTGGCAAGATGTCTGGAAAAGGGCGCTCCGCTGGCTACACAGGCAACGCTGAGGCACCGCCTGCAAACCCTGGTAGTCGTGACGGTTGGCTACATGCCCGACGGCGTGAAAGCACCCCAAGTCGCCGTCCCATGCGGAGTGCCGTCCGAGGAAGTGCGGTCAACGATCATTGACGAGATTCGAACCATGGAATCCGGCCTCGACGAATGTGAGCGCCGCTTTGGCCCCTGGACGAAGATCATGGATCATCCGATCCTGGGGCCGCTCACAGCGGATCAGTGGCGCAAGCTCCACTGGGTGCATGGGCGCCATCATGCAAAACAGATACGCGAGCGCCGAAGGGTATGAGGTGAGAAGCTTTCCCGCTATTTTTTGTCTTTATCTTTGTCGCTGTC
>JBELAC010000209.1:0-9069 GCA_049509215.1 Terriglobales bacterium
ATGCATATCTCTATGGAGCGGAGTTCACCCGCGAATCGGTGCGCGTCGAGCAGCAGAAAGGTCTCGGCCAGCTGATCGAAAACCTGGAGGAAGACCTCCCCCGCTCCGCCCTCGCACCCGCCGGAGTCAATCCAGAAGATGTCGCCGACCAGCGCGCCAAACTAGAAGCGCAAAGGGATCTAATCGAAAAGCTAAGGCTAGTCAAAGTCGAGGGACGCGTGGTGCTGGATCTTGCTCCCAATGCGGCCGCCGTCGGCGACCTGCCTGAAATCGCGCTCGAAGACGGCGACCGATTGCTGGTTCCGTTTCGCCCCTCCACAGTCCAGATGCTAGGCGCGGTCTACAACAAGAATTCCTTTCTCTACCGCCGCGGCGAGCGCGTGGACGATTACCTGAAGCGGGCAGGGGGCCCGACGCGGGAGGCGGACAAAGCGCGTATGTTCGTCATCCGCGCCGATGGCTCCATCTTCAGCAAGCAGTCAGTCAAGGGGCTGTGGAATGGCGGCTTCGCTTCGCTTCGACTGATGCCGGGGGACGCGATCGTCGTGCCCCAGCGCCTGAACCATGGCTCCATATTTAAGGGCTTGCGCGACTGGAGCCAGGTGTTCTCGCAATTCGCGCTTGGCGCAGCAGCAATACGGGTCATTCAATGAGCTGGTCGAGCACGGCGGGCATCCGATGCGGAGTCTCGAGAAACTTCAGCAGTGAACGCGATAACTGACGGGGGAAAGGATCCGGTGCATCGAGTTTCTGGTCTTGGCGCCAATCCCCTCGTCGCCAGCCGCCCAAGACTCCGGAGTTGGTGTGGAGGTTACGGCCTGCTCTTCATCGTCACGCTGGAGGCCGTAACCATGGGCAGCGGCAGATTGCTCATGATCGGCCCCCTGTCACTCAAAATGTGGCTGTATGTGGCCGCCATGGCATATACGTCGGTGCGCATGGTTCAAGGCTTCTCCTTCCGAACCGCAAGTATTCTCCTGGTCTTTACGCAAGCCGTGCTTCTCCTCGGAGAAATCGCTGAGGGCTTGTCGCAGGGAGGAAGGATAGAAGCGATAACGGAGGACGTGAAGCCGCTCATTTACTTTCCGATGCTCCTGTTCTTTGAGGCGGTGGTGCGGGATGTCAGGGATGTGAAGTTGATCCGAAACATAATTATTATCGGCGGCGTACTGCTTTCGGTCATCTATATGGCTCTGCTGGCCGCAATCGCCAGCGGGTTGGTGAGCTTCGACACTTTCTACAAGATCGTCTCCGCTAACGAAGAGGTAGGCATCGTGCTCCGCGGAAACACAGGCATTTTCTTTTATAACGGATCGCTTTACATCTGCATCGCTTTTATATTTCTTGTGTGTGACAACTTCCGGATGGCAAGGGTCTTCATCGCCATTACTGTTATCGGGGCTGCCGCCAGTGGCACACGCGGCTACATCCTGGCATTGGCGATCGTTGCGCTCCTTTATATAGCGCTGCGCCCACTTAGCCTGAAAAACAAACTACTGTATTTCACTATTGTCACTCTGATGGGCGTGGGGTTGTTCTTCACCGTGACGGCCACGGCAGGGGACAAACAATCCGGTGATTCCTTGCGGTTGAGGACGATACGGCAGGTGCTCGATCGAAGCGATCTCGTTTCACTGGCGGTTGGCCACGGCTTTGGAAAGGGCGTTCCGGAGCGGCCGGTGCATATGGAGATGTCCTATCTGGAAATCTTCCACAAACAGGGAGCGATCGGACTATTATGGTGGACCAGCCTAATCCTCATCCTGGTTGCGCGCTACCGGCGGGCCATGGCGGTCGCCCCGCATCAGCTTGTATATCCGTTTCTGCTCTCTTCAGTTTTTGTCCTGGTCGAATCATTCACCAATCCTTTCGTCAACAACCCAATCGGAATGTCTATGTTGGTGATGTCGCTGGCGTGCCTCGCCGCCCTAAGAACAACGACGGACTGGCGCGAGCCGACACACTAACGTAGATGGCCCTGGAATCCTACCCAATGCCCGTTCCATACCGAACCGAACCGTCTCTGGTCAGAAAGAAGGAGTTGATGCATTGCGATGCAGGGACTCACTTTGAACACAAGGAGAGAGAGCCGCAACCGGCGGCCATCCATCCGCATTGCTTCCAAATCTCGGTCTGCATGGCTGCCTACAACGGCGAGCGTTTTATCCGCCATCAGATCGCATCCATTCTGCCGCAGTTAAGCGCCGAAGATGAATTGGTGATTGTTGACGATGGCTCGGCCGACCGGAGCGTGGCCATCATAGAAGCTTTTGGGGATTCCCGGGTGAAGCTGCTGCGTAACCAACATAATGGAGGCGTCCTAAGAGCTTATGAACGAGCGCTCGGCAGCGCCCGCGGCGATCTAGTTTTCCTCTCCGACCAGGACGACATTTGGCGGCCGGAAAAAGTAGCGGTGTGTTGCGCCTATTTCGATGCGCACCCCGATGTAAGTCTGGTTGTGAGCGATGCGGATGTCATTGATGATGCCGGAAAGGTGGTGGCGGGGACTTGGATGACCCACGGCGGGTTTCGCGACGGAATCATGGCGAACCTCATCCGTAATCACTACATGGGCTGTGTCATGGCATTTCGCCGCAACCTGCTGACGCGCTGCTTACCTTTTCCGCCCGACCTGCCGATGCACGACATGTGGGTCGGGATGGTGAATCAACTGGAAGGAAAGGCCGCGCTTATCCCCCAGGTCTTGATGAGTTATCGACGTCACGGGGGAAACGTCACTACCGGCCGGCACGCGTCTTGGCCTCGGATGTTGTGGTGGCGTTTGTCGGTGAGCCGCAACCTCATGGCGAGATTCGTGCGGCTACGTTCTCAAAAGCAGATCGTTGGCGCGATGCCTGCGGCAGAAGACCTTGCCGGAGACGGCCAGCCGAACCTTTTCGGGCACGCGCATATCATCCCGAATGCCGCAATGGGCACGGAGGAGGAAAAGAGCGCTTTCGGAAAACGAAGTGCGCCCAAACGGGGGATCGTGCTCGCTCCCTTCTTTAGTCTGGACGGATCGGCAAACCGGCCGCGGCTGGCGGGATCTGTGCTGGCGGAGTTTATGCCGGTGGACGTCGTGACCAGCGACTTCGACCACTCTCTGAAGAGTAAGCGCGAACAGCGCGGCTGCGAACCTTTTGCGCAAGTGATTTATCTGGAAGCGCCGCCGTATCACGGCAATGTATCCGTGGCCCGTGTGATCTCTCACCTCCGATTTGCTTTCAAAGCCGCGGCATATTTCCGGCGGACGCGCCACCTTTACGACGTAGTCTATGCGAGCGTGCCGCTCAACAGTTTGACTTGGCTGGTATTCAACTTGGCCGGCGCGCGAATCAAGATCATTGACGTGGTCGATATCTGGCCCGACGTACTGCCGTTTTCTCCGCTGGCGAAACGAGCTTCGAGGCCTGTATTCGCCATCTGGAAATGGTTTTTCAAATCTGCGGTCGTAAAGGCGGACGTGGTGATGGGCGTTTCGGACACATTTATTGCCGAGGCATCCAGGTACGCGAAGAGCGGAGCAAACATAAAGAGGTTCTACCTCGGGCACGGGCGGCTGAATTCCGCCGTGCCGAAACAGACCGTCTTCACCATCGCCTACATCGGGAATATCGGACGGCTCTGTGATTTTGAGACGCTCCTCGACGTGCTCTCAGAAGCCGAATTGCGGGACCATGTGCAACTGTTCGTGATCGGCGCAGGAGACCGGCAGGAGTGGCTTCTCAGCGAACTAGGGCGTCGCCAGATTCAGCATCAATTCTTTGGCGTGGTCTTCGACGCCGGTCAGGTGGCGGATATCCTCGGCAGCTGTCACGTTGGTTTCAATGGCTACATCAATACGTCCGCGTCTTTTTCCTACAAGGCGGCCACATATCTGGCTGCCGGCCTGCCCTTGATTAACTCGATGACCGGCGATCTGCACCGCCTGGTGGCCGAGCACGGCTTGGGCGAAAACTACGAAGGCGGAGATCGGCAGCAACTCAGAGATTGTTTTTTGCGACTTTGCGGAACCGACCGGACAGCCATGGCTTCGAACTGCGAACGATTTTTCGCGGCCGAGATTGAAACCGCTAAAGTAGCCGCGGACCTGCGGGAATTTCTCCTCGGCAACCTGGGTGGACCTTTCGACGCCGGTTCAAGGGAAAGGTCGGGTGCGCAAGGCGTCAGACGCTATGAGGAATTTTCTGCGGGCGGGGCGGCGACGAACCAATACCACGTATGACTTTTTACCGAAAGTATGGGAAGCGCACGCTCGATCTGCTGTGCGCAACGCTGGCGCTTCTCCTGCTCTCGCCGGTTCTCGCCGTCGTTGCCCTCTGCGTCAGAATTAGGCTCGGTTCTCCGGTGATTTTTCGCCAAATGCGCCCGGGGCGCGGCGAGGAACTCTTCCCTCTGTTCAAATTCCGCACCATGACCGGGGAGCACGATGCCGCGGGAAACTTGCTTCCCGACAGCCGCCGTCTGGTTCCGATGGGTAGGCTTCTGCGTCGCGCCAGTGTCGATGAGTTGCCGGAGTTAATCAACGTAATCCATGGCGAGATGAGCCTGGTGGGCCCGCGCCCTTTGTTGCCGGAATACCTGCAACGGTATACGACGGTGGAGAGGCGCCGTCACGAGATGAAACCCGGCATTACGGGATGGGCGCAGGTGAAAGGTCGAAACAGTACAACGTGGGAAAAGAGATTTGTCTACGACGGGTGGTACGTGGAGAATTGCAGTTTTTGGCTCGATGTGAAGATCCTGGCGTTGACCCTATGGAAAACGCTCAAGGGCGAGGGCATTTCGCAGCCCGGGCACGCGACGATGCCGGAGTTTCGCCGTCCAGCCGGGCGCGGAGTAGGAGATTAAGAGTCTGCAGGTCTTGCGGCGAGTTCGTTCCTTCGTCATTGACGTCCGTCTTCGAATTCATCGGCAATCGGTATGCGCCGGAGCGGATGGCTAATCGCTGGAGGCTCCGCATTCTCGCGACGGCTAGCAAGCCAGTAAAACGAATCCGAAGTGTAAGTAACGCTTGCAGCTCGGGCAATTTCTATGCAACGCAATTTCACGGTACTCGTGTCATCCGTCGGACGCCGGGCGCAACTGGTCGAATGTTTTCGGCGTGCGGCGAAAACGTTAGAGGTCGTCCTGACTGTGCTCGGAACCGACGCAGAGCCAGAACTATCTCCGGCCTCGCATTTGGTCGACCGCTGTTTTCAAGTTCCGCGCTGTTCGGACGCCGGGTTCGTGCCGGAAACGATTGCCATCTGCAAGCATCAGGGGGTAAATCTCATCGTTCCTACGATTGACCATGAGCTTCCGGTGTATGCGGCGCGGGCTCAGGAGTTTGAGATCACGGGCGCCAAGGTCTTGATTTCGAGTCCTGGCACGATCGACATCGCGGCCGACAAATGTCAGACAAACCAATGGTTTGTCGCGCACGGATTCCCCACAGTCAGACAGGAGCCGATCGAGCAAGTGCTGAATAACCTGGGCCGGTGGACATTTCCCGTCATGGTGAAGCCGCGACGCGGAAGCGCATCCATTGGCGTAACCACGATTCATGATGCCGAGATGCTCCATGCGCTGAGAGGTCACGAGGAGTTGGTAGTGGAGTCGATGGCTAGAGGGGTAGAGCATACGACCAACCTATTTGTGGATCGCTCGGGAGGATGCCTCTGTGCTGTCCCTCACCGGCGTTTGGAGACCCGGGGCGGCGAAGTCAGCAAGGGAATCACGGTCAAGAACCAGAAGTTGATGGAACTAGCCAAGCAAGTGGCGGAGGCGCTGCCTGGGGCCCGGGGCCCACTCAACTTACAGGGTTTTGTTGATAAGAATAACGAAATTCAGTTGATTGAGATTAATGCCCGCTTCGGAGGTGGCTTCCCACTCGCGGCCGAAGCGGGAGCGAACTTTTGTCGCTGGATATTGGAAGATATGTTCGGCCTCCCTTCAAGCGCGGAGTTTTCCGAATGGCGCGACCATTTGTTGATGTTACGATTCGACACCGCAGTCTTCATTAACGCGGCAAATCAGCTGGCCTGAAATTTCGAGCAATCATCGATTGCGCTGCATCGTTTTCGATATGGACGACACGCTTTACTTGGAAAGAGATTACATCCGCAGTGGTTTCTTGCACGCCGGGGCGCTGGTGGAGAAAAAGTTCGGCAATCGGCAATTCTCCGAGTCGGCATGGGAGCTGTTTTTGGCAGGTCAGCGCGGGGATATCTTTGACTGCACTCTCCAGTGTATCGGCTTGCCTTCCCCTCCGTCGCTAATTGAAGAACTCGTTGAGGCCTATCGAAATCACGTTCCCGCCATTTCGCTGGCCCCGGATGCCCGGCAGTGTTTGGATGGCCTGCATTCCGGGTACCGCCTTGCCCTGATCACGGACGGTCCGGTGGCAAGCCAGGTGAACAAGGCTCGAGCCCTGCAGCTTGATCGTTGGATCGGCCTCCAGATTATTACCGACCAGTGGGGGACTGAGTTCCGCAAACCCCATCCGCGAGGCTTTCTCACCGTGCAAGAACAGATGGGCGCTAGTCCGAATGAGTGTATGTATGTGGCGGACAACCCCATGAGAGATTTTACGGCCCCAGCCCGGCTCGGGTGGAGGACGGTTCGCGTAAGGCGAGAGGGTGGTCTCCACTCGCAAGCCATATCGCTTGCGTGCGAACCAGATCATGAACTGAATAACCTCAGTTCTCTCGCCCGCATCGTGAACGATGTTCCTGGATCGGACTTGTAGTTTTGCAAAAGCCAGTTCACAGATTACCTCTGACCATGACCACGGCAGCCCCCGCACAAGGTCAATCCGCAACCGACTCAAAGGCGTCCTTTCCTTCCTGGCCGTATTTCGGAAGCGAGGAAATCGAGGCGGCCTCGGCAGTTCTGCGTAGCGGAAAGGTCAACTACTGGACGGGAGAGCAAGGCCGCCTGTTTGAGCAAGAATTCGCCGCATTTACCGGATGCCAGTATGCCATTGCGCTGGCCAACGGCAGCGTGGCTCTGGAATGCGCCTTGCGGGCTTTAGGCATCGGCCCAGCGGACGAAGTCGTGACCACCAGCCGGACATTCATTGCTTCCGCAAGCTGCGCCGCCATGCTCGGAGCCCGTCCCGTGGTTGCCGACGTTGACCCCGAGAGCCAGAACATTACGGCGGAAACAATACGCAAAGTCCTGACGGCGCGTACGAAGGCGATTGTCGTTGTGCATTTGGCCGGATGGCCGTGCGAGATGGACGACATCCTCGAACTGGCGCGGGAGCGGCATATCAAGGTCGTCGAAGATTGTGCCCAGGCGCACGGCGCCACCTACAAAGGCCGCCGCGTGGGATCGCTTGGAGACGTGGCCGCATTCTCCTTCTGCCAGGACAAAATCATGACTACTGCCGGCGAGGGGGGGATGGTAAGTACAAACTCGTCTGAGCTGTGGAACACCATGTGGTCGTTAAAGGATCATGGAAAAAGTTATGACGCAGTCTATCACCGTCCAAGTCGTCCGGGATTCCGGTGGCTGCATGATTCGTTCGGAACGAACTGGCGCATGACCGAAGTGCAGTCGGCCATTGGAAGAAGCGAACTCAGAAAACTTCCGCTGTGGCTTTCAATCCGACGCAAACATGCTCAGATCCTGACAGAAGCGTTTGCCAGTCTACCGGGGTTACGCGTTACTAGGCCCGAAAAGCATATTGAACATGCTTACTACAAGTACTATGCCTTTGTCAGGCCCGAGAGGTTGAAAATTGATTGGAACCGTGACCGTATCGTTCGTGCGATCAATGCGGAGTTGATCCCATGTTTCAGTGGAAGTTGCAGTGAAATTTATTTGGAAAAGGCGTTTCCACCGGAGTGGCGCCCTCAAGAGCGTCTTCCCATTGCGCGTGAACTCGGAGCGACCAGTCTCATGTTCCTGGTACATCCGACTTTAACCGAGGGACATATTCGCAACACCTGCATCGCAGTGAGGCGAGCCATGTCCGATGCGACATGTGAAACTTCTGCCGAAAGTGCACGATCGGCGTCAACCGCGGCAATCTAGATTGAATCCCGGAAGTGGATTTTGCTCCCTCACCTGGACAGGAATATTTGCTGAACCGTGTCGTTGCCATCAATCGGGCGCCATTAGTGGCCGCCATATGACCCAACCATCGATAAGCGAATCGGAATTTGCGGTGCGTAACTTGCCTGCGGTAGAGAATAGAGAGTCCAGCTACGACATCAGCGGAATTGAAATCCTCACGCAACTGGCACATCGCAAGTGGCTGATTGTTAAGGTGACGAGTATTGCGATGCTGGCGGGCGTAATGCTCTCTCTGTTATCGCCGGTCCTCTACACCGCGGTTACCAAGCTCATGCCGCCGCAACAGGCTCCGTCGTCAACTTCGATGCTGATGAGCCAACTGACAGGGGGAGGAGGAAATCCACTTGCCGCAATGACTGCAGCGGGATTAGGTCTCAAGAATCCGAATGATATTTACGTCGGTCTGCTGAACTCGCGGCCGGTGGCCGATGCAGTCATCCAGAAATTCGGTCTGGCACAGGTGTACCGTGCCGGAGACATGACGGCTGCCCGCAAGCGCCTCGCGGCCAATACCGAGGTGACTTCTGAAAAGGAGGGATTCATTTCCGTATCCGTCACCGATACCGACAAGAATCGCGTCGCCGCGATCGCCAATGCCTATATCGAAGAGCTTCGCAAACTTATACAAGATCTTGCCGTCACCGAAGCGTCGCAACGCCGATTCTTCTATGAGGAACAGTTGAACCAAGCCCGGGCGCTCCTGGTCGCGGCGGAAGCTTCTTTCCTGGAGGTCCAGCAGAGCAAAGGGCTGGTTCAACTCGATGCGCAGGCCAAGACCATGATCCAAGGCGCCGCCAATCTCCGCGCCCAAGTCGCGGCCAAGAGAGTTCAACTGCAAGCGCTACGCTCCTCTTCAACCGAGCGTAATCCTGATGTTGAATTGGCCGAGCGAGAACTTTCTTCCTTACAAACTGAGGCCGCTCGACTGGAGCAAAAAGGCCACTCCTCCGGTATTGCCAATCTGGGGCTGGGCGATGTGCCGGGCGCAGGTCTCGAGTATATCCG
>JBELAC010000021.1:0-31981 GCA_049509215.1 Terriglobales bacterium
GGACGTGCTGATGAATGCTGAAGTGTTTGAAACGCTGGCCGAGGCGGTCGCGGACTGCAGGCTGGTGGTGGGAACAACGGCCGCGGGCCGGCGGGAATTGCAACACAAACTGCGTCGGCTCGATCAGAGTGGTCGAGCGATCAGCCGCGGTCTGCGGCTGGGGCCGGTGGCTTTGCTGTTTGGATCGGAAAAAAGAGGCCTGTCGAATGAAGATCTGGATCATTGCCATTGGCTGATGCGGATTCCGACGCGAGCCGAGCACGGGTCGATGAACCTGGGACAGGCCGTCGCGGTTTGCCTGTATGAACTGGTGCGCGAGGAAAGTCCTGCGCCCCCGAAAAACGCGGCGCGCCTCAATACGCCTCACGAGAAGATGAACGCCACCGCCGGCGACCTGGAGAGATTGACTCAACTCCTGTTTGAAACTCTTCAAACCAGCGGATACGTGAAGCCGCGAGTTGCTCGAGCAACAGAGGAAAAGCTCAGGCGGATGATACGGCGCTTGAATCTGAACGAGTCCGATGCGGAACTCTGGCTGGGCATGCTCCGGCAAATCGGATGGAAACTGGCAGCACAGGAGAAGGACGCCATCTAGCAGCGCGGCGATCCTCAGTCGCCGCTACCCAAACCTGAGACGACTGGATCCCATTTAAATGTAGTCTTTCAGAGATTTTTTTCTGGCGGGGTACACAATCGGCAAGGGCCTGAAATCTGCCTTTTCCTGCCTCATTGTGATCTGTGTCACATTCCAGTGTGAGTTACAGCACTGCCACAATGTTTACAACTACTTGACAATGGCGCCCATCGTTTCGGGGTAAATAAAGCATCGGCACTAGTGGTGTGCTGAGGAGGCGGCTCATGCGCATAAGGATTTTTGCGGTCTGGTTCTGCATTCTTGCAATCGTAGTACTCGCAGTCCCTTATAGTTACGCCATTCCGGCATTTTCGCGGCAGTATGGCACCTCGTGCACGACTTGCCACATTGATTTCCCCAAACTGAACGATTTTGGCAAGGCGTTCAAGGACGCGGGGTTCAAATTTCCCAAGAACGATGAGGACTTCATCAAGGTTCCGCCCGTGATGCTGGGCGCTCCGGCACAGAAGGAAATGTTTCCGCACGTGATCTGGCCGGGCACGATTCCGGGAATCCCGCAGGTTGGTTTGCGCTTCAACCAGTTTTTCCAATACACCGGGAAGAGCGCCAACAACTACAATCAAACGCCGGTCGGAGCGCCCGGGACACCGCAATCGCCCAACGTTCCGCGGACGGATTTCGAACCGGGATTCTTCAGCATTTTCATGGCTGGGAACTTCGGCAGCGATATCGCCTTCTGGGTTGACGACGATTTGAGCGTATCTGGTGAAAACGCCAACGGCAGCCTGGGTGATGGGTATCTGCGATTTGTCAACATCGGCCGGTTCCTGAAGTTGCCAACCGACGCGCTCAGTTTCAAGGTAGGTCAATTCGAATTGGACTTACCGTTTACCCAAGCTCGCTCCATCAACATTAGCCCGTATGACATCTACACCGAGGCCAACATCGGGACCAGTTCGCAAAATGTGAACAACGTATTTTCGCTGCAGGATGCGGGACACGGCGTCGAATTCAGCGGCGGCCACCAGTACAAGGGATATCACTATTCGCTGGCGATCGTCGATCAGAACACCAGCGGGAATACGGCCTCCCCGGCCAACGTTGGATCGCCCACGGGCAGTTCGTCGGGAGGAGTGGGATTCTTTTCCGATTCCAACTTCAAAGATCTTTATGCCAATTTCTCCTATCGCTTCAATCTGGAGAAGGACCCTGCCAGCCGCAACGAAATTCAGGCTGCCGGACCGACGGGGCCTCGTGATCACACTTATCTGAGCGTCGGAACCTTTTACTTCTACGGGAGGTCGGCGCAGCGCTTCTCGGGATACACATCGAATGGCGAAACGCCAGCCATCATCACCGCGCACGAACCGTTCTACCGCGTCGGCGGGGATTTTAGTTTCAACTACCGCACCTTCAACCTTTTCGGGCTTTACATGTACGGTCACGACAACGACCTGCTGCTCAATAGCGGATATACGGGATTCACGCCAGGGCCGGCCGCCAACTTTAATGGCGGATTCCTGGAAGCAGACTACCTGATGCTCCCGTGGGTGATGGGGATCATGCGGTGGGATCGTGTTCAGTCTTCCGCCGATTTCCTGAACGAGACAGGCAGTGGGAACTATTACTCGCCCGAGGGCACCACGCGGGACCGCATTACGCCGGGCGTGCAGTTCCTGATTCACGCCAACATCAAAGCTTCATTCGAATATCAGTTCCGGCCGCAACAGGCGCTCACCTATGACCAGAACGGAAACGCGGTCAGCCCGTTCCGTACGAACACGGCTACGGCGGGGTTGGAGTTCGTATACTAGATCCAAAAGATCGGAGCAGAGAAAACTTTTTTGAACAAGGAGAAATCATGAAGGGCAACGTCGCAGTAATTTTCGCGGTAATGATGGCGCTAACTCTGGCAGCGAGCGCGGGCAGCATCAGCGGGAAAGTTTCCGGAGTGAGTGGCGAGTCGGTCGTATACGTAGACACGGTTGCGGGCAAAACGTTCCCTGCGCCTTCGGAGCATCCGGTGATGGATCAGAAGGGCCTGCTGTTCCAACCACACATTATGGTCGTCCAGGTTGGAACCACGGTGGACTTCCTGAACAGCGATAAAGTCGCGCACAACGTTTTCTGGCCTTCGCTGATGCAGGGCTCGAAAAAGCTGCCCGGAAAGAACCTGGGGACGTGGCCGATGGGCGAGAAGCGTCCGTTCAAGTTCGATCAGGCAGGCGTGGCGTCGCTGCTTTGCAACGTGCATCCGGAGATGGCGGGCTACATTGTGGTCGTGCCAACGCCTTATTTCGCAGTGACGGATAAGACCGGCAGTTACAAGATCGAGAACGTTCCCGACGGGCAATACAACGTCGTGGGATGGCATGAAGGCGCGAAGAACTCGACCAAACCGGTCACGGTGGCGGGCGACACCAAAGCCGACTTGACCGTCAGCAAGTAAATCGCAGGAAATTGGGGAAGCGGCGCGAGTGTTCCGCTTCCCTCTACTTCAAATCCAGTCGTCTCCAACAAACCAGTCGAAAGCTCTCTCATGCAGATGCGTTTTCAAATGAAGAAGGTGGATGAGGATTGGCTGCACACCAACTTCCCCTGCATGATGGCTTGTCCGGCGCACACTAATGCCGGGCGGTACGTTGGACTGATTGCCGAAGGGCGATTCGAAGAGGCCTACAGGTACGCGCGCGGGCCGAACCCGCTGGCCAGCATTTGCGGGCGCGTCTGCGCTCATCCGTGCGAAACCGCCTGCCGGCGTGCACAAATTGACAAGCCGATTTCGATTCGCGCATTGAAGCGGTTTCTCACTGAACGCTACGGGCCGGAATCCAAGTACCACATCGATGTAAACGCCGATGCGGTCAAGACCAAACTGCCGTTCAAGGTGGCAGTGGTTGGCGGCGGACCGGTCGGACTATCGGCGGCGCACGACCTCGCGCTGATGGGATATTCGGTGACGATTTTCGAGGCGGCGCCGGTCGCGGGAGGCATGCTCTATCTGGGCATTCCCGAATACCGTTTGCCGCGCGATGTCGTGGAAGCCCAGGTGCGCGAGATTCTTGGAACAGGTGACATCACTCTGAAACTCAATCACCGAGCGGGACGCGACTTTCAGATCGCCGATCTGCGGCAGGACTTCGACGCGATTCTGCTGGCGATCGGGGCACACAGGAGCCGCGACCTCACGATTCCGGGCGTTGATCTCGACGGCGTGCACCGTGGCGTTGATTTCCTGTTGAACGTCAACCTGGGATACAAGTTCACGATCGGGCGCAACGTGCTCGTCATCGGCGGCGGCAATGTCGCGATGGATGTGGCACGCTCGGCGGCACGCGAAGTATTAAGGCAGCACACCCCGGGCGTGGAGGAACTCGCACCATCGCAAGACAACGTGACAGCCGTCGCCACAAAGGAAATGGTCGACATCTCGCTTTCGGCGTTGCGGATGGGCGCGCAGGAAGTGCACGTCGTGTGTCTCGAAAACCGCGAAGAGATGCCAGCGGCCCTGGAAGAGATTGAAGAGGCCGAAACCGAAGGTGTCATTCTGCATCCGGGATTCGGGCCGAAGCGATTCGTTGGCAAAGATGGCAAGGTGACAGCGCTGGAGGTTCTGAAGACGAAGTCGGTGTTCGACGAGCAGCGCCGCTTTAAGCCGGTGTTTTTCGACAACAGCGAGACGGAGATCGAGTGTGACACGGTCATCATGGCCATCGGCCAGACCACGAACCTCGATTTCCTGCAGGCGGACGATGGCGTGGAAGTTTCTCCGCGCGGGCTGATCAATGTGAATCCGCATTCGCTGATGACATCGGCGCAGGGGATCTTTGCCGGCGGCGATTGCGTGTTTGGGCCGCGCCTGATCATTGACAGCGTCGGCGACGGCAAACGGGCCGCGATGGGAATTGACGAGTATCTGCGCGGCGGCAAGCATCCTGAGCCAGTCATTGAGGTGACCGAACTGAAGCGGCACGCCATGCCGGATGAGTTCATGGAGTTGGTGAGGCAGCCGATCCCGATGCTGCCGCTGGATCGCCGCACAGGCATGACCGAGGTCGAAGAAGTGTACGACGAAACCGCGGCGGTTGCTGAGGCGCAACGCTGCCTGCACTGCTGGGTCAACACAATTTTCGAGGGCTACTCCGACGATGCGTCGCTTTGCATTTTATGCGGAGGCTGTGTCGATGTTTGTCCGGAGAACTGCCTTGAACTGGTGACGCTGGATCGCGTGGAATTCAGCGCTGAAACCATCGAGCATCTTTCGGTGAATCGCGCGCTCTACGGAGCGGAGTTGCCTGACATGTCGCCGGAGGAACTGAGTCAAGGCGCCGGGTCGGTGATGTTGAAAGATGAGACGCGCTGCATCCGTTGCGGACTGTGCGCGGCGCGGTGTCCGGTGAACACCATCACGATGGAGTCCTATAACCTGCTGCCGGCTGAACCGACCGGCTTAATTTCAATTGAGGCGATTGATTCCCGCCTGCGCGCGCAACCGGCGCTGGCGGGTGCAGCGAAATAATATGGCAGAAGAAAAGAAGGAAAGAGTTCAAAGCGCAGCGAACTCCGGCATTGACCGGCGGGAGTTCTTCCTGCGCATCGGCCTCGGCTCGATGGGTGTGGCGGCTGCCGGAACAGCGGTGTTCGCCTACCAGTTTCTCTCGCCGAACGTCTTGTACGAGCCGTCGCCGGTGGTCAACATGGGCAGGCCCGAGAGTTATCAGCTCGACTCGGTGACGCTGGACGTGGATGCGCGCATTTTTGTGATTCATGCGCAGGAAGGCTTCTTCGCACTGAACGCAGTGTGCACGCACCTGGGCTGCCTGACCGCGTGGAAGCCGGATCTGGGCATCATTGCCTGCCCGTGCCATGGCAGCAAGTTCGCCGTGTTTCAGCCGCCGGGCAAGAAGCCGGGAGATAAGATTGAGGGCCCCGCTCCGAAGCCGCTTCCCTGGCTCAAGATGACGGTCAGCGATGAGGGCAACCTGATTGTGGATCGCGCCGAGGAGATTCGCCCGCTGACGTTCGTGAGGGTTTAAAGGATGAGCACAACTTTCAATCGATATTTCGACGAGTTGCGCGAAACGCGCGTCTGGCGCTCAGTCTTTCGCGGCGGCACGGGCAAGAGCACGCTGCGCAATTCCATGGCGATCCAGCGCAACGTTTTCCTGCACCTGCTTCCGACGAAGGTGCGCACGCGGATGCTCGAATTCAACGCGACCTGGTACTTGGGCACTCTGACGCTGGGCACGTTCGGAATTCTGGTGATTACCGGCATTCTGCTGATGCTCTATTACCATCCCTCCGCGCCGCAGGCTTACGCTGACACCAAGGACCTGCAGTTCGTGGTTTCCTCTGGGCAGTTCCTGCGCAACCTGCATCGCTGGTCGGCGCACGCAATGGTGTTTCTGGTTTTCGCGCACATGTTCCGCGTGTTCTATCGCGGAGCTTATCGTCCGCCACGGGAATTCAACTGGGTGATCGGCGTGGTGCTGCTGCTGATGACGCTGCTGCTGAGCTACACCGGCTACCTGCTACCGTGGGACCAGTTGGCATATTGGGCAATCACAGTCGGGTCCAACATCGCATCGGCGGTGCCAATCATGGGCAGCAAGGTGCGTTTCCTCATGCTGGGCGGGCACTTCGTCAATGCCAATGCCCTGCTTCGTTTTTATGTGCTGCACTGCATGATTCTGCCGTTGACCACATTGTTTTTCGTTGCCATCCACTTCTGGCGGATTCGCAAAGACGGCGGGTTGTACGCGCGGCATAGCGAGCCGGACGTCGCGATGTCCACGGTTCCTGCGAGGCCACCACTATGAGCGACTCAAGAGAGTTCGTCGCCGCCGTGACTTCGGACGCGCGCAAAACTCCGGTGCGGGTTGCATTCGTCACGCGCCGCACTTCCGCCGAAGTGAAGGCGTATGACGAAGGCAAGGTGCAATCTTTTCCCGAACTGCTGTTCCGGGCAGCGATTGCGATCGAAGTGTTAGCGGCTACGTTGGTAGTGATCTCGCTGTTCTTCAATGCGCCGCTGGAAGGACTGGCCGATCCATCGCATACCCCGAACCCGGCCAAGGCACCCTGGTACTTCCTGGGACTGCAGGAACTGCTGCATTACTTTCCTCCGGTTGTGGCGGGAGTGCTGGTACCTACGCTGGTTGTGCTGGCGCTGATCGTGATTCCGTATTTCAACATCAACATCGAGGCGGCGGGACTATTCACCAAAGACCGGGATAGGCGGCTGAGACTTTTCTGGGTCGTCGCCTCTGCATTCTGCATTTTTCTATTGGCGTTCGACGTAATCGTCGCGCTGATTCCGACGCTTATCACGGTCGCGCTGATGGCGGTAGCGGCGGCAACTCCGGCGAATTCGGAATCGAAATTTCGCCGGTCTCTTGCGGCCAAGCCGCTTTCCTTCTGGATCATGAGCTGGTTTCTGTTTGAACTCGCGGTGCTGACAACGGTCGGCACCCTTTTCCGCGGACCGGGCTGGGCCTGGGTCTGGCCCTGGAGGAGCTAGAGTGAAACTTCCCGATCCTCTCGAAAAGCTCCGCAAGAAATTTTTCGGCGACGCCATCACGGGCTTTGCGTGGATGAGCTTGTTGTTGCTCATTCTGCTGGCCATCGCTCCGGCCAAGGATTTCTTTGCCGATTGGCATGTTTACCAGCGCGGCTATGAGCGGCTGATTTCGAAGCGCAGCGATGCCGTTACATTGCGCCGCCATTTCGAGCCGGGCATTCAGCAGATTTGGCTGCCGGAGATGGGCGTGGTCGATCGTTGCACGACCTGTCACAGCGCGCTCAAGGAAACCACGCTGGCAGATGTGACGACCCAACCATATCGCTATCACCCGGCGATTCCGCACAAGCCCGAAGAAATGGGATGCTCAATCTGCCATCGCGGACAAGGCACAGCGACATCAGTTGCAGATGCTCATCAGAGCACGCTCGCATGGGAAGAGCCGCTGCTACCGGCAAAATACCTGGAGTCTTCATGCGGCCAGTGTCACCAGCAGGATCTGAAAGGCACGCCGCAGTTGAATCTGGGCCGCAAGATGCTCAGCGCCTACGGATGCGTTCACTGCCACACAGTGAAGCGTCCGGATGGAACCGTAATCGCGGGAACCGACGATCCGCCGTCTCTATCGCATATCGGTGACAAGACGTCGCGGGAATGGATTTTCGCATGGCTGAAGGATCCGCAGGCTTACTCGGTGACTGCGACTATGCCGAACTTCAAGCTAACTGACGACGCCGCGCGCGACATTTCCGCGTTTCTGATTTCGTCGAGCACACCGGCTTCGCTGAAGGTCGTACAAGCTTCCCTCGATCAGGCAAAGAAAGTGAAAGATGATGCGGAGCTGCAGACGAAAGCGGCCAGCCTCTATGGTGAGTCGTTCTGCGCGTCATGTCACGCAGTAACAAATGCCGCGGGGAACCTGGTCGGCGGCAATGTTGGGCCAGAGTTGACGAAAATCGGCACAAAGGCGAAGCCGGAGTGGCTGCAAGCGTGGGTGCGCAATCCGCATGATTACGATCCGCCGACGGCCATGCCGCATTACCGGTTCAACGATCAGGAAGTTGGGCTGCTCGCCGGGTTCCTGATGGGCAAAGCCGATGCCGATCTACTCGCCAATGCTCATCTGGACGCCGCAACGCCCGATCAGATTGCCCACGGCAAGCGACTCGTCAATGACTACGGCTGCGCGGCGTGCCATGAGATCAACGGCATCAAGCGCCCGGAGAATTTCGCGCCCGAGCTTACGAAGATCGGTTCCAAGCCGGTCAATCAGCTGGCGATTGCGCCGGGAGTGCCCCACACGCTGTATGACTATATCGGCGCGAAGATCAAGCAACCGCGCGCGTTTGGGCCTTCGCTGAAGATGCCGCAATACACGTTCGCGCCAGCCCAGATCGACGCGCTGGTGAATGCGCTGCTCTCGCACAACGAGCGCGCTCTGACGATACCAGCGGCGAAAACCGTGCCCGCAACTCCGCCCTCGCATTATGAGCCGGCAGGAAAAGCGGGACAGCTGATCACGGACCTCAATTGCTTCTCCTGCCACGCCATCAATGGACGCGGCGGCGACATGGCTCCCGACCTCACGTGGGAAGGCAGTTCGGTGCAGCGCGAATGGCTGGTGCAGTTCTTCCGCAATCCGAATACGCTGCGCCCGGCGCTGATTCGGCGCATGCCGAAGTTCAACCTGACCGACGCGGAGATCAACACGCTCTCGGACTACATCCTGACCGTGTACCAATCGCCAAAAGTGGATCGCGACGCAATGCCTCTGTCAGGCTATACACCCATAGAGGTCGAACAGGGGAAACAACTCTACTACTCGAAATACGGATGCCAGGCGTGCCACATCATCGACTCGAAGCAGGACAAAGGCTACATCGGACCGACCTTAACCCACGTTGGCTCGCGGCTGACGGCGGCTTGGGTCTACGCGTGGCTGAAAGATCCGTCGACCCTGCGGCCTGGAACCCAGGAACCCAAACGCAACATGAGCGACGAGGATGCGCGTGCGCTGACCGCCTTCCTGATGAGCCAAAAGGGCGGCGAGAAACAGGAGGCGAAGAAGCGATGAATAGCGCTGCCTGCATAGGAATCCTTCTGATGGTTACGGCTTCGGTGGGCTGTTCGCACAAGACCGAGACTTACTCGCTGCCGAAACCGGCCGCTTACGGCGCAGCCATCGTCGAATCGAGCGGCGGCAAGCAAATGATTGCGGTTGGCACCCAACTGCCGCAGCCTGTTGTCATTCAAGTGAACGATGAGCAAGGCAATGGTGTCACGGGTGCGCTCGTGGTCGTGCGCGGACCCAATGGCGTTTTCCTCGATCCAGCGTCCGGCCTCACCGATTCGAGCGGACAATTCACTTCCAACGTATCGCTGGGTACAATCCCCGGACGCTACCAACTCACGGCGAGCACAACCACCAAGGCTGGAAAGAACGTGGATCTGAAAATCGAGGAGATCGGGCTCGGCTACCAGGAAACACTCGGCAGCCAGTTGAACGATCAGTATTGCGCGCGCTGTCACAACCAGGAATCGTCGCCGGAGCGCGTGTCGAACTACGACAATCTTGAAACCAAGCCGCATCCGTTCACCGAAGGCGACACACTCAACAAGATGAGCGATGCGGACCTGGTCGCGATCATCTCGCACGGCGGTCCCGCGCTAAACAAATCACCACTCATGGCTCCCTACGGATATACTTTGTCAAAATCCGAAATTCAGGCGCTCATCGCTTATATTCGGATGGTTTCCGATCCGCCCTATGGAGCTCCCGGGATTGTTTACGCGCAAAAGTAAATCTGAATGGATTGCTGCTCTTCTCGCAGTAGTCATCATGGGCCTGGCGAGTTTTGCTGCCGGACAAGCCCTCACCCCCGCCGAAATCAAGAGTCCCGAGCTGCGGGCGCTGCAGGAAAAATACTTCCAGCAACTTCAGGCCGTGGGCGCGGAAATTCAGGGCCACATCTTTCCTTACCCGTTTTACTTCAGCCGCGTGCTTGATCTGGAGCGGGCGCAGCAGGAGCGCGCCGACCAGCGTTCGCTGCGCTTTGACAATTATGGCGGCATGACCGTCATCGAACTCACCGGAAATTATTTTGGCGCGTACTCGACCGAACTGGTCAGCAAAAGCCATCGCGCGCTGCGCACGTTTCAGGATGTAATGCTGCCGATTTTGGAACTCGCCGTGCCAGCCTTCAAGGACAACCCTGACGTGGAAGGATTCGCCATGGAGATTTCGCATCACATCCGCGGAAAAGCCATGGGCCTGGACGTGGAGCGGCCCGAGAACCTGGTGCTCGCTCTCCCGAAAGATGCAGCCCTTCGGCTGGTGACGGCGAAGAATGAAAGCGACCGGCAGGCGGCACTTCTCGACGGACATTTCTACTTCAATGGCGAGCCGTTCGTCCTTTATCTGAGCGACCAGGCCGCGCAGGAAGCGGCCAAGCAACTGGATCGCGCAGATGCCGAGACGCGGCCCAAGGATGCGGGATCAGGCAAAACCGGCACCGGATCTGGTTCATCCGGATCGGCGCGCAAAGCACATTCGGCGCCGGCTGCGCCTCCGCGGGATACGTCGCCTGAAGCCCTGGCTAAGATTCAGGCGGCCGATCAGAAGATGATTGACCTGGTCACCAAGGAACTGGATGCGCAGGCGCATTTTGTGTCTTACGCGCCGCCGGCCATGATTGCATTCCGAAAAAATGCATATCTGGAATTCTCCGTCGCAACCACGCTGCCTGCGTCTGTGAACGGGAGCCGTTACAAAATGGCGGCGCTCGCTTTCGATGATCACATCTCGCACCTGGTGCGACCCCTGATGGCCTACTTCAAGGGAGACCTCGATTTTGACGGCATTGCCTTCAGCACTACGATTCATCAGGGCGACAAGCTCGCCGCCGCGCAAGGAAGCGAAGCGGTGGAGTTCTTCTTCCCGTTCGACGCCCTGCGCTGCTACGAAACCTACGACTGCACCGGACAGCAGTTGATCGATCAGGGAGCGATCCTGATCAACGGCGAGCGCATCAGCTTGGATCTGCAGATGGCGGAGGCAGGAGAACGGTGAGACTCCGTTGCACGCTAGCCTACGAATAGGCTTGTCGCGACCGGTTCATCGAGTTAACGATAACAGTGCCGATGACCAGAAGTGTTAACAGGCTGATGATCCCGAGCGAGATCACGCAGTAGATGCACCAGACGCCTAAGACAAAGGCTTCCACGTCCGCAAGATGAATTGCAAACGCGAAGGCAACGGTCACGAATGGCAGCATCCACGCATAGGCTTTTCGGGAGGCAAGCACGCCCAGCAACAGGTATCCAGCCAGGCCCAGCACGGCCACAGGAATTCCGTGGAGCATAGCGTAGGGACTGTGATTCACGATCCCGCAATCCCATTTCTCATTGATGCTGCAGGGCGACGCATCGGTGCGGTAGTGTTCGCGCAATGCCAGCGCGGAAACGACGATGCCGGCCAATGCAAGCAGAACCAGAACCCATCTCATGGATCACTCCCTCGATCGGTTGAAATGATCGATTCAAATGAAATTTGAAATTCTCGAACAGATATTATCCGCGATTTCTGGGGGACGCGGTGTGCACAACAACTATCTTTTTCCAAAGCGAGATCTGTGGTAAAAACGCCGAATCATGAATTTCGTTCGCCCCGCTCCTCCACAAAACGCCGGCGACATCGCGGTCACGGTAACCTCTCATTTATCCGCGGCAATTGGGACTGCGACAGGTGCGCAAGTTGCAAAGCCCGCTGCCGACCCGTCCATGTTCTGCCCCAACTGCTCAACGGAACTGCGCGGCCATCGCTGCAAGGCGATATGCAAGAAGTGTGGATACTATCTAAGCTGCTCCGATTTTTATTGAGAACCAGTAGCGCGCACTCCCCGCAACAAAATTGAGGCGTCCAGAAAGATCTGAACGCCCCGATTCGACTGCTTTTGATCAATGAAAACCGCTTCGGGCATCATTAGCCCTGCGGCGGTTTCTCCTTTTTCTTGTCCTCTTCCTGCTTTTTCTTTTCGGCAGGCGTTGGCTGGTGAGCTGGCGGCGCAGGACGGGCTACCGGTTCGTTGCGTTGCGGCGGAGGCGCCGGGCGTTCCGCTTCCGGACGGTTCTGCGGCGGAGCAGCAGGCGGACGGTCGGTCCGCGCGGGCGGTTCGGCCGGACGATTGTTCGGTTGAGCCTGACGGGCCGGCGGTTCCACCGGGCGATTGTTCTGCGCCGGTGGATTTTGTGGCCGATTCGCTTCCGGACGCTGGTCCTGCGGCGGAGCCGGCGCGGGCCGGTTGTTCGGTTGAGAAACTGGACGCTCATTCTGCGCAGGCGGATTTCCCGGACGATAAGCCGGTTCATTCGCGGGACGATCCGTCGGTTGATTCGGCTCATTTCCCGGACGATTCATGGGCTGGTTCGCGGCTGGAGCATTGCCTGGGCGATTCATCGGCTGATTCGCCGGCGCGCTTCCAGGCCGGTTGGCCGGAGCCGCCGTGATCGGAGTCGCGGGTTTGCTCGGAGGAGCCTGCCGGATTTGCGGACGCGCTGCGGCTGCGACCGGATGCGATTGCTGGATCTGCCGCATCTCCTGTCTTGCGATGGGCTGACCCGGATGAGCCTCGAGCGCCTGCTGCCGAGCCGCGAATGGCACGGGCGCGGGCGCGGGCGGCGTTTTCGCTACGACTGCGAGGTGCGCGATCGCGGCTGGCGGAGCTGGAGCTCGACCGGCAGTATTGGCGTGCGCTCCGAGCACGCTGTTCGCGGTCGGCGCGAGGGCGGCTCTGGAACTCACCTGCATCGAGGCGACTTCCTTCGCATTCACTGCAACGGCTGCGCGAGCAACCGGCTGAGCGCTGACGAAGGCCTGTTGCGGCACTGCTGTCACTGCACCGGCAACGCCTCGGTTCGCGTATGTGATGTTGGTGATGTTCGTGGTCTTGTTGATGATCGTCGTGTTATAGACGTTGTTGATGACGGTGGTGTTGACCGTGGTATTGCTGATGTTGACGCGCTCGACATAGGCGCGGCTCACAGGGTACGACGGAACGTAGACTTCACGAGGACCGAGCGGGAACCATCCCACGTTGCCGCCGAATCCTCCCGGACCTCCGCCAATGAACACGACTAGCGCAGGCGCATAGACGGGCGCGACTTCTATTGGGCCAGGCATCCAACCCCAGCGTCCTTCAACCGAGACCCAGCGTCCATAGTGGAACGGAGCGTAGCCCCAAGGCTCATCGTCTACCCAAGTCCATCCCCACGGATCAATCCAGGCCCAATGCCCTTCGCGATACGGAGCCCAGCCTGCCTGGACGCGCGGGAACCATACATTGCCGTAGCCCATCGCTGGACGCCAGTCGCCATTTGCATCCAGGTCCTCATAGCCGACAACGTCATGAGAGACATATCGCGCCGATATGGAATTTTCATAGCGGTGATCACGGTCGTAGCTCCAGCGATCGAAGTCGTCGAGCCCGCCCATCTCCTGCATCTCGGCGTTAAGCGAATCGGTGCCTGAGAAAGTGGCGCGCTGTCCGGATTCGAGGCTGTAAGACTGACCGGAGCCGGTCGCTTCGCCTTCACCCTCGCGCACGCGGACAATCGTGTAGCTTCCATCCTGCCCGGCATCGATGCGGTAGAAGCCGGTTTCGAAGATGGAGAAGGCAATATTCGGCGTGTCAACCTCGAAGACGTCGTCGCGGCCCAGACGGCGCACGCGGATGTTGATCGCGCCAGCGGTCAACTGGATTTGAATGGTGTGATCGTCGAGGTTGAGGAAAGAAAGGCCAGTGTGGTGATCCAGTTCGATCACAGCCGATCCAAGTCCGAGTTCGGCGTGTGAGTCACGATCCACCCAGACCTGATCGCCTGTTGTCATGGGGCGATTCCAAGCCGCTTCGACCCAGTCCGATTGTCCAGCGGGCTGAAAGGAAACGGAACCTGCAATTTCCCCGAGGCGCGCGACGCGCGTCGGAGGATCATCTTGATCGGGTTGATCTTGCGCGACCAGCCTCTCGGAAAGCGTGAAGCTCACGAGAGCGGCCACTGACAACGTGAGTGTCCAACGTAGTAGATTGCTGAGCTTTTTCATAATAGGGTCATCTCGATATGTGGGCTTACCGCGATTCGGGTGCGGAATCCCTTTTGAATTTCAAATCCATGTCCGGAACGTCATGTGGTGAAGAAGGGGCATGCACTTGGAAGCTTAAAACCTTTTGGCCGTTGTGTGCGCTCATAAATTGCACTCTTTTGGACATCGTTTGCATGAACCCGGTGTAGACAAGAGAGTTTCTGGCGGCGAGCGCGATCTTCTGGAATCAAGAGATTCAGCAGAACACCCTACGAAGGTTTGGTCTGAGGGATGATTAGACATCCGCAGGGTCAAGGAAAGAAATGAGTTGGACGAGTTTCGATCAGCTTTCGGGCACGTGGAGCGGCGTACGCCATGACGCTATTCCGCAGCCGGACTGGCCATGTTAGGAGCGCTCGCCTGGCACTGGGCGTTGCGTACATTCACTTCGTAAATCTGGCAGTCCTCCGTATTCGCACTGCAAACTCCCACTACCCGGAGCTCCGCTCCATCCTGGTCGAGCTTTCTGAGCAGCCATCCGATCGGATGGTTGTAGGCTCCCACCACCAGAAATCGGCTATGTGCCGCCACGAAGCTGCAATAAGGTTCGACTTTGCCGTGAATCGGAAATACTTCCGTCGCTCGTTCAAAGTGGGCAAAGACGGTATCGTGCGCGATCGTGGCTGCGGCTTGCTCGTCGCTCAAAAGATACAGGCGTCGCTGTACCTGCGAGGGCTCGCGGCGATCCAGTTCGAGGAAGGTCAAAGCAGTGTGCGCGACCAAAGGCAGGCTGGGCTCGAAGGTATCGAAACGGGTGACGGTTGGCGCCTTCCCAATTTCAGCACTTATATAAGAAGGAACGGGCGGGTAATTGAGTGGAGGATGGATCGGAGGAAGCGCAACAACGTAGAGCAATTTTGACGCGAGATTCGGAGGGGCGAGATTTGCTATCTGCTCCAGCAGCCAGGCCTTTCCGCCGGTGTTGAAGAATAAGGTGATCCACAGCAGCAGGGCGACAGCGCACCCAGCCAGCTCATTTCGATCGGTCCGGTAGCCGAGAACCAACACTGGAACCAGCGTGAGGGGAATGAGCCACACGATTCCATAGCGGTCAAAGAAGTAGGCCCCCGTACGGGCGAAGAAAATGCCGATGGCGAGCGGGATCAATGAGAACGATACCAGAAGAAATCCAAAGGGCACGCCCACCGACGGCAGGTTCGGCCGGGCCGCCGTAGGTCGCTTCTTCGAGAAGAGTGGCCAGAGCAGGCTCAGTAAGGCAACCAGCACAAGTGGAGTAACGATATAGCGCATCGACTCAAAATAAAAACCGAACATGCGCAGCGGCGTGATGCGAAACGCCTGCGCAAACTGCATGGCTGTGTGGTTTCGGATCAGAGGCAGATCAATAAGTGTCGCGGGCAGGGGAACTGCAAGCGCTGCCCATAGGCGCCAGTCGGCTTTGCGGCGAATCCAGAAGCTCACGATCTCTGCGGCGAAAAAAGTGCCATAGCAGAGCACTCCCAAAACATGCGAGAACAACAATCCGGCTCCGCCGGTTGCAAGGGCGGCGAGCGCCCAGCGACGATCGCTCGACTTATTTCCATCGGTTGCTGCGTACCAACCCACCAGCATGAGCATGGTGAAACACAAAAGTAAGGCATACGGGCGCGCCTCCACGGACAAATAAGTGAAAGGAATACTCCACATTGTCAGGACCGCGATGAGCCCATAGAGAGCAGACAGAAGCCGTCTCACCAGCCAAAACAGGAGCGCCGACGCGACGAAGAAGGTGAGCAAGAAGGGTACGCGGCAGGCCCAGGTGTTGGCTCCGAAGATCGCAAAGGATGCGCGAACTAGAAGGTAGGAAAGCGGCGGATGAAAATCGATGGTGCGCGCAAATTCGAATAACCGCCCCAGAGTTGGGGCCTGCGCGATATAGAACGTAAAGAGTTCGTCATAGTCCAGGTTGCGCGAGACCAGAGTCTGCACATGTCCCCACCCGCAGGCGAGTGAAACGGCAGCGAACGCAGCCCACGCATGACTCTCAACCAAGCGGGCGAGCGCCAGCAGCAGCCGAACCGTCAGAAGGGGACTCGAACTTGAACCGCGTTCGGAGTCAGCGGAGAATCTTCGAATTGAGGCGCGTGAGCTCATCAGGTCAAGCGGCTTCTAACGTTTTGCAATCCAGCCTTGCTGTGCCCTCGGAATTCCTCAGTTAAAGTTTCGAAACATCCAGTTCGCCCCGTTGGAGTGAACGGCATAGCAATTCCGGCACATTGGCGACTTTCCGATTTCTCCGTGCAGGTGCTGGTCGCGAAAAGCCTTAAATTTCGAGGAATGAAAGATCTTGAATGGCGACTCGTCGCGGACGTTTTGGTGAATGATGCCTTCGGCGTCCTGGCAGCAAAGGGCAACTTCACCATTGCTGAGGATCACGATCCTCTCAAACAGATCAATACATGGATATAACGTGGCTGTCGGACGATAGGGAGTTCGTACCTCGACCTCGCCTCCCCAATCGACGGCTCGCTGCAGGCGTATCGAATCTACCCTTCCCTTCCACATTCGAATAAACGCGGGCTCTTCGCCGGAGTTTTCCGGGCACAGAACCATCGAGACCAGAACATTGAGCGGGCTGCTTCTCGTCTTCCGCTGCTCCAGCAAGCTGTTCACGTTCCGGATCGTTGTGTCAAAATTCAATTTCATGATCTTGGCGTAGCTCTCAGCCTTGGCCGCATTGAGGCTGATGTGGATGCTGTCCAGACCGCAGGAAAAGACTTGCGAGATGTGATCTTCGGTAGCGATCGAAAAGTTGCTCGTGAACCGAACCTTGGATTGCGGGAAAACCTCTTTCAACCGTCGAATTCTGGTAAAGAGCGCGCGGTCGAGCAGCGGCTCGCCCACGGTAGACAAATCGATCACCGGAGGTTTGATACCGTCGCCTTGTAATTTGTTAAGCACGACCTCAAAAACTTCGTCGGGCATGATCTGCTTCTTGCGCTCTAAAGTGGGCGAAGGACAGAAGTGGCACTTGGCGTTGCACGCGCTGCTCAATTCGATCATCACGTTGTACGCGCGTGTGGCTTCGATCTCAGCAATCCTTTTTGTGATTCTCGAAGCTACCAGCCGCCGGTATAGCGGAAAGCTGCCGGCGAAATCGTAGATCGCCCGCAGGCGATCACTCCTCTCCAGCACATTTCTGACTGACTCGGCCAATCGCATCGAATCTCCTGCCTTCGCCGCTGAAAAGTTCAAGCGAACCACTCTCAGGGCGTAGGAACCCACCTGAACAGGGTTTGCATGGCAACGAGGAAGGCTCCTTGGTATTGTCAACAGGTAGCGCACGTAAGCGTGTGAAATATGTGACGAGCGGCCCACTAAAGTAACTTCGGAAAGAGACGGGCCGCATTCGCGGAACCATTGCGTGGGCGGCTTTCTCGCATTGAGCCGGCAGTGGTCGCCGCGCTGCTAACAAGCGAATAATGCAAATGCACGAACCATAAAAAAGGCGGGACCGAAGTCCCGCCTGCTTGTTCAGTTGTTGATTAGGGTTACTTACCGGTTCCCGTCAGACTTGAAGTCTGCGGGCTGCCGGCAGCGCTGTCGCTCACTTGCAGCGCACCAGTTCTCGTCCCGGTCTGCGTTGGCTTGAAGACCACGCTGATCGTGCAGGTAGAATCGGCCGCCAGGCTGCTCGAACAGGTCGTCGTCGAAACGCTGAAGTCGCCAGTCGTTGCGATCGAGATTCCGGTTAGAGCTACCGCCTGTTTATTTTCGAGCTTGAACGTCTTGGCCGCGCTGGTGCTCCCCACCGTTGTAGCGGGGAACTTCGCACTAGCCGGCGTCAACTCGACGGGGGCAAGGCCCGTACCCGAGAGCGGTACAGTCTGCGGACTGTTGGGTGCATTGTCAGTGAAGGTCAGAGAGCCCGTACGCGCTCCAACTTGCGTCGGCGTAAACGTCACTTCCACCACGCACTGGCCCCCAATTGCGAGTTGGCTGCCGCAGTAGCTCTTCGCGATCGCGAAGTCGCCGCTGGCGGTGATGCTCGTGAACTTCAGCAACGCCGCGCCGGTGTTCTGGACGGTAACGCTCTTTTGCGCCGACGTCACGCCCACGACCTCTTTAGCAAACTTCAACGAGGTCGGCTTGAGAGTGACGAGCGGAGCCGCCGCAACGGTGAGCTGGACGCCTACTTCACCGGTCAAGCTTCCAGAAACACCGCTAATGGTCAGATTTGACGTTCCGGGCGCAGCGCTCGGTGAGACCGTGAAAGTCAAACCGCTGGTTGAGGTTGTGGGATTCGTGCCGAATACGGCTGTGACTCCGCTGGGCAGACCCGACAAAGACAAAGTAACGCTGCCGCTGAAGCCGTCATAGTCAGTGACAGTGATGGTGGTTGATCCGGTTGCTCCCTGCACAATGTTGAGTGAGTACGGGTTCGCACCAAGACTGAAGCTGGGGCCAGCCGGTCCGGACAGCGCATTGATAAGCGTAGCTCCGTTCGGACTGCCCCATCCGGTCACCAGATCATAGCCCGTGACCGAATTCCAATACTGCGACTGACCGCAGCAATCGTTGTTTCCACTCGTGATGTCGTGGAAGTTGCTGGTGTAGTTCGATCCCAATCCAATTTGATAGAGAGCAGGATTGATGAAACCGAGCGGCGGATTGCCGTTCGCTTCGCCCTGCTGGTTAGCCAGAGCCAGGTAGCCCGCCCACATGGGCGCGGCAAAACTGGTTCCGCCAACTCCGTTAGCGGAGCAGCCGGATTGGTCAGCGCAGACGTAGAACGACCAGTTCGCATTCGCGGCAACATCAGGCGCGTTGCGATAGGTCGTCGATCCCTGATTCTGCGCGTTGATTGCGCCGGCCTGCCAGGAAGGAAATGGAATATCGTCCGGCGTCCAGTAACCACCGCCGCTATTCGACCAGGCTGTTTCCGAGCCCCACGGACCACCCGGACTCTGCGCGTTCAAGTCCGTGCCGCCGACGGAGGTGACATAGTCGGCATCGCATGGCCACGTCGGATAGCTGGAATTAAAAGCACCGTCGTCGCCGGATGCATTGAAGTAGTTTTGGCCCTGCGCGGCCATCTTCTCGAAGTACGGATTGTCCGTGGCCGGGTCGGTGCCCCAAATCCACGAAGCGCTCAGTTGCGCGGGAAGCGGTGAGTACGAAGACATCGAACCCAGAAGCGCCGTGTCGGTTGATCCAATGAACATCACCAGGCTGGACAGGTACGGAGCCATGCCGAGCGCTTGCGTGATATCGATGGTTGGTTCGGTGTCGTCACAGCCCTGCGATCCGTAGCAGGTCGTGCCCGTCCCATCGACCGAATAGAGCGTGATCGGAGTATTCAGCGATTGGCCAACATTCTTGTAGTAAGTCGTCACGTCAGCCAAATCGGTTCCCTGGTATTCCAACAAACCGATCGTCTGGCCTGCCCCGGTGAGAGGTCCTGTTCCGTAGTAAGCAGCGCGCATATCGCTGCCGAGGAAGGACTGGCTCGGGCCAGATCCATTCTGGCTGGCGGGTCTTGCTTTGCTTTCCCGGCGCACAAATGTGGGACGCGGGATGGAATAGTTGTCCAGACCCGAGATATGCCAGAGTTGGAACGGCAGATCCACCGTGGGCGCGCGGTCGGGAGCGTAGAAAGTACGATTCTCGGTTGGGTGCTGATAGAGGCCCATGGAGACATGGAAGGTTTTCTCAATCGCCCCGACCGTGCCCTTAAGGTGCACATCCATCGCGTCGCGAGACCCTCCGGTCACCTTAAAGCCATTGGCTCTTGCGAATTGAACCAGCGCGTCATAGTCTTCCAGGCTGGGACCAAATCTCTCGGTAAATTGCGGCACCGTGACGAAGTGCCGGTACGACGGGCTGGTAGGATCGTAGACTTCTTGCAGGAAATTTTGCAGCTCCGTTGGATGGCGCAACGCCAGGACGATGTCGAAGCGCAAGGACTGGGTTGCGGGGAGCCGGCCAACCAGCGCGGCTTGGCCATTCAGGCCTGCTGCGCTTACTTGACGGGTCAAGAATGATTGCGACTGCGCCTCGGAGACGATACTCATGACCGACACGATGACGATCAGTGCAAGAAGTATGGTGCTGAATCTTCGAATCATTTTTTGTTTCTCCTTTGAACGTGACACCTCTGGAAGACAGCCTTGTTTTTCCTGATCCACACGACAATCGCCGGAAACTAGTTCCGGTTCAACCAGGCATTATTCAGATGAAGAAGGGGGAGACTGGTGCCATTCAGGCCAGAACAATCCTTCCTGGCCTGAAGAACCGCACCAAGTCTAAACCCATTCCGGTTTTCAAAACAGTGTGAAACACATTGCAGCTCTAGCGCTTTCGTTTGCAGCACTACGAGGAGCAATCGTAGACGACGCAAGCACATTATCGATCGCGCCCCGGTCGATCACTCAAATCGAGAGCTTCGAAAACAATCAATGCGCTTGCGCCGCAGCGAGGTAATCAAGCTTGAAACGCTTCAGTCGTGAGCCCCGCCATTTGAGAATGTTGCGCTCCGCAAAAATGTGCGCCCCCGGTCGAATAAGCGTACGATCTCAAACATAGTCCCTTGTAGTCTCACTCTGAGCGGGGGGAGCGTTCGGGTTCCGGCCATCTCCTCTTTCGGCGCGCCCTCTTTTGGTACAGACTTCCGACACGCCCCCGATTGTGGCTCAACACACTTCCGCTCGCTCCTTCTACAATAGGATTGGCTTGATCTATCAACTCTGAAAAATTTCTGGCAACAGGAGATTCGAATGGAACGAAAAGCGAGTGCGGTTTGGAAGGGTGGTTTGAAGGATGGCAAAGGCGTGGTGTCATCGGCGAGCGGAGTGCTGGCGAACACTCCTTATTCGTTTACCACGCGTTTTGAGAATACTCCGGGGACGAACCCGGAAGAGCTGATTGCAGCGGCACATGCGGCGTGCTTCTCGATGGCGTTATCGGCGCAGCTTGGCGGCGCGAATCTTACGCCGGAGAGCATCAGCACGTCAGCGACTTTGACGATGGAAAAGCTCGAAGCGGGTTGGACGATTACGGCCGTGAATCTGGATGTCGTGGCAAAAGTGCCGGGGGCATCGGCAGAAGCGTTCAACACGGCAGCACAGAATGCGAAGGCAGGGTGTCCGGTGTCGAAGGTACTGAACGCAAAGATCACGATGAATGCAAAGTTGGGGTAGGGTCAACCCAGGTTTCGCGCCCACAGAACGGGCGCGAACCTGGGGCACCCTCGAAATGTGGTTAGCTGTGGGCGCGCATGATTTCTCGCAGTTTATTGTTGATCTTGACCGCTTCCTGCGACGCTTGATCGATCATCTCCATCCAGCGGCGGGAAGATTCCGGCGGCCCGGCTTGTGTGATCAGGTAGGTGGCTTGCACGATCGTTTCGAGCGCATTGCTGAGATCGTGAGCCAGGGTACGAAGCTCACGCGCTATCTCGGCCGGGATCTTGTCGTCGGGAGTGGACATGTTGGTCGTTCGTCAGTCGTTCGTCGCTTGCTGGGCTGGTGTTGTCCAATCAGACGACGCTCGCGCACAGTCTACTTTAATTGACAGGCGGGCGGCAGCCATTAGATATTAGATGTAGTCCTCTTCAAAAAGGGCCTGCCGATTTTTTGTGCGGATATGGCGGAACTGGCAGACGCGCTAGGTTCAGGTCCTAGTGATCGCAAGGTCGTGGAGGTTCGAGTCCTCTTATCCGCACCAAAGAACTCTTTCTCATCCCGCCGGTCTGTTCTCAGCTAGGCCAGTTCACCACAGGTGGTTTGATCGCTCGATCCATGGGAGCAGGATCGGCCAGACGGCCGCGCTTGCCAGCAAGAGCAGCAGTTTCTTCCACGCCTGAACGCCGCGCCTGAACACCACAAATAAGACGCAGACCGAAAGAATTGCGGCAATGCCGACGCCGAATGCGTAGTCCAGAAACCACATCAGCCCAATCGGAGCCAGCACGACTGCCGGTACCGCGGAGTGAATTGGGTGTCGACTGAGGATCCGATCAACCTGTTCAATTACCGGACCGGAAAAGCACATTGCCAGCAAAACGCAGGACATGAATACGAGAGCGCCACCGCGCGTCTTCATCAGGCCCCCGCTGACAGACGGTGCGTGCTTCTGGTTTGCGCGATGCCGTACTGGCGAATCTTGTAGAGCAGGGCTTTGTAGCTGATCTTCAGAATCGCCGCCGCCTGCTTGCGATTCCAGTTCGTCTCTTCGAGAGCACGCGCGATGGCTTCTGCTTCGGCTCCATCTTTGGCGGTGCGCGCCAGCGATTTCAGTCCACCCACTCCTTCGGCGGCTGCGACCGCGGCTTTTCCTTCGGAATCCACATTCAGCCCACCACCGCCGTCCGGACGGGGCTGTAATTCTGATGTGGCGAGATGCTCATCTCCTAGGACAAGGTAGCGCTTGATGAAGTTGCTCAGTTCGCGCAGGTTGCCGGGCCAGGAGTGACGTAAGCATGCTTCCATGAGTTGAGGTCCCATCGGCAAGGGCGGGCGCGCGTACGACTCCGACATGCGCGACATGAAATGCTTGAGCAGGATGGGGATTTCTTCCTTGCGGTCCCGCAGCGGCGGCAGCGAGAGGGTGAAGGCGTTCAGGCGGTAGTAAAGATCTTCGCGCAGGCGCTTGGTGGCAATCGCTTCGGGGATGTCGATGTTGGTAGCGGCCAGGATCCGAACGTCCACTTTGATTACGTTGCGGCTGCCGAGGCGTGAAAATGTCTGGTCCTGCAGCACATGCAGCAATTTTGCCTGGAGCAACGGCGGCATCTCACCGATTTCGTCGAGCAGGATCGTGCCCTTGTTGCAAATTTCAAACTTGCCGGGCTTGGCGTGATTAGCGCCGGTGAAGGCTCCAGCTTCGTAACCGAAAAGTTCGCTCTCCAGCAGGTCGGCTGGAACGGCCGCGCAGTTCACTTTGAGGAACGTGCGGTGTGCCCGCGGAGAAAGCTTGTGGATCAGGCGAGCAAGAACTTCCTTACCGGTGCCGCTTTCACCAAGTAGCAAAACCGGAATGTCGACATTGGCGACGAGCGCAGCCTGGGAACGAATCTTTTTCATGGCGGGACTGGCAGCCACGAAGAAAACATCGTCGCATAGTTCTTCCACTTCACCGGCATAGCTCTCGCCTTTGGCGCTGCCGACACACTGGCTGATCACGGAGTCGAGTTCGGATTTCTGAAAAGGCTTAGTGAGGTAGTCGGTCGCGCCCAGGCGCATGGCCTGCACCACCTTGCGCGTGTCGCTCACGCAGGAGAGCATCACGACTTTCAGGCCGGGCTTGAGCTGGCGAAGCTGTTCAAGAGTCTGCAACCCGTCGATCCCGGGCATGAGCAGATCGAGCAGGACGAGATCCGGACTGAGCCCTTTCTGGACCTGGGCAACCGCTTCCTCGCCAGTAGTCGCGGTCTGGACCTTATGCTCATCGACTTCGAGCAGCGTACGGATGTAGCGCAGCATTCCCGGTTCGTCATCGACGAGCAGGATGTTGGCGATTTGGCTCATTGACTCGACCCTCGAGGCGAACTGCTAAGAATAGGTTTCAGGGGGATGATGAAAGAGAATTTGCTGCCGGCGCCCATCTCGCTCTCAACCCAGATCTTGCCGCTCATCCCTTGGAGCAGACGGCGCGCGATGGCCAGTCCGAGGCCCATGCCTTCGGCCGATTCGGAGCCGGGCAAACGAAAGAAGTCATCGAAAATCTCAAGTTGAAATTCGGGTCGGATTCCCGGGCCAGTATCGGAGACGCTTACCTTCACAGCGTTGGGCGAATTGACGGCCTGGCGACGACGGTCACCGTTGGCGTTGGATTTCGTGGCCGCTCGCCGCTCCCACATATGGGGTTCGGCATGGAGCCAGACAGTTCCACCTTGGGGTGTGTATTTGCAGGCGTTTTCGAGAAGATTGGAGATGACACGCTGGATCTTGGGCCCATCGAATTGAAAAGGAGTCAGCTTGTCATTGGCCAGAAAGTAGAGGGCCAGGCCACGTTCCTGAAAACGGTTTGACCAGATGCGGCAAACTTCGGACAGGCAAGCATTCATGTCGCCTTCGGTGTACTGCATGCGCAGTTCGCCGGTTTCGAGCACTGTGTAAGCCAGGAAATCCTGAATGAAGTGTTGCAGGCGCTGGCCGCTGGAAAACATGTCGGCCATCACTTCGCGCTGGCGTTCGTTGAGCGGTCCAAGCTTCTGGCTCTGCAACAGCTCGATGTAGCCGTTCAGAATGGACAACGGCGTTTTGAGATCGTGGACTGCAGAGGCCAGAGCGTTGGTAGTTTTCTGGAGACGATCGCGCAGTTGATCGAGTTCGCGTGCGGTCTCCTCAGCGGAAGGCGAACCGGCAACCTGCACGCTGGGGGTGGGCGGAAACCCGTCTTTCATCGAACTAGCGCCAGTAGACATGGCTGGTTTTGTCTCGCGCGTCACAGGCATCAAGAATCAATAACGACAGTATTGTTCTGGGGAGGAAACTCTCTACCGTCGGAACGAGGGAATGGCCTCATGCTAAGGCAGGTGCAACAGACTGTCAATTAGAAAACAGGGCGTTTGGATGCCATGGATGGGTAAAACGTTGCACTTTAGTGCATTGACTCTGAGTCACGAACATATGTACTTGTCTGTTAAAGCATTGTGGCGGATTCATTGGTGGGAGCGAGGTTTAAAGCAAACGACTTTGAAGAGCTATAGTCATATGAGGTTTGGCCCCTAGGGTGCGAGGATTGGGCCAGTTGATGCTTGTATTGGGGGGTTAAGAGCGTGGCGTACCGGACATCAAAGACGGAGGCGCGCAAGTGGACGCGTTTACACTTGGCCATTCCTGTTTTTGTCCGGACCCGAGACGGAAACGGCAAGGATTCACTGGAATTTGCCACGGCAACCAATATTTCCGCCGGGGGAGCTTTGGTGGTTGTGCGCCGATCTTTGCCGAAATCGGCCCTGGTTTCCCTGGAAATTCCGAGCGCCCCAATTGGGCCGGCGAGCGGATTGCCGAATGCTTCGCGGGTAATTCGGGCGAAGACCGTCTGGGTAGAGCATTTGGACGATTATCACCTTCTGGGTCTTAAGTTTACCCGTCCTTTGACGACCGATGGAGAGTCTCTTCCTGCTGGACAATTGAGAAAAGCCGTCGCCGCAGTGTGAAAATGTTTTCCCCACAGTAAACCCGCATGGCATGGCACTTTCGTGCCATGCACCAAGTTCCAGCTATAGGATTATGATCCCTGTAAGTGGCTAGCAGCGTTCACTGTTAACTGACTTTCCTTTTGAGTTTCTTTTCTCCTCCCCTCGTTTGGTGCTTCGGATGCACTTTTAGTGCACGCGGGTGACATCACCCCGATAGGTAAAGGGATCTATGACGACACTTTCGGTCACTTCTTTACAGCAGTCGCTGGGCGAGATTCCCCCTGACAACATTATTTTTGGTCGCTCGGAAGCCGTGCAGGCGATACGAGCGCAGCTTGCCCGGGTAGCCGCAGCGAATGTTCCGGTACTGATTACCGGAGAAAGCGGAACCGGCAAAGACATTATCGCCCGGCTCATTCACGGACTCTCTCCTTGGAAGGTTGGTCCGTATGTGAAAGTGAATTGTCCCGCGATTCCGGGCACGCTGCTCGAAAGCGAACTGTTCGGTTATGAAAAGGGCGCGTTCACGGGAGCGTTCGGCGCGAAGCCGGGACGCGTGGAAATGGCGCACCGGGGCACCCTGTTTCTCGACGAGATTTCCGAGCTCGATCCGTCCTTGCAATCGAAGCTGCTGCAGCTCTTACAGGACGGGCAGTTTTGCCGCATCGGCGCGCAGGAGGATAAGAAAGTTGAAGTCCGCGTAGTCTGCGCAACCAACCGCGACCTGCAGGCAGAGATTGAAAGCGGAACCTTCCGCCAGGATCTGTTCTACCGCATCAACGTGGTGAACCTGCGCATGCCGGCGCTGCGGGAACGGCGCGGCGACATCGAAGATCTCTCGAAATATTTTCTGGAATACTACAACCGGAAATTCAATTGCCGCGCGCGGCCGCTTTCGATGGAAGTGCTCGCAGTCCTGCAGAAATATCATTGGCCCGGCAACATTCGCGAACTGGAGAACATTATCAAGCGTTACGTGATCCTCGGGCACGAAGACGCGATCACGAGCGACCTGGTACAGCGCGAACCGGACTTCCTGAATCCCGACATCTCATTTGACGGGCCGATCTCGCTGAAGAAACTGACGCGGCAAGCAGTGCGCGAACTGGAGCGCAAGGTCATCCTGAAGGTGCTGCAACAGCATCACTGGAATCGCAAACAGTCGGCACGAACCTTGGGCATCAGCTATCGCGCGTTGCTGTATAAGATCCGGGATGCGGGATTGCCTTCGAACCGCGCTCTCCGCCTCCGCCAGGCCGAAGAAGCGATGCCGAAAACCACCGCCGCCGCGGATTAAGCCGAATCCTGGTTCTACCGCAGAAACACGCAGCGCCTCGAGAGCCATTTCTCTAGGTTGTCGCCATCAAGGTTGAAGATCCGGTCGCCCGCGATCGAGCGTGGAAGGTCTTACTTCTGCAATCTGACTTCTTACTTCTGACTTCCCCTCACGCCCAGTACGTCCGGTCGAGCGTTCTATACTGAATCGCCTCCGCGATGTGCTTCGGTTCCAGTTGAGCAGTTCCTTCCAGGTCTGCAATTGTCCTCGCCACCTTCAGGATGCGGTCGTGCGCTCTTGCGCTCAATCCTTGCTGCGTCATGGCGCGTTCCAGTAAATGCTCGCAGTCGGTGGAGAGCGGGCAGAACTTGCGAATATTCTGCGATGACATTTGCGCGTTGCAATACAGCTTTGCCTTCGAGTTTGAAAAACGTTCGAGCTGGATCTGGCGGGCGCGGACGACGCGTTCGAGAATCTTCGCGGAACTTTCCGGCTCGTTGGTGCTGCGCATCTCTTTGTAATTCACGGCCGGAACATCAATGTGGATGTCGATACGGTCGAGCAGCGGGCCCGAGATTTTCGAAATATAGCGTTGGATCATGGGCGGTGTGCAGTGGCATTCGCGCGTGCGGTCGTTGTGGAAACCACATGGACAAGGGTTCATCGCGGCCGTGAGCATGAAACGGGCTGGGAAGGTCAGCGACATCGCGGCTCGCGCAATGCAAACCGTGCCATCTTCGAGCGGCTGGCGCATCACTTCAAGAACGGTGCGCGGGAATTCAGGCAGTTCATCGAGGAAAAGAACTCCGTTGTGCGCGAGCGAGACTTCTCCCGGACGCGGAATAGCCCCGCCGCCAATCAAGCCAGCGTCTGAAATGGTGTGGTGCGGTGAACGAAACGGGCGCACTCCAACCAGCCCGGCGTGCGCATCGAGCACTCCCGCAACGCTGTGAATGCGCGTGGTCTCCAGCGCTTCCTCAAACGTGAGGGGGGGCAGGATTGTGGGCATGCGCTTGGCGAGCATGGTCTTACCCGATCCGGGAGGGCCGATCATCAGGATGTTATGGCTTCCGGCGCAAGCAACCTCAAGCGCACGTTTGGCGGTTTGCTGGCCGCGAACATCCTTGAAATCCACGAAGAAGTTTTGCGCTTCGCTGAGCAGCCGCTCGCGATCGACCTGCAGACGCGAGATGCCGTTGCCAGAATTAATGTAGTGGATGACGTCGACGAGCGATTTGACGGGGTAGACTTCAACATCGCCCACCATAGCCGCTTCGCGAGCGTTGACTTCGGGCACGATCAGGCGCTTCACCTTTCGGCAGCGCGCTTCGAGGGCAATCGGCAAGGCCCCGCGCACGCCGCGCAGGCTGCCATCGAGCGAGAGCTCGCCGACAAACAGCGCGTCCCCGATCTCTTTCTTATTCAAACCCCCATATGCACCCAGAATTCCCAATGCCATGGGCAGATCGAAGCCGGAACCCTCCTTGCGGATGTCGGCGGGAGCGAGGTTGATGGTGATATCGGTCAGCGGAATGTCGTAGCCGCAATTCTTGAGCGCCGCCCGCACCCGGTCACGGCTTTCGCGGACGGCGGCGTCGGGGAGGCCGACGGTATGGAAACGGTCTTCGTTCTGCTTGATGCCTGAAACATCGACCTCAACCTCGATAATGCTGGCGTTGACGCCGTAGACGGCGGCACTCAGGGTCTTATAGAGCATAAGAAAGCCGATCGCACTTGGAACACACAAGGAGGACGGCGCGGATGGGAGATCGCTGGCGTCATCATAGCTTGGCGGCGAGCTTTCTTTCTGTGATTGGGATCACCCCGTTATAGTGATGGAACTCTTCATCAGCGAACGTGGATGCAATGGGAAACGTCGAGTGCTAGGCTAGTTCTTACGAGCCGAGAACAAGCTGGTATTGCCAGCCCGTTTCGCGGCGGTGGTGTCCCCCAATGACGGAAGAAAACCGCACTGCTAAAAGTCCGTCTCCGGCGTCAAAGCGACTGGAAGGCGAAGAGCGCCAGCTGTGGCGATGGGCATTAGGGCTGGTGGTTTTGCTGGCCGCGGCCGTCGGTTACCTGTCGTGGCAGCAACTGCAGAATCTACCCTACCGGCTCTGGGCCATTCCGGCCGGCCTCTTTGTACTCTCGATCCTGTTCGCCGCTTATGCCTTCGGGCGCAAGCAGGAAGTTTCCGCCCTCCGGCAGATTCTAAAGGGCTTTGAAGAACGCTCCGGCGTAGCGCCAACCGAAGAACAACTCGACCAGCTGGGACAACTGATTTCCCGCTCGCAACGCAATTTCAAAGAGCTGATCGATTCACTCGACGATGTCGCTCTCGCCGTCTCGCTCGACGGCACGCTGCGCACGGTGAACCGGCGCGTCACCGAGATTCTCGCTGTCCCCTACTCCCAACTGATCGACCACAAGCTGGAAGAATTTCTGGTCGGGCCGCTGGCCAGCGAGGACCCGTTCGACCTGGCGCGCTTTCTGGAAAAGCGATCGTGGTCGGGCATCGTAACTATCCAGCCGAAGACCAGTTCCAAGCGGCTTTTCTACGACTGCGTCGTCAACGCCATCGTCAAGGGCGACGATGTGGCCGGCGCCAGCGTATTGGCGCGAAATATCACCGGCCAGCGCGACAAGGAACAGCGCTTCACGCAGCTGTTTGAAAGTCTTCGGGAAGGTGTGTACATCTGCACGCCGGACGGGAAACTGCTCGAAGTAAACCCGGCATTGGTGGCGATTCTGGGATATGCGAGCAAGGAGGAATTGCTCAATCTGCCTCCCGATGCTTTGAAGGTCGACGCCAATCCGGACCCCGTACTAGGACGGGCTGGAAGTCAAAGCGGACGAACACGAACACGCGAGGTGCGATTGAAGAGAAAGGATGGCGGCATCGCCGTTTGCCACGACGTATCCAGCGGTGTGATGGAAGACGGGCGCCTGGTGCGCTACCAGGGCACGCTAGTCGACGTCACGGAAAAGCGATCGCTCGAGCGCCAGGTACGGCATCAGGAAGAATTCCGGCGCCATTTGCTGGAGAGTTTCCCCGACCTGATTCTGGTGCTGGACCTGACCGGCAAGTACACCTTCGTGAGCCCGCGTATTCGCGAACTGCTCGGGTACGGCCCGGAACGCCTGCTTGGCAAGAACATCGAGGATGCACACAGCAGCTCTCCGGAACTGGCGAGCCTCTATCACCTGGTTGCGAAAGGCGAAAAGGCGCGCGCGTCGTGCGAATACGCGGCGCAGCATCTGGATGGAACGGGGCGCACCATGCTGGGCATCGCGAGCCCCCTGCTGGATGCCGAAGGCAAACCGGCGGGCGTCATTATTTCAGTCCGCGATGTGACCACGGAAAAGAAACTGGAGCAGCAGATCATTCAGAGTGAACGGCTCGCGGCAATGGGACAGATGATCGGCGGCTTCGCGCACGAACTCAATAATCCGCTGACCGGCATTCTGGGCATGGCGGAATTGCTGCAGGAAGGCAATGTCACCGAAGAAATGCGGAAGCAGATCACGATTCTTCACCAGCAGGCGCGCCGCGCCGCGGAGATCGTGCAGAATCTGCAATATTTCGCGCGCCCGCCCGCCCCGGGAAAAATCCTGGTGAATTTAAACGAATTGGTGCAGCGCACGGTGCATTTGCAGACGTATCCGCTGCGCAAGAGCAATGTCACCGTGGACTTTCTGCCGGAGCCGACGCTCACCGCAGTCCTCGCCGATCCGAATCAACTGATGCAGGTGTTCTTGAACCTGCTGCTGAACGCGGAGCAGGCCATCCGCGAGACCCGCGATAAAGGGACCATCCAGGTGCGGCTGGGACGCGAAGGTGATTTGGTGTGGATCGTGTTTCAGGATGATGGGCCGGGAATCGCACCAGATAATTTATCGCACATTTTCGATCCGTTCTTCACCACCAAGCGGCCGGGACGTGGCACCGGCCTCGGACTGAGCATCTGCAAGACCGTGCTGCGCGAGCACGGCGGAAATATCGAGGCTGCCTTGTCGCCCGGAGGCGGAGGCCTGTTCCGAATTACGCTGCCGGCCGCTCACGAGGCAGGGGCAGCGTCGAAGTAGGCCCGTCAACGCGGGATACCAGAAGCCGCTACGCTCGCACGGCCTTGTTTCGAGCGCGCCCACTTTCTTTTCTGAAAACTGCTGCATGAGGATTCCTATGAATCATCTCAAAGACGACCGCATCCCCGGACTGGCAACGCGCGCGGTTTGGTCCGGTGAGCGCGGCGAACGGTGGGCCGGGGCGACACAAACGCCCGTCGCTCTCAGCGTGTCATTCGGTTACAGCACGGTCGAAGAGTGGCTTGACGTCGCCCTAGGGAAAAAAGCGGGCTACATTTATGGCCGCAATTCCAATCCAACCGTAGCCGCGTTTGAAGATAAAGTCAGAGACCTGGAAGGCGCGGAGGCCGCCACCAGCTTCGCCAGTGGAATGGCGGCGATCAGTAATACTTTGTTTACGCTCCTTTCTCCGGGCGATCGCGTGGTTTCGATCAAAGACACGTACGGTGGGACGAACAAGCTTTTCGTAGAATTTCTACCGCGTTTCCAGATCGAGGTTTCGCTTTGCGATACGACGGACCATGCCGCGATTGAGGCCGAGATCGCGCGCGGCTGCAAGCTGGTCTATCTCGAGAGTCCGACCAACCCGACCATCAAGATCGTCGACATCGCTCGACTGGCGGCGGCGGCGCACCGGCATGGGGCTCTGGTGGTCGTCGATAACACGTTTGCTACACCCATCAACCAGCGCCCCTTGGAACTGGGTGCGGATCTGGTGGTGCACAGCGCAACGAAATTCCTGGGTGGTCACGCTGACGCTTTGGGTGGTGTGGTGTGCGGGCCACAGGACTTGGTGAGCCGCATTTATCATTTTCGGGAGATTAACGGCGCATGCCTGGAACCGATGTCGGCTTATCTATTGCTGCGCGGAATGAAGACGCTTCATTTGCGTGTCCGGCAGCAGAATGAAAATGCGCTGCAGATTGCGTGCTTTCTCGAATCGCATCCGAACGTGGAGAAGGTGTTTTATCCGGGACTCGCGGCGCACGAAAATCACGAGATCGCGCGCCGGCAGATGACGGGCTTTGGCGGAGTGCTCAGTTTCTCTCTGCGCGGCGGCTTCGATGCCGTCAAGCAATTCCTCCCGCGCTTGCGTTACGCGAACCTGGCAGCAAACCTCGGAGCGGTCGAAACCGTAGCCGGGCCGCCTGCAACCACGAGCCACGTCGAATCATCTCCCGAAGAGCGCGCGGCCAGCGGCATTCCCGAGGCTCTGATCCGCTACTCGGCTGGCATCGAAGACGCGGATGATTTGATTGCCGACCTCAGGCAGGCGCTGG
>JBELAC010000210.1:0-9062 GCA_049509215.1 Terriglobales bacterium
TCCTCCCGCTCGCTCGACCAGATGGCGCACCGTCTCGTCCGGCTCCGCGCGATAGATACCTGCGCTCTTGAACTCTCCCTCGAGGCGCACGAACTTGCTCTGCTTGGCCAAAGGAACCGCGAGATCGCTCTGCGAGAAAATAGTGACCACATCGCCCGCATCGAGCGCCAGATTCTCGCGCTCGTCGCCGTCAAGCACCAGCTTCCCCAAGTTGAAGGGGATCAGCCGCGTGGTCAGGTCTTCAGGATTGAGGCGCTGGATGACGGCGTAGTCCCAGTTGATCTCGGGAGAATTGTGCGCAATCTGGTTCCGCAGTTCGGAGAATTCGGGGGCGCCAGAAACTTGAGTTGTGCCCGGGCGTCGCTGCCAGTAGTCCGAGCTCATTGCCCGATCTTCTCTTTCGCCCGCGCTCGCCACCCAGTTGGTGGCACGCCAGTAACCGCGCGTGACGAGCGCATCCTGATCCGGAATCAAGTCTCGCAGACGCATGCCGCTATGCCATTCCATGCGTCCCGGACGAGCAACGTTCCCCCGCAGCGCTACCGAGTTTTCAAAGCGCGGAGAGAGCGAGAAGATTCTGACCAGGTCTCCATCCTTCAAGTTCCGGCTGGAGCCCCGCACATCGAGAGGAAATTCTTCCACGAGACGGGTGTTGTGCTTTTCGATGCGCTCCACCACTGCCTTTTGACCATCGGCCGTCGAGGCAAGGCCTCCCGCCATCTCGATCGCGGCCGCGAGTGTCGTCTCCTCCCGCAGTTCGTAAATGCCCGGCACATTTACGCTGCCCGCGATGGCAATGGACGGCCCGGCTGATGGAATATAGATGACATCTCCCGGGAGCAATCTGGCGTCCTTCGACTTGTCGCCTTTCAACAGCAGGGCATAAAAATCGAACTCGGTCACGACCACGTTATCGCGCTTGAGCTGGATGCGCCTCATGGAGCCGGCGCTGGAAGGGCCGCCCGAGGAGAACAGCGCGTCCACCAGCGTGCTCAGCGAACTCACCGTAAAACTTCCCGGACGCCGCGCCTGGCCGAGCACAAATACTTGAATGGAACGCAGTTGCCCGAGGCTGACGGTGAGATCGAAATTGCGGAAGACCCGGCCGATCGCGGTGCGGAAGTATTCCTGCAGTTGCTGGTATTTCAACCCCGTCACCGAAAGACTTCCCACTTTCGGCAGGAAGACGTTGCCATCGCGGTCGACGACGAGTTTGCCGTTCAGATCAATCTGACCCCAGGCGCGGATCAGGACCTCATCGCCCGGTCCGATGAGGTAATCGTCGGTCACCGGAACGCGGTCCACGGGAGCGAAAGTTGTGGGCACGTGGTCGAACAGATTCTGTCCATAGATCGGCAGCCGGTGGCCGATCGAGCTGGCGACAAATTCTTGGAATTCGTTGGGCGGTGGCTCTGGAATCACTACCCTCCGGGAAGGGAAAAGGCGGTTCGAGTCGTTCTCATTATTTCTATTTGTATTTATCTCGCGATTGTCCCGTTTGTTATTACCATTATTATTTTGGTCGACGAGATTCACATTGGGATGGGACTGAGTGGTTCTTTCATTGCGAAGCGTGTCGGGCATCGCGTCGCCGCCATTCCATGAAGAAGACGGCCCCGCCGCGCAGTCCTGATCCGCGCATTGGTATTGGCTGTCTCCGCTTTCCGGCGTGCTGGGAGCAGTTTGCGCCCAACCCGCAGCCGGCAAAGCGAGCGCGCCGAACAGAGCTGCAAGCGCCCAAGCCGGAGCGGCAGTCAGCAATTTTTCGCGGCTCTTTTTTCCGGAATTCATCTTTTCTGCACTCATGCTTGTGTGCCGACGCTCAATGATCAATGCCTGGAACCGGGCGCGAAGCCGATTTCAAGCGAAGCTGTTACGTTGTTTCTCACGCCTGAGAACAAAAGGGGGAAATGCCCGATGCGCTCAAATTGCAGGAAACTCCGAAAATAGACGCCGGTGCGCAGTGCCGCTTCATGCGTGGCCCGGTAATCTTGCCACCTACCGCCACCCGGAATGAAGTCTGTATCCACTTCGCTGTTCTTGGCAGTGAATTCCAGAGTTTGGCGTGGAGAAATCCAGAACCTGGTCCAGGCCTGAATCGTCTTTCCTTCACGCCCGACGGTGTTTCCCACCAGATTTCCGTTATTGGTGTACCCGTCGCGATAACTGTTGTTCCAGTAGTTCAGGTGACCATGGGCGTCGTCTCCCTGCCCCGGACAATCCGATGATGTCCACTCCGCATGCAAGTCCCATTTGTTCAGGAACGGTAAGCGGACCACGTAAATTCCCGGCCGCACCACGGACCGGCTCAGAGCTCGAAAGGGAATCGGGTCATCGTCAGATTCCAATTCGGTGTAGAGGACGAAGCGGTTCTTCGCATAAGGTACATTCCAGGTCCAGTCGACCGAAGTATGCGAATCGCCGGGCACACTTCCCTCTTTCGTATCCACGCGTCCGAAGTAACTCTCGAAGAAGAGGCGGGTATTCAAGGGGTCGAAGACACCGCCGATGGTGGTGGTGCGGGCGTAAGAAAATTCGAACGACTGGAAGGGTTTCACGCTGATCTTTTGCCCAAAAATGAACGGACGTCCGGAATACGGATGGCCTTTCTCGCGGCCCATGAACGATTCCAGACGCATCGGCCCGAGCCGCCCTAAGAAGGAAGGCAGTTCCATGGGCTGGGCCTGCGTCAGGCGGACCATATAAAAGGGATCGGCGTTGTCGCTCAAAATCAGCGAGCCGCCCGGACCCGGCCCCCACGAGAGGCTTTGCTTGCCAAACGACAACTGCCAGCTGTCGAGATTGAAGCCTAGGTAGCTATCCATCATTGCGACGCGGTTGATGCCGGCGAGACCCTCGGCTGGACTGAGCGGCACCTCATCGCGCTCGGCAATCACCTCGCGGACCGCATCGCTCAGGGCTGGCGCACCCGGCGCATGTTGAAACTCGCCGCTGAAGTGCAGAAACACACGTCCGGAAGTGAAGTCGGTGGCAAAGCCGGAGATGAGATTCGTTCCCCGGCGGAACGGGCGCCCATAGTCGTAGGCGTAGGTTTGGCCGAAGTGGTAGCCGTCGGTCAGCACGGCGCCGCTGGCGCTGGTCACGCGCACATACGACCGGGGCGGCGCCGCCGAGCGGTTGGCGCCGCCCATCTCGAGTTCCGCCTCCCGGTGAAACTCCTTCGACAGAGCGAGCACCAGCGTCCGTGCCTGTTCGTCGGTCGCGGATGAATTCCCGGCAGACAACGCATCGTTCAGCTCATCGCTGGCTTTGGAGACGAGCCGCGCGCATTCGCTTCGCGCCCACGGCTTGGTTCCTTCGAACGCGTCGTGGAGATAGCCGAGCGCTTCGAGTCGTTCGATGGCGGGATAGACCCAACTGTCGAGGGGCACGTACGGCGACCCCATGCTCGCGGTCGACAAGTCTTCGCCGGTTTGAAAAATCTCGCGGAACGACTGCCAGTCCGAGCCGCGCATTTCGGTTCTGTGAAATTCCGTGGCCGCATGGCGCGAATAGATGTTTTCGGAAATCATGTAACCCGCCACGCTGCCCACGAGCACGTCCGATGGGAAGTGCTGCGCCGACCTTACGCGGGAGAAACTTACCAGGGCCGCGAGGCCATAGGTTGCGATCTTGGTGAGCGGCCCCGGATATTCATGCGCAATCACGCCGGCGATCGACCACGCTGCCGCCGCATGCTCGGAGGGAAAGGACGTGCCGCCCGTCTGGAAGAAGGGACCGCTGCCGTCGCCCTGCAAGGGACGCTGGCGCCGCAGCGAGTATTTCAGCGCCTCCGCCATGATTAGGCTGCTGACCGCCGATTCGCCCGCCAGAAATCCTGCCTCTCGCCAGTGCTCGCCGTCGGCGGCACCGCGCCGGGCATAACTCAGCAGCCACATTCCACCCGCCGCGCCGGCCAGCGCGCCCAACCCCGCCGTCGAAATTGTTTTGTAATGCTCCATGGTCGCGGGCGCATTCGACTGCGACTTGTTGAAAGAAGCGTCGGTGGCGAACAACGCAGCGCTCAGGCCCGCCAGCGGGAGAATCCAGTCGGCGTCGGCCAAACGAATCCTCGCCGGGGCGGTCCATATTTCTTTCTGATCGACCAGGAACCTCCCGGGCAACCCCCCTTCTTTTCGCGTGCCCGGCGAGGCTTCCGTTGCCGCGTTGGCGGTCGGGATCGAGTCCCTCGAAGCAGAAGACGCTGGTTCGGCCGGTGTGCTCGCCGCGATGGAAGGTTCTGCCGCCCGCTCTTGTCCCGCAGATACGCGGATACCGGCGCCGAACAGCAGCGCGGTTCCGAGAATTCCGGCTGGGAGTCGAAAAGTCATATTTTGGAATGTCGTTCGTGGCATGTCGGCTCAGGGAATCGCAACCGCCGCCAGTGCAGCCGAGTAGGCGATCTGCGGCCCGCCAAATCGTCTTCAAAGTGCTGCTAACGAATTCTGTCGGACGGCCAGAATGTATTCAGAGGGCTTCGACGTCGGCTTCATCGACCTCAAGCATTACCGAGCGCATGATCAGATCGACCGAGAGCACCAGCCGGAAACGTTCTTTGCGGCGGATCATGATTCCCTCCGCCCCCACCAGCGGACCACGCTTGACTCGGACTCTTCTGCCTTGGCAGAGGTAGGGGTGAGGTTGCGGCCGCAGGCCCGCGCCCAGACCCGATTCGAGGGCGCGAATCTCGGAATCTGGGATCACGGCGGGCTGGCCCTGAAAGGTGACAAACTGCAGCACCCCGGGAGCGCGCAGAACCCCCAACCGGTCTCCCAGCTTGAGCTTCACAAAGACGTAGCCGGGAAACAGGGCCATGTCCAATTCCTTGCGGCGATCCTTCCAGCGGCGCACACTGCGGTACACGGGAAGAAAATGATTCACTCCCTCATATTCAAGATGACGGGTGACTAGCTTTTCGTAACGCGGACGAACCGAAACCGCGTACCAGTGCTCGACCAGCGCAGCCGCACACCTGGAAACCGAAGGTCCCCTTGGAATGACGCTGCCTGACGCGGCAAGCTTTGAAAGTGCGTTTTCCATCACGGCTCCGCCCCCGAAGTACAGCTCCGCCATTCCAGTTACATGTGTCAAACCACTGCAAGCTGCTTACAACAGTGTCGTTACGCCATACTAACTACACATTACTACCTAAGTATTACTAACCACTAAGTACTAACTCCGGAAAGTCCCGATCAGGGACGGGCGCTCGCGCAGGGCGCGCAGAATTCCAACTTCCGAACTCTCCAGGGGCGCCGAGCGCACATCCACAATCGCCCAATAAACAGTGCCGCGATTCTCTTCCGGCGCCAGCGCAAGAATCCGCATCTGCGGATATCGGCCCAGCAAAAACCCGCATTGGGCGGTTCGCTTCTCGGCCTCATCGAGTGCCAGAATCAGCACGTCAGGCTGAGACTCTTCGATGACCGCAGTCAATTCATTTTCGTTGTGCACTTCTCCGACAATATTGATATCGGGTTGGTCGGCAATCGTGGCCAGCACGAGTTCTCTCATCAATCGCGGCTGGTTTGCGACCAGGACTCGTATGCGTTTCAAGTGCTCACATCCTTATCTGTAACTTCATATCGCGTGGCAGCGTCAGGAACAAGTCTCAATGTCGGCCCAACATATCCTGCCAATACGTCTGTTGCAGGTACTAATTGAGTACCAACGATGCTCGGGGGTGACGCTGCACAGCTGAGTGATAGCTGCCTCGGCCTCTTATATAACGATAGGTAACATGGAACAAGGAACGGATGGACGTGGGTAAGCCGAAAGCGGATTGCGATCACTAATGTTTGCGGATGCTACTGCTATGATTGGGTTGCTTCTGTAATCTGGCAGCGTTCGATCAACGCCATCCGATCGTGGACATCTGCCTTTCGGAAAATGCGGTGAAAGTGGTTCTTGACGGTACGTTCCGAAAGGCTGAGCCGTGCGCCGATCTCCTTGTTCGTCAGCCCGAGGCCGACAAGTGCGACCAGTTGTTGTTCCCGGCGGCTGAGTCCTTGGGGATGGAAAGCAACGACTTCGGGAGTGACTGCGAGTTGCTCCGCGGCGCACTGGAAAATCGCCCGGGAAAAACAGGATGGGCAAACCGCTTCGCCAGAGCCAACCGCCCGGACGACGTTGACGATATCCAAAGCCGATGCGTCCTTAAGCACATATCCCATTACACCGCCGCGTACGGCACGGAAGAACGCGGCCTCGTCGCGTTCCATTCCAATCATCACGATTTTCGCCGCCGGCAGAACGCGACGGATATTGGCCACCAGACGGGGACCATTGAAAGCCAGGTTGGGCGAGTCGAGCAACACTACTTCCGCGTGGCTGGTGACGATTTGATCGAGAACGGATGGCGCAAACGCAAGCGCGCCGACTACCGCCACGTCAACTCGCTTGGACAGAATGCGAACCAGAGCTTCGCGCAGCAGGCGATTTTCTGTCAAAAGGAAAACATGCGTCCGCCGGACAGACACGACTTGTGACATCCACGACTCCTTCAGTGTGTGCCACGGAGCCCAAGGTGTGAGAAGTGGTCTCGACCTTCCTCAGACACCATATTGAGGATCGCCTTTGCCATAAGTGGCGAGGGACTTAACTCGATAGCCGTGATCGCTTGCGCGTTTGCGCCAAGCTGTTCTGCCAATCTAATCGACTTGGTCGAGGTCGGCTGTGATCAGGGAACGTAGGATTTGTGACGAAATATGGACTCTAAAGGAGATATACAGAAGAAGCATACGGTAACCACTATCGGCATAGCGCAAACGGATGATGACCTGAAGCCGGCGACCGACGCATGGGTCGCAACGGACCAAGGCTCTGGCGTGTGCCACGTAATCGTTCAGACGCGGCGCTTGTTACTTTATCCACGCCGCGCGAGGAACTTAAGAAGGGCGGTATCCCAAAATCGCTCGGGTTGCGGGATAGGCCTTTTTATAGCGTTTGCTCACAGCGAGACGCGTGTCAGCCGAGCGTCTGCGAAGCACATGTCGAAAAGGGCAACTCAACAGCGCACAAATTCACCAGAATCAAGGCCTAAGGCAACGGCGAAATCGATGTCTCCCGTGTCTCGATACTCCTCTGGAAAATGTACTTGGTACGCAATGGCCCCGATGATTACAAATTCTGCCGGGTGCCCAAGACAATGAGGGTGTCGTCTCACTCGTACCCTTGGGATTATTCTGACTCCGTCACCAAGCGTCGCGATAACCCCATCGAAGAGAACATCGTGGACAAGATGGGGACATTTCTATTGTGGTATCACAGCCAAACTTATTGTCTTGACACTGGATGTATCCAAGAGTTATATATGTTCCCAATATCGCGCAGATAACTGGGGGGTTTGCGTGCGACCGATATTGTTTCGGTCTGGAGTGACATGCGGGGCTCGGTTTCCTCTTTTCTTCTCGTCGCCTTTTCAATTGCGTCTCTCCTCGTTCTGCTAATCCATAACTGGCAATTGGGCGGCCCGGTTCAGTTGCTAACAAGGCTCGTGGGCGAAGTTAGTTCGCCAAGGCTCGCGACCGCGCGCATGTTTCACACCGCGACGCTGCTGAACAACGGCAGCGTGCTTATAGCCGGCGGCGTGGATGGTTTTCGTTACCACCCCCTTATCAGTGCGGAAGTCTATAATTCCGCGACGGCTGAATTCCAGGCAGCGGGCAGATTGAACACTCTGCGCATCTTTGACACGGCGACGCTGCTGACTGACGGTAGGGTACTTGTTACAGGCGGCTGCGATAGCCATTGGAACGGAATTGCCAGCGCGGAGCTCTTTGATCCCACCTCTGAAAACTTCACGCCTACCGGCAGCCTCAAGACCGGGCGCTGCGGGCACACAGCAACGCTGCTGAAGAACAAAGAAGTGCTGATCGTGGGAGGAAGAAGCGATTCCTCCGGCGGCGCTATCACCGACGCCGCTGCGGAAGCCGAGCTTTATAACCCGACGACCGGGGCCTTCATCCCAGGCGTCAGTTTGAAGACCGGACGCGATGCACACACGGCAACATTGCTGAAAAGCGGCCAAGTGCTGATCGTCGGAGGCATCGACGGCAGCGGCCGGACCCTCGGCAGCGCAGAGCTTTATGACCCCGCGACGGGGGCGTTCGTCCCGACCGGCAGCCTGAAGACCGAACGTGCCGCACATACTGCGACGCTCCTGAATGACGGCACGGTTCTGATCGCGGGAGGCTATGATAACAGCGCCAACGCCGTCGCCAGCGCCGAACTGTACGACGCAAAGACAGGAACTTTCAGAACGACTGGCAGGGTGAAGACACCCCGCTACGATGCTACTGCCACGCTGCTGAACAATGGATCGGTTCTGATCGCGGGAGGCCAGGATAACGGCGGCAATTCGCTCGCCAGCATGGAGCTTTACGACCCTGCGACGGGGAACTTCACGGTCATCGGTAGCATGACCAGCGCGCGGCAAAGCTTCACCGCGACGCGGTTAAATGACGGCCAAGTCTTGATTGTGGCTGGGATGAGCTTCAATGGCCAGGTCTTGGCAAGCGTGGAATTGCACCACCCGATCCCATGAACCGCGGCCGAGTCAAGTCCCCTAGTCCCGCGATGATGCCAGCGAAAACATTCAGCGGCAGGGGGAAGAAAAGTGGATACGAGTCAGTGACCGCAACCAACTCTCCCGATGGTGCCTCTCTTCCCAATGTTGACCAGGTTCCATGAACTGACGGGACGCAGGCTCGAAGTGAGCTTTTTTGCACAGACTTCATAATCTCCGAAATGAGAAAGTTTTTGTGAGAACCATCTGCGCACGAGACATAGCTTTCAGTACGTTTCGTCTATTTGGGCGTAAGGTAGTGATAGACAGGTTGCCCTGGGGATTGGCTAGAGGATCGGAAGTTTGCCATGGCTGACCCGGTTAAATTAGGGAGTTTTGTAAGTCTTAGAAATCTGAGATTGCCCTCGGCGTGGCTAGCCTATGGCTCCGCAATCGTTCTAACAGCAATCGTCCTGCCTATTCGGTTTGTTTTTGGCCTGTCCCCGGATCAGGGGTCCGCGCTGACTTTTTTCCTTCTTCCCATTGTTCTGAGCGCCTA
>JBELAC010000211.1:0-9057 GCA_049509215.1 Terriglobales bacterium
GATTCACCACCTGTTTGACCGTCCCCGAGCTGGCCTTGCGGAAGGGGTCGCCTGGGTAGGTGGCTTTGATGGTGTAGGTCTTGGCGGCGGAGAACGAGGTCGTGAGCGTTGCCACGGTGTTGGTTGTGGTGCCGGTTCCGATTTCGGTTTTACCGTTGTAGAAGGTGACGAGTTCTCCGTTAGGGACGGCGGGCGTGGAGGTGATTGTCGCGGTGAAGGTCACCGGCTGATTGACCTGCGATGGGTTGGGGGATGAGGCGAGCGCGGTCTTTGTGGTGTAGGTGGTTTCGTTCAGGAACACGGCAATTGTGCCCTCGTAGTTGGACGGGCTGACTTGCTCGCTCACGGCTATCACGTCGGGTCGGCCATCGCCATTCACATCCGCGACCGCGACGCCCGATCCGCCGTAGCCGCCGGAGCTGTATACGATGGGCGATTGGAATGTGCCATCGCCATGGCCCAGCAGCACGTTGACTTGTCCGTCTCCAATGCAGGCCTCCCCCTTCAGCTTCTGGCACAGTTCGACAAGGATGACATCGGGGATGCTGTCGCCATTCACGTCGCCGATCACTACCGAATTGCTCCCCAAACCAATGGCGGGATAGCTCGGGGCACCAACGCCGTGGGCTAGGGAGCCGACAGGAGGCTGAAACGTACCATTGCTGTTACCGAGTAGGACACCTAGTTCGCCACGTAGATCCTCGCTCCCCTCATTGCTGCTCCATTCGTTGGATACCACCACATCCAAAACGCCGTTTCCTCTCAGGACCCCGACCGCAACCGATCTGGCGAACTCGCCCCCCGAATCGTAGGTGACGACGGGCTGGAACGTACCGTCGCCGTTGCCGAGCAGCACACCCGCTCCGCCGTCGTTGCCACTCCCCCCCGAAAATTCAGCCACTGCCAGATCCGAAATTCCGTTTCCCCTTAAATCTCCAATGGCGACCGACCCTGGATACCTCCCGCCCGTCCCATAGCCAACTGCCGACTGGAACGTGCCGTTGCCGTTGCCTAGGAGCACGCTCACGGAACCTTCGTACTCGATTCCCCCAAAATAAGTGTTGATGAGGGCTAGGTCCAGATTGCCATCGCCGTTCAAATCCCCGAGCGCGACCGCCCAGGTGTAGGTGCTACCCGAGCCGTATATCACTGCCGGCTGGAACGTGCCGTCGCCGTTACCAAGCAGAACGCTCACCGCGCCGTCCTGTTGGCAGTTCTGATCCAGGCACATGTTGGCCACCACTAGATCGAGAACTCCTTTTCCCCTCAGGTCCCCGATCGCGACCGAGTCGGCACCGTAGGCACCGGTGCTGTAAACCACGGCCGGCTGAAATGTCCCATCGCCAATACCCAGGAGCACAGCTACCTCGCCGTTCCCCACGCAGTAGCCGTACTTGTTAATGCTCTGGCAGTTGTTGACTACGACCAAGTCGGGCTTGCCGTCGCCGTTCAAATCCGCGACCGCGACGGAACTGGTAATCGGTCCCCCGGAATCGTAGGATACTGGAGGCGCGAGCTTCATGTGCAATCTTTGGCTGGCCGAGGGGGGTTGCGCCGCCGCCGCTATCACGGAAATCGGGAATACCAAAGCGAGGAATAAGGAAACAAAGCTGACTTTCTTCATAGCGGCCTCCGGTGGTTGTCCGGGGACTTCGCGGGGAGGGCTCTAGCAGCCCCACCTGGGAAGGCTACCTCGGCCCAGCCAAAAATCCCAGTGAATCTTTTCAATGGCCGGTCGAACCTTGCGGCCCGACCGGCCAACTGCCCAGCGAACAAGGCCGGAGCGAGACGCTTCAGTCGTTGTCTATCATATCGTTGTCCGGGTCGGTAAATGGCCCGCTGAAGTTGTAGAAGTAATCGAATGTGAAGGAGTTGTTGACTAACGTTAACGGGGTGAAGCCCAGAGGGCCTTGTGGCGTAAAGAAGTCGCCCAGCGGAACGTATGGGCCCCCTGCGGCCTGTACCTCCGGCGCGTAATAGTCGGCGAACGGGTAGTTACCCGCTGGGGGACCGTTGGGGTTATTTTTGCACGGTATTCCGTCGAGTCCCTTGCCGCTGAGGTTGATACAGCCGATTCCTAAGTTGAAGTTGTATTCAATGAACGCCAGGATGCTGCCGAAATCATGCTGGTGGGGAGGGGAATTCCAGATGCCGCTCTGGTTTGGCCCGACGCAGTCGACGCCCGCGGTGCACTTGCCGGAAACCGTCCCGAAAGGCGTATAGGCAGAGACCACCATGAAGGGTACGCGGAACCCGTAGGTATAGCCGCAGCCCCACGGCAGGTTGTTGTACACGGGAGTACACTTATGGCCAGCCCCGAGGCGGTTGTACTCGAACAGGTTCGGACCCACAATGTGGTCGTACCAGCCGCCCCAATCGTCCCAGACAATCAGAATCGCGGTGTCCTGCCAGGGGGAGACCTCTTGGCCGTTCACTATGTCATAGCAGTTGGCTTGGCCCACCGCATTGACGATGCTGGCGACCCAATTGGGCCCGCCTTCAATTTCGGTTGAGTAGAACTGGTCGTCTGTATAGTTCTTCGGTCCCGGATGGTCGGAGCTGGCGCCGTCCGGGATGATCCACGCCACGTTCGGCAGAGCGCAAGGTTCGTAGTTAGGTAAGTTCGGGCCACCAGATGGAAAGTCCTTGAAGAATTTGTTCGAAGGCGACACCACGTTGCTTGTGTAGTCCGTGTTGTTGCAGGATGCCGGAGGTTGGGTATTTTTCGTTAAGCAAATGTGCTGAATCGCGTTGGGTGCGGTCCAGATGCCATTGGGCGTGCTGGTGTAGTACTTCCAGGTAAAATTGTTTGCTTCAAGCAGGTCAGATAGTGTCGGACGTTCAAGGCACGGGTTCGTATATCCATCCGGGTAAGTGCCATACTGATCGATCAGCCCGAGCTGCTCACTGCTTTCGCATCCAACAGGCGCTGAGCCGGGATTGTCTGCGACGAAGTAGTTGAAGTTTGTCTGGGTGGGGTCGCCAGTAAATGCCGAAGTCCCACCGAACAGGAAGTCGTGCGCCGGCTCGCTTGGACCCTGGTTGGTTTGGTAGAAGTAGTTAGCAAATCCATACTGAGTGGCAATCTGGACGTAAGGGTCGAGCACGTGCTGGATGCTTTTCCCAGTATAGACTTGTTCCCAAGTGTAGCTGACATAGGTCTCCTCTGGGTAATCGGGCAACGGGTTCTGGTACTGGTACTGGGTGCCACAGCCGATCCAGTTGTCGCCGCTGTTGGTGTTGCAGACGGACTGAAGCTGCTGCGCATCCCCCACGAAGTTGCTGCAATAGGTCACACTTGGTGACTTTGGGGAGCCCGACGGCTGCCCGCAGCCGTTCCCATTGTTTGTGTCGGGGTATCCTTTACTGTACTGATCCTGCCAGCCGTTGTTTTCATGACCGGGGTCGAAGCAAGCGCCCAGACACCAAGGCTGGGCGCCCGTTGGGTTGTGCGGCGTGGACGGCGCTTTCGCCAGGTCCACACCCTGCTCAAACCACGGGCCAGTCCATGTGCCCTGCGGCGCAACCCCTGCAAAAAGGTTGTCGGGAGTCCGGTTTTCCTGCACCACTATGATCACGTGTTGAAATTGGCCGGGTTGGGGCTGGGCAAGGGCCAGCATCGCCCCGAACAAAGCAAAGAACGCTAATACCTTGACTGTGGATTTCATCTCAGAATCCTCCAAAGAAAGAGCGGCGTTGTGGAAGTCGGTTGAACAGGGAGTGGATCGGGGGCGAAGAGGAACAGAATGTGGTCAGCGAAGGGTGACAGCGATGGGACGTACGTACCGAGGGAGAGGAAGCTATGGGCTCCTCCTAACTGCGTAAAGTTCCCCCTCGATTTAACGCCAACTTATAAGTCTACGTTCTTGTTGTCAAGGACAAAATACTGTCATCATAACGACGAGCGATGCAGCGCACACCGCGATTTATTGAGCGGGATCCTTTCTGATTGGCGAGACTGTTGGCGGAACCAGTTAGCACTTATAACCTCTCCCTACTCTGCGAGCGGCCGCCTGAAACCGAACAATTTGCGAGTGCGGCGGTCACATTCTTGCGTGGCGCACTTTGGTATACAGAACTGAAGGTCTCAGGAATCCCCTCCGATTCCAAGTCTCGAATACGAGGGGATTGGTATGGTTGGCCGCAGTCCGTGGCTTCTGGGTCCGATTTGCCAGAGTTTGGTTCGCAACGTTCGTGGTTGCGAATTGATCCGCAGTATTTCCCGCAGTATCTCGCGCAATCTTCTTTTCCGAATACTTCTTCCACTATGGATTCTTGGACTGGCGGTTTGGGCGCAGGACGCTTCGACTGGGGCGCTGCGCGGGAGTGTGCTCGATGCGCAGGGCATGGTGGTGACGAATGCGGACATTGTGGCGATCTGCGTAGAGACGGGAGTGCGGTATCACACGGCGACGGATGTGGCAGGACGGTTTGTGGTGGATCTGTTGCCTCCGGGAAAGTACTCGGCGCGCGCGGAAGCGGAAGGGATGTCGCCGCAGATTTCTCCTGTGATGAATGTGGAAGTGGGAGCGGCGCAGCAGTTGACGTTCAAGCTGACGGTGGCGGGTCCGAAGGAAACGGTGACGGTGTCGGGGGCTCCTCCGATGGTCGATACGAGCCCAACGGCCGCCTCGGCGCTGCTCGATGAGCAGGCAATCAAAGACCTGCCTTTGAACGGGAGACGATTCACCGATCTGGCGCTGCTGACGCCGGGGGTTACGCAGGATCCGCGAGGACAGACGTCGGGATCGAATGGCGATCTTTCTTATGGCGGGATACGCGGCTACAACACGAGCTATCTGGTGGATGGAGCGGACAACAACAACGGATTTTTCGCGCAGGCGCGCGGGAGGTATCGGGCTCCGTACCAGTTTTCGGATGAGGTGGTGCAGGAGTTTCGCGTGTCGTCGAACAGTTATGGAGCGGAGTCAGGGAGATCAGGCGGCGCGGTGGTGAATGTGGTGACGAAATCGGGATCGAATGAATGGCACGGGAGCGCGTTCTACTACCTGCGGGACAGCGCGATTGGAGGAGCGGCGCCGGCGTTTGTCGGATTCAATCCCAGCAGCCAGCAGAATCAATTTGGCGGGACGGTGGGTGGGCCGATCCAGCGGAGCAAAATGTTTGTTTTTGCCGGATACGATCAGCACATCTTCCACGAGCCGACAGTGGTCCAATTCGACAACGGGGCGTCCACGGTGGTGCCGGTGTTGGGAACGCTGGCGAACGCAGGGGATTACGAAGTGTGCGATCCGCATATTGGCGGAACGGCGTGTGATCAGGCGATCGTTCCGGGGTGCCCGCCTCCGGTCGCGGGCGGTCCGCCCTGCTTTCCGCCGAGCGTATCAACGGCCGCCGCACAGCTATCGGCTCAGGGGGGAACGTTTCCGTCCAAGATGCTGGGGGACACGGGTTTCATCAAACTGGACCGTGTGCTTGGGGCGCGCGAGATGCTGTCGGCGCGGCTGAGCACGTCGCGCTATTACGGGACGAATAACGTATTTCTGGATCCGTCGAGCCCAATTACGAATGATTCGCTGAGCGGGAACGGTGAAGAGGACGTGACCACCGAAAGCGCCTCGGTCACGCTGACCAGCAGTCTGACTCCGCGCTGGACAAGCCATCTGCGGGCGCAGTTCTCGCGCGATCTGGAGCAGTCGTTCCCCAACTCTACTGCGGCGCGGACGCAAATTTATAACTGGCTCGACGACATGGGCGAGTCGTCAATTTTGCCGCGGCAAACGAGGGAGCACAGGCTGCACCTGGCGGAAACCATGAGCGTGAGCCGGGGCCGGCACGAGTGGAAGTTTGGCGGGGACACGATGCGGACGTGGGACTACAACTTTTTCCCGTCAATGTTTGCGGGGGAATACATTTTCGACTTTATTGCGGTGGATCCGTGGACGTTTGTCCCGATGCACGGCGGAGTGGACCTGACGCCTCTGCGGGCATGGGCGCACACCATCATGCCAAGCTGGAATGCGGATGCCGGCAGTTGGACCGGGCCGACAGCGAACGTAGCTCGATACTACGAGCAGAATTTCGGTAATCCGGTTTCGCACCCGGACAGCAACGACTACGCGGGGTTCTTGCAGGACACGCTGCGGCTGACGACACGTTTGTCAGCCAGCCTGGGAGTTCGCTACGACTTGCAGACGTTCTCACGGGCGGGAATGGTAAGCAATCCTTTGTGGCCACTGGCGGGGAAGATGCCGTCGCCGAATAAGAATTTTGCGCCGCGGATTGGATTGGCCTATGCGATCGGGGATCATCGTCCTTTGGTGGTGCGTGCGGGGTTTGGAATTTTCTATACGAGGATTCCTCAGATTTACCAGTCGACGGTAATGAATGACAACGGGGTTAGCGACGAATTTTTGTCTCTTGATAACACGGACTATTACCAGAACCAAGTATTTCCGAATTACCCGAATAGGGCGGTGAACTGTCCGAAGGGACCGGTACCGTGTACGCTGCCGGCGTCCTGGCAACAATATGCGACCAAAGAAGTGGCGGCGTTTGGGCCGGGATTCAAGACTCCAAGGGTGCAGCAGGCGAGCCTGCGGCTGGAAAGAGAATTTGCGGACGGATTCACAGGGGAAGTTTCATATTTGTATGTACACGGCGTAGATATGATCCGGGCGCGAGATGTGAATCTTTCTCCGCCGACCTTTTATAGCTATCCGATCTACGATCCCACGGGCAGCACATTTCAAAATACGTTTTACAACGTTGATTCGTTTGCGACGTGGCAGACCACTTACAGCATCAGTTGCCCATATCCGCCCTGCATCAATCCGCTGGCGCGTCCGGTGGCGCAACTGGGAGCCATCGATCAGTTTGAGAGCGCAGCTTCGAGCGTGTATCACGGAATGACCGTCTCGTTGAATAAGCGGATGTCACGCGGGCTGTATTTCCGTCTGGCCTACACGTGGGCGCACTCGATTGACGACGGACAGGATGCGCTGGTGGCGGGCCAACCGGCGACAGTACAGAATTCCTACTCGGCGAATAGCGAACGAGCGTCGAGCGTGACGGATCAAAGACAGCGGTTGACGATTGCGGCGATGGAGGAACCGCATCCATTCGATTCGAGTCAGAGACTATTGGCAACGTTGCTCGACCACTGGAAAATCTCGGGCGTGATGACGTACGGTTCTGGACGTCCTGCGAATGCGGAAGTGTCGGGCGATCCGAATCAGGACGGGAACTCGAGCAATGATCGACTGTGGGGCTACGGGCGAAATGCTTTTCTGGGTCCCGATTACGCGACCGTAGATTTGCGCGTGGGACGCAAGATCAAACTTCGCGGACATTGGCGGCTGGAACTGACGGGGGAGTCATTCAATTTATTGAACCGGGACAACAAGAAGTATGGCATATCCGACAGTGGGTATTACGACGCAGCGGGACAGTTTATTAAGTACACGCAATATGCGGCAGGAACTTACTATCCGGCTTATTATCAGCAACCTGCGAACCTAATGAAAGTCACCAGCGCATATGCTCCGCGGCAGATGCAGTTGTCGATGCGGTTGAATTTTTAGGCAACAAGAAAGTTTTTGCACATTGTGCTTGACTTAGTAGGGCAAGGCTTGCCATAACTAACGGGTGCTGTTGGAGCAAACGTAGTTTACTCGCTCCTCAAAGCTGCGAAAACGCGTTAAAGAAGCTTGGGCGCGAAGAAGAAGCGCAAAGGGCTCGCACGGGGCAGGACTTGGAAAGTGGCCGTTTCAGTGGGGACGCGGCCGGTTGATATCATCTCGAATTTTTTGACTCACATCGTTCTCGCAGAACGATTGAAGCAGTAATCCATACGATGCACATCGTGTGGCGGGCCGAATCCACAGGGTGAATGAGGGGAATGTAAATCTCCTGCCCACGACGTGAACCGGATCCTCCCATTCGGGTCTCCCGTCGAGCGCAGGACCGGGGAATGGGAGCGCCTCTTCCGATGGAATTCCAAGACAAGATTTTGAAGTGCGTAGATTGTGGCACGGACTTTGTGTTCACAGCCGGGGAACAACTCTTCTTCCGGGACAAGCAGTTCAAGAACGAACCCAAACGTTGCAAGAACTGCAAGGGCAAGCGGGTCGCTGTGCTAGGACCAGGCGCCCACGGGCATACCTACACGAAGACGGAAACACGTACGAACTGCTCACAGTGCGGCAAGGAAACAACCGTTCCGTTCCGTCCGACACAAGGCAGACCCGTATTGTGCCGCGAGTGCTTTCAACAAGGACGGCAAGTCGCGAGCGCCTGACGAGCTACCGAAGTGAGATGGGGACGGGGCGCGAGGGTTACCCGGCGGAGCGCTTGTTCGGTTGTGTGTGCGACGGCAGCGGTGCTCGACGGCGTTGCTGCTGGTCGGCATGTTGAACCAGCAGGGCTTCGATCTGACGAACAAGATCATCGGTCCCGAGCGGCTTGATAAAAAGCGAATCGGGGCGATCGGCCGTGCGTTGCGCAGCGGTCCAGTCTTCGTCATCGGGAGGGAATGCAGTGAGTAGTGCCGTTGCCGGGGCATAGCTTTGGCGATGGGCGTAGCGAATTACTTCCAAGCCAGCGTCGGCGGTTTCCATGCGCAGGTCAGTGATGACCAGGTGAAACACGGCCGCCTCCAGGCGGGCGAGGGCGTCGGCCTTGCTGCTGGCAGTCTCCACCTCAAATCCGTGGAATTCCAGAACAGCCTTGAGAGTCAGCAGGACGGCGAGATTGTCGTCAACGAGAAGAATGCGCCGCTTCATATACAGCGCTCCGCAAAGTCGAGACGAAAGGTGCTTTCGGAATCGATGGATGACAACACGTGGGACTACCTCCGGCGGGTATCCCCTCGGTTAGTATAGAAGTGTGACCCGTTTCTATATAGAAAATTTTGGTTGTCGCGCGACGCAGGCGGACGGAGCCGCGCTGGAGCGCCAATTTCTGGAGCGGGGGCTGGAGCGCGCCCGGATGGCGCGAGACGCTGAAATTGTTGTGCTAAACACGTGCACGGTGACTGAGGGAGCGGATAAGGATGCGCGGGCCTCGATCCGCCGATTGCGGCGTGCGAATCCAGGC
>JBELAC010000212.1:0-9034 GCA_049509215.1 Terriglobales bacterium
CGACCGCCGCCCGCATGAGTCAGGAGACGGTGGACGCACAAGACATGCTCACCCGCTTCGCTCGATGGCAAGGGCGGGCGCCAGACTTGGTGGCGGCCGACACGACGTACGGGAACGGGGAGTTCTTGCAGTGGTTGTCGGATCGGAACATCACGCCGTATATGCGGACCCGAGAAGCATCCACAGAAAGAACAGCCCGTTCTACGGCCCGAGCGTTTCACTTACAAACCGAAACACAATCGCTATATCTGTCCTGCCGGCCAGCCGCTGAACTACGGGGGACGAGTTTATCGGAATCGCGCTTTCAACTACATTTGGAACACGCAAAAAGTGCGGCCCGTGCTCCGGCCACAATGCACCAGCAACGCCTTTTTGAAAGAGCGATGTTCTGGGAGTTAATTCGCACGGAGCGAAACCCGATGGGGTTAGTCGAAATACCGGGATCGAGTCGGCGCTGGAAGAGGCCGATTATTCTGACCGTCGATCAGTATTTCGCGATTCTCCAACTTCTGACGGAACCGTACCGCACGACGGTGGTTGTCGCCCAGTGCCTAGGGCTCCGGGTGAGCGAAATTCTGGCTCTGCAGTGGCCAGACATCAACTTCACCGAACTCACCATGCGCGTGACTCGCGCGGTGGTGGACGGCGTGGTGGATGAGGTCAAAACGGAATACTCCGAAGATGACCTTCCGCTCGATCCCGACCTCGGTTCTGTCTTGCTCACCTGGAAACGGAAGTGTCCAAAGTCAGAAGACGACTGGGTTTTTCCCAGTCCGGTGACCGGACGCTGCTACCATGCCAGCCCGATCCAGCAGGATTACATTCGTCCTGCGGGTCGGAAGCTGAAGTTGGGCGACATCGGGTGGCACACCTTTCGGCATACCTATCGGTCTTGGCTAGATTTGGTGGGTACTACGATTGGAGTCCAGCAGAAGCTAATGCGGCACGCGCAGATCGCGACCACCATGAACGTGTACGGCAACACATGATGGAATCGAAACGCGAGGCCTACAGCAAAGTTGTTCAGATGGCGCTCAGGCAAGAGGTGAGAAGGGCACAGTGAAAAGAGCTGCCAGAGCGCTTGTTTTATCGCATTTCACTGCCGCGGTTGGCTTATTGCCCTTTTTGCCCCTGCGGTGAAAACATCCGATGCTCGTAAACCCATGAAAAGTTTGGTTGCGGGGGGTGGATTTGAACCACCGACCTTTGGGTTATGAGTTCAAAGGGAAATTGATACCAAACAACTTACACGCGCACGGATGACACCTAAGCACCTGTAAGTTCGTGCAAGAAACAGGCCGTAGTCCCCAATTTAGTCCCCCGTCTCCATTCAGTTCGCGGTGATCAGAAGCTGCTTTTTTCACTTCGTGATTCTCTTCACAGAATAGCGCCTCCGTCTTGTAACGCCATTGGCCTGACGCTTTGTATTGACCCTGACGTGAATAGTGGTGGGTCTAGAATAGCCGACAGCAGTAGCGAACGCAGCGGGATTCAGTGCGGTAAGCACGGCAGCGGGATTCCTGTCGATGACGGTGAGCAACGTGCGCGCGGGCGCTTCTGGGATCCTCCGCCCTCCCTCCCAGTGCTTGATAGCGTCTAGGCTGAACCCGAACGTGTTAGAGAATCTGGCTTGTGTCATGCCAAGTCGATTTCGGATCGCTTTCACGTCAACTTCCTGGGGCACATGTGCCTTGAATCCTTCCTGGTCCCCAGCAAAAAAAGCCTCAACGTCGTTCAGGCCATCAATCATCTGCTCGAATTGCGTTTTCATGCTACCTCCCGTAGGTCTCGAAAATACTATCGGCCCGTTTCTTTAGCGTGTTGCGCTCTGCCATCGACAGATTCTCTTTTTCATTCTTCGGAAAAACCGTGATCAGAAAGACCGGAAATCTCTCGTTGCGCCAGATATACACAACCCGGGCCCCGCCGCTTTTCCCCATTCCTTTGCGTGCAACCCGTACCTTTCGAAATCCGCCCGTTCCACGAATTAGGTCTCCACATTCTGGGTCAGCCGCAACGAGTGCCACGATGTCCGCACGCTCCTTCTCGCTAAGGAGTTTGTTGGCAATCGCGAGGTAAGTAGGCGTCTCGACAACCGTCTGCACAACTCCCTTGTACTCCATTGGACACCATGAGTCAAGCAAAATTGTGCGCCATTGGACACCAATTGAGCCGCGGCCTCCTTTTCGTCTTTTCGCTGTGGCATCGCCGCGAAAGGGCGCTGCATAGTAATTGCAAGGCACCGGGCGCTTCGATGTTTACCTATGGGATGGCCGACTATCGGATTGGCGTGGCGCGCCGGATGTCTTGCCGCCGGCAGGTGTCGCTCACGCACCGGACGCAAAGGTGTAAGGTGACTGATTTTGGGAATTCAAGATACCTGCAACGCTCTGTGGCATCTAGACGCCTATTTACGTATCGCCAGCACGATGTGACGCCACAGGTTCCCCAAGCTCTGTGACACCCAGCCCAACCGTAATCACGAAATGCCAAGACGAGCGAAGACAGGAATCTTCACTCCGTCCAGGATCAACCAGAAACCGATTGCCGCTGCAAATTCTACGGCCAGGACTGAGACGGGCAGGGGTGCCATGGCAATCCCTCGAAGGGCCAACGTTGAGATAATAAGAATGTCTGCTACGGAGGACGCAACCAGCCATACCGTCGGGCGGAGTCCCCAAAGATGGCGTCGTGCCCGCAGGGCGTAGATTGTGGCTTGGCTGCCATATACGATAGCAACAACGGAAAGCGTTCTCAGTGCTTCGATTCCGAATCGCATTTCGAACTTGCCGACCGCTAGGACCGCTATACAAAACGCCAAAAAACAGCCTCCCAGAATGGTACCTACCATGGTAATCCTGCCGACTTGCCAGGAATTTGGCATGGATGATGGCCGCACTCTGTCCGTGGTCAGCGACATGGCAAGAAAGTCGCCTGTGATCATCACAATGACCATTAGCATAGGCGTCAAAACCGCGTGTCCGGTTATGATCAGGCCAATTGCCAGCAAGAGCACTTGCACGATCTTCTTGAGGACGGAATTCAGCGTGTAGGTAAGAATGCGCTGAAAGGTGATCCTTCCTTCTTTCACGGCGGCGACGATGCCGCCAAGCCCAGCCTCCGTCAGCACAATGCCAGCCGCTGACTTGGCGACATCGGTTGCGGTCGATACCGCAATGCCCATCTGTGCCTGGCGAAGTGCCGGGGCGTCGTTGGCGCCGTCGCCGCACATTCCGACCGTGTGCCCGTTCTTCTGGAATGCCTTGACCAGGTTAAATTTTCCTTCGGGTAGAGTGCTTGCGAATACCGCGAAATCCTCCGGTTTCACGCCTTCGGGTATTGCTCCAGGCGGGTAAACAGCCCCATTCAATCCCACAGCATGGGCTACGATTGCTGCCGTAGCCGGAGCATCACCTGTGACCATGACAGTGCGGACACCCAGGGTCTTGAGCTCCGAGATCAGAGAGATCGAATCCTCACGGGGCGGGTCGCTGAGCGCAACAAGACCCATAAGCTTCAGAGATGCCGCGGGGCCGGCAGCTACTGCCAAAACCCTGAAACCTTGCTTTTCAAGTTCGTCGGCTAAACCGGCCGCGGTGGGCGATGGGGCGGTGAGGCTCGCGACTACCGAAAACGCTCCCTTCACGATGCGCTCTACGCCACCCTTCGCATCGGTTGCTGTTGCTTCGGATGTTTTCTTGGCAGGGTCGAATGGAACAAACGTGATTAGCTTTGGCAGGTCCGACACTGGCTTGTGGGTGGAGGCAGAACGAATCGCTGCATCCACAGAGTCATCACCACCCTCAGAGCTGGCGAGGGCTGCCATGCCGAGAACGTGGGCTACGTCAAACCCGGGCATCGCTTTAACGCTGGTTACGGAAAGTTCATTGCGGGTTAGCGTTCCGGTTTTGTCCGAGCACAAGACATCGATCGTCGCAGCTTCATCTACCGCGGAGAGCCGCGTTGGAAGGACGCCTCGTTTCGCCAGAGATCGCGCTCCGAGCGCTGCCGCGAGGGTGAATGTTGCGGGCAATGCCACGGGTATTGCAGCAAGAACCGACGTGAGCAGTAGGGGGATGATCTCACTCCACGGCATGGCGTGAAAATAGGCATACGCTCCAATAACAATGATGACCACGCCGTTGAAAATAGCGAGATTACGCACGATGCGCAGAACAGCTTTCTGCTGGGAACTTGCCGCGTGCGCAGTGCGCACGAGTTCTGCCGTACGGCCAAATTTGGTATGAACGCCAGTGGCTGTAACCAGTGCGGTCGCTTCACCGCGCCGCACCAGTGCTCCAGCATAGGTATCAACGCCCGGACCAGCTTCAATGGGTAGAGATTCGCCTGTGAGCATGGATTGATCAAGCAGGACAGATTCCCCGATCAAATGCACATCCGCCGCAACCACGCCGCCGAGCGACAACTTGACGAGATCGCCCCGCACTAACTCCGCGGCGGGTACCGCCTTCCATACCCCATCGCGCTCGACGGAGGCGTTCAAGGCGAGACGCGAGTTCAAGGCTTTTAAGGTAGCTTGGGCGCGACCTTCCTGGAAACAGGCTAGCGCTGCGTTGAAGATCAGCAGGCCCGCAATAATCGAGGCCTCGAAGTATTTGTGCAGCCCGAGCTCAAGCACAACCGACGCTTCGAGCAACCATGGGACGGGTGCCCAGAACTTGGCCAATGCATTTCGAAGTGGATGAGCGGACACATCGGGCATTGCATTGGGCCCGTCTTTTTGAAGACGACTATGTGCTTCAGCGCTCGTGAGTCCGGACGAAGCTATGTCCTGGACCGGCTTTGCGGGCGGGTTTGATGGTGCGACTTTGACATGTGCGGCCATAATTCGCTACTTGGAAATTTCTTGTGCCATGATGATCTCCTCGCCGAACCACGGAGTGGCTGGACTCTAGCTTCGTGGATCAGACGTCGGAACACTGTGCTGTTTTGGACATGTTGCAGCGCGAGCGCATGTCTTGCGGTCGTCAAGAGGAACATCGGCTGCCTTACCGTCCTCTCAAAGATCTGTCATGGCTGCGATCCACTTTGAAACCGCAATGCGGCAAGGTCTGCTTCATAGTCAAATCGAGCATTGGCCTCGGCGATCTGTGCCTGTGTCTGTTGTAACTGGGCCTGACTTAACTCAACAATCGAGCTGAGCCCCAGGCGATACCTTGTATCGGCCAGGTCCAGTGCGGTGTTGGCTTCTTGCAAGAGCTCCGCGGTCACACTCATTTTCTGTTGTGCGGTGTTCGCTCTCAGCCAGGCTGTGCGGACATCCCGTACGATGCGATTGATGAGCACCCGGCTCTGCTCGCCGGACGCTTTGGCGCGCAGGTCGGCTTCCGCAGCCTGGGCATGAAATTTGAAACCTTCGAAGATCGGTATGCCCACATTCACGCCTGCCGCTCCATACCAATCAGGGTTGAAGTAAGCCGTGGATCCGACGGGCGTGATGCCGACTTTGCCCAACCCTGAGATCGTAGGGAGTAGTTGCTCGTGTTGCGCCCGGCTGAAGCGCACATCTGCCTCGTGATTCAGTTTGAGAGCAAGAAGATCGGGGCGCTGTTGCAAGGCGAGAGCAATGACGGCGTCCGCTGAAGGCGCGACCGGCAGCGGAGGCGACGGGTCGTCGACAAGTTGGTACTGTTGATTGCTCGTGGTTCCAAGCACCTCATTGAGATTCGCCATTGCGGCATCGAACTGATTTTGCGAATCGAGATCGAGCAATTTGGCCTGCGACAGATTGACCTGCGCGAAACTTTGGTCGAGTGTGGACTTGAGTTTGCTCGCAGTTAATGCATTGACCTGATCGCCGACCGCTTGCCGGGCCTTGACGGTGCTTTTCGCAACCTGCAGCGTGGCCTGCGCCTCCAGAGCATTGTAGAAGGCAATGTCCGCCGCCAGGACGATGTCCTCCCGTGTCGCCATCGATTGTTGCTCGGAGGCTTTTGCCTCAAAGGATGAGGAAGCGACCAAATTGCGCGTGCGGCCAAAATCCGTGATCAACTGCTTGAGGTCAACCCCTGCGCCCACGTGATAGAGAAGCCGGGAGGCGTCCAGCGACCCAGCCGAGATACGGCTTGCTTCCTCAGCGTCGACCCCAGTCACATTGCCATTCAGCGTCGGAAGCAACGCCGAGCGAGTCTCGCGGACGACCTGCTTTTGTGCCAGGGTGAGCAATGCCGCTACACTGATTCGTGGGTTATTTTTGAGCGCTAGCTGCTCCGCCTTCTGACGCGTAAGCACTTCCCCGGTTGAGTCTGGCGGGAGGGAGGCCGGAGAATTCGTTGTCGCGGAATTCAACGCCTGCGTTGGCTGCTGTGCCTGAGCCTGGAACTGCGGGGCGTCTGGAAGCTGCTCGATCTGCTGAGAAACGATCTCCTGTGCGCGCATGGCGAGGGGACACAGAAGAAGCCAGAGCGGCAAAAATAGATTTCGACTACGCATGGGTCACCTCACCGGAGCGGGGCTCGATTTCGTCATCTCGAACTTCTTTGCGATGAATCAGCAGGTACGCGGTCGGCACCAAAAAAACGGTTACTATGCCGGAAACGGTCAACCCTCCGAGAATTGCTCGCGCTAGCGGCGCGTACTGTTCGCTGCCCGGTTCCAGAGCAAGCGCCATTGGAATGAGGCCGAGGATGGTGGCTAGCGTGGTCATCAGAATGGGACGCAAACGCACTTCGCAGGCTTCCGCGAGAGCTTGCTTGAGGGGACGACCATGGGCGCGGAGCGTGCCGACGAATTCCACGATAAGGATGCTGTCGGAAACTGCGATTCCAGTCATCATGACGACTCCCATGAGCGACATGACGTTGAGCGTCGTGCCCGTGACCATCAAGAACAGGATCACGCCCGAAAGCCCCGGAGGAATCGCCAGCAAGATGATGAAAGGATCGGAGAACGAAGCGAACTGCGCCATCAGGATGAGATAAACCAGCACGATCGCGAGGATGAGACCGATACCGAAACTCTGGAACGAACTGTCCATGTCAGAGACCGCTCCGCCCATCGACACGGTGATCTGGGAAGAGGGGTGCATGCCGTCAAGGACGTGTTTGATCTGAGCGCTTACGCGGCCGAGATCTTCTTTCTTCGGCATGACGTAGATGTCGAAACTGCGACGCAGTTGGTAATGATCGACTTCAGTCGGAGTATTGATCTGCTTGATCGATGCTAGCGACTCAAGCGGTGTTGTGTTTGCGGCCCCGGGGGCGCGCAACGGAATCTGCTTCAAATCGGTCAGGGTTTTAATTTGATTGTCGGGATATTGCACGCTGAGGAAGTAATTATTGCCAGTCTTCGGATCGACCCAGAAACTCGGAGCAATCATCGTGTCCGATGTAAGCGCAGTAATGACATTATCAAGCGCCGCCTCCGGCGATATGCCGAGCAGCGCCGCATGTTCGCGATCGATATTCAGTTCCAGCCCCGGATAGTCGAGGTCCTGCGGAATCAGCACATCGTTAACCGAACTCAATTCTTTCACCCTAGCAGCAACGGACTTGGCGAAAGCAAACGATTCATTCAAGTCGCTGCCCCCGATTCGAATGTCGATCGGCGCGGGTTGCCCCTGGTTGACAACGGAATCCACCAATCCACCGGTTTGGAAATAAGTGCTCACTTCTGGAAAGTCGTTTGCCAACCTCTCGCGCACACGTTGCATGTAAGCAAAGCTGCTGGTCTTGTGGTCCTCCTTGAGACTGACCTGAATGAAGGCGGTATGCATTCCGGAATTGCTGGTATAGATGGCCGAAAGGTCTGGCGTAATGCCAATGTTCGACACGATCATATTCATGTCGTGCGGTGACACCACGTTGCGGATATCCTGCTCCATCTTCCCTACATATTCATCAGTTACTTCAAGACGAGTTCCGGGCGGGACTTTGACATTGACGACAAATTGCCCGGGATCGGTGCGCGGGAAGAACGCTGCGCCAAGGAATGGAAACAATGCGAAACTCAGTGCTACGAAACCAGCGAAACCGCATACGACCAATACGGGGCGATCCAGACAAACGGCGATAGCTTTTTTGTAAGCGCGCTGCAGCCGCTCGAATTGCTGATTGAAACCGATGACGATGCGTCGAAAAATGTTCGCGATGTTTACTTTTTGTTCCCGTTCGACTTCCTGTACCGCTTCTCTGGCGCCGCCCACGGTGCTATAAGGAGCGCTGCTGTGTTCAGGCTCCAGACGGATGAACTTCGCGCAGAAGAGTGGCACGACAGTCATGGCGACGGCATAAGACGCAAAGAGCGCCAGCACGACCGCGAGGGCCAGAGCGCTAAAGATATATTTGCTGACACCCGAGAGCATGATGACAGGAAAGAAAACAATGCTTGTGCTGCACGTAGCTGCCAGCACGGCGAGCTGGACCTCTTTGCCCCCGTTGATGGCGGCTTCAACCGCCGGTTCGCCCAACTCCATATGACGAAAGATGTTCTCAAGAACAACGACCGAGTTATCAATCAAGCGGGAAAGAGCGAGTGCGATGCCGCCAAGCACCATGGTGTTGATCGTGCTCGCGCCCAGGTTCAACGCAATGAAGGCGGCGAGGCAAGAAATGGGGATGGAGAGTAATACCGAAATCGTCGCGCGGAGATTGCCGAGAAAGAGAAGTATCATCAGCGCGGTGAGGCACAGGCCAATGCTGCCCTCGTTGATCACGTTCTTCACCGCAATCTTTACGAAAACAGATTGATCAAAGACGACCGCCGTTTTCAGCGCTTTCGGAATATCGAGCAGATGTTTCACGGCCTCTCGAATCCCGTTCACAATACTGATCGTGTTCGATCCGCCGCCCTGCTTTAAGATCGGAATGTAGACAGAATGCTGACCGTCGACCCGGACGATGTTGTATTGCAGCTGGCCTGAGTCCACCGCTTTCCCAACATCGCCAACGAAAACGGACTCACCCATATGGTCCTGTTTGTCCGTCTTGATCGGCATGGCATTGATTTCGTCAACCACCGGAATCTGGCTATTGGCATAGACGTTGTAGTCCTTCGGTCCGATGCGCACGTCGCC
>JBELAC010000213.1:0-8980 GCA_049509215.1 Terriglobales bacterium
AATGGCGGTCAGTTCCGAAACGCACAGCAAACCATTTCCGGTTGGCGTGTAGTTAGCGCGAGGCTTGGTTAGCGCGAGGACTTGTCCGAAGGAAGCTTGAAATCGACGATGATGGTGGTCGTCATCTTTACGGTTTTCCCGTCAAGCTTGTAGGGTTGATAGCGCCACTGTTTTACGGCATCCGTAGCCGCCTGCGCAAGCGTGGGCTGGCCCTGAACAACTTTGATCTCGCGAATACTTCCGTCTTCTGCCACGGTGGCACTCATCACGACCTTGCCTTCAATCCCAAGAATCTTCGCCTGATTCGGATAAATGGGTGGAACGCGATGAAGAAGCCGCCCGCCAGATACGCCCTGGGAAACTGGCGCAGGCAGCGTCGGCAACAGCGCCCTGGTTGATAAAACGCTGTTGAGCGCTGCCGGGTTTGACTCACCCGCTGGGATTGGCGGGGGCTCAACGGCGACGGCCTCGTCGGTTCGCGGTTTCGCGCGCTGGCTGGTGTTCGCTATCGGCTCCTGCGCCGCTACCTCAGGACTCACAAGGCGGACCGCGTCACTCACGAGCAGCGGCCGATCCCCCGCACTCTTTTTCCCGCCGGCATTTGCATTCGGCGCCGCCTTAATTCCCGCAGAAGTCTTCCCACCAGAGGACGACAGCCGCTCACCGCCCGGATTCGCCTTCCAGACTGGATCGGTGTCAGGAAGACGGCGACCTTGGGCACCTGCGGTCTCGGTCGGAGAGATGGCTGGTGGCGCCGGACGCGCCCTCCCCGAGTTTCCGCTTGGAGTGCGCCATCCTAGCCAGATGACAAAGCCAAGCAGCAGGGCCGCCAGCACAATCGCGCCCAGGACCACCGGACGTGAGCGCCTGCCCATGAATGCCAGTGCAACATCGCCGAAACGATCGGAAGCGGGCAACAGGCCATTGCGTTTCAATTCTTCCGGAGGAGATTTGACCAAAACCGGCGACGCACCATCCGGCTGAGAACCACGGGCTCGTTCTGCGAACGCGGCGAGTTGCTCCAGTACCGCGAGATGATGCTCTGTAAAAGCTCCGGGCTCGGTAGAGAACGCTTCGAGGATTCCATTAATCGCGCGCCCGCGCTGAATGGGCAGGACGGCAAGCGAGCGCAATCCCAAACTGCGGCACACCTCCGCATCGACCAGCGGATGATTCTCAGCATCGTAACAATGCTGGATATTGCCGGTGCGCAAGCACGCGCCCGATATGCCTTTGTCAGCACTCAAACGAGCGCCGATCGCTGGAGCAGTTTTACCGCTGCGCGCCCGGCAAACCATGGCGCCATCTTTCCACATTGCAAGCGCCACGCCGGATGCATCGGTAAGACGGAGAGCAGCGTCCGATATCGCTGCCAGCATCGGGTCGAGTTGGTGCTCTCCCGCTGCCACCAGGTTCTTCAGCGTGGAGAGTACAAGCGTCTCGTCCGGATTTACAGCGCGGTTCGATGCAATCGCGAGGCCGGAATCATGTTCAATGGAGAACACGTCTTCCGAAGGAAGGGCATTTTTCTGCGATACAACCACGGATTTCTCTCAATCGGTAAATTTGCCGGCCAAGAAACGGCAAAACGCGGGCGCGCTGAATTGAGCGGAGTATGAGCCAACTTCACGCTCCTGTCAAGGGAAGCGCGCGATTCCTATGAATATCCAAGGCATAAGCGGACCCAGCCAAAGAATCTGTGCCGAAGTTGGTTGAAGCAGGCTTCTTCGCAGCGAATGTCGGGCACCAAACTAACCAACAATCCTCCCGCCGGGCTGCATGCTACCCTGAGATCGCTCTGGTTTCTCGCAAGCACCTCCGCACGAGGCATTGCAGGGAGCCAATCTCAAAAAGCTATTAAGAACAGTCGAAGCCCTCGCTGATTTGGGGCCAGAACTTACGGCGGACCGCGACTTCCGCCAAACCGCGCGCGTTATGCTCTCGGCGGCCATGGAGGCTGCCGGCGCGCGGGAGGGCGTTCTCTTTTCATTTGGCGAGCGACCCTCAATGCTGAATGCGCTCGATGCGCAGGGCTTCAAACTGTTGCCCGATCCGGCTCTCATCCCCTTACTTCCGCGCCACATTCAGACGCTCGCTGCCGCAGTCGGCCCAGTTGTGCTCAACAGCTCGACGGTTGACTTGTTCCTCAGTTCGAACGGGAATGTTGCCCCCGAGCTTTTCCGCTGCATCTGCCCGTTGAAAGTGCGCGGCAAGCTGGTAGGCGTTATCGCGTTGGGACAGCGCCCCGGGGATGCCCTATACGAAGAAGACGCACTCGATGCTTTTGAGATGCTCAGCAATTACGTGGCGCTTGGAATCCAGAATCATGCGCTCAGCCAGACGCTGGCGCAACGGGTTTCCGAAAATCTTCGACTGCTGGCCTCGCTGCACGGGTTCTATGACAATGCTCTCGAAGCGTTCGCTACGGCGATCGACGTCAAGCACGTCAACATTCATGGACACTCCCTGCGCGTCGGACGGTATGCGCAGGCCATCGGTGAAGCTCTCGGCATGGATCCGACCGATGTCGCTGCGCTGCGCTCAGCGGGTTACCTGCACGACATCGGTAAGGTAGCCGTAGACAAACGCCTGTTCGCAAAAACATCTTCTCTCGACGCCGAAGAATCTCGTGCCATGCGCGATCACACGGCCATCGGTCATGAGATCGTCAGCCATGTGCAGTTCCCCTGGCCGCAGATTCCGGAAATCGTACGCTGGCACCACGAAAGGTTGGACGGTTCCGGCTATCCGGACGGACTGCACGGGGATGAAATTCCACAATCCGTGCGTATCATCGCACTGGCGGATTCCTTCGATGCCATGACCAGCGAACGCCCGTATCGGCCTGGCATGTCGGTTGGAAAGGCGCTCGACGAATTGATCCGTCAGACGCCCGAAAAGTTCGATCCGCAGGCTCTGCATGCCCTCCTGATTCAAGTCCGCCGAGATTCCGTGGGAACGAATCGGCTTCCGATTCTCGAACCTACTGTCGTTAATCTCTCGCCCGCCGACGTTGATCAGCTGGCCGCCACTCTGCAACACCGCATCTCCCATGGAAAAGTGTATCTAACTTAAATTCATTGCTTTCCCAGCTCCCTTTCAAGCAAACCTTCGGCGCGCTGTAATCCTCCCGGTGTAGAATCTAGCCTTGTCAATGCACTCGAGCGGGCTGAGGAAAAAACCTTTGTCTTATCCTCGCATCAAAACGGCGTCCAGTTCATCTACTACAAGCAAGGCGCCTGCCTTGCAAGGAGACTATTGATGGCTGTCAGTGACCAGGCTGTTGCCACCGGAAAACAGCTCGATCAGTTGTCCATAAACACGATTCGCACACTCTCAATGGACGCCGTGCAAAAAGCAAACTCGGGACACCCGGGCGCGCCGATGGGCCTCGCTGCCGTCGCCTATTGCCTCTGGCAGCAATTTCTGAGCTACGATCCAGCCGACCCGCACTGGCCAAACCGCGACCGCTTTGTGCTCTCCAACGGGCACGCGTCCATGCTCCTTTATTCCCTCCTCCATCTGGCCGGCGTGCGTGAAGTGAGCCCCAGCGGCCAAGTCCTTTCAACCCCCGCCGTTTCGCTTGACGACATCAAGAATTTCCGGCAGATCGACAGCAAGACTCCCGGCCATCCTGAATACGGGGTCACCACCGGTGTCGAGACTACGACCGGACCGCTCGGTCAAGGAGTTGCCAACAGCGTTGGCATGGCGATCGCCGAACGATGGCTGGCTGGCCATTTCAATCGTCCCGGATTCGAACTCTTCAATCACAACGTGTGGGCTCTCTGCGGCGACGGCGACATGATGGAAGGCATTTCCGGGGAGGCCGCCTCCGTCGCGGGCCACCTCCGTCTTTCCAATCTGTGCTGGATTTACGACAACAATCAAATCACCATTGAAGGCAAGACCGATCTTGCCTTCAACGAAGATGTAGGCGCCCGTTTCCTCGCCTACGGATGGGATGTCTCTCACGTTCACGATGCAAACGATCTCGATGCGCTGGCGAATGCATATCGCCACGCGCTTTCCGTCACGGATCGCCCCCAGCTGATTATCGTCGACAGCCACATTGCTTTCGGATCTCCTCATCGCCAGGACACGAAAGAAGCGCACGGCGAGCCGCTGGGAGAAGAAGAAATCAAGCTCACCAAACGCGCCTACGGCTGGCCCGAAGACGCTAAATTCCTTGTCCCCGACGGTGTTCGGGAGAATTTCCGCGATGTCATGGGCAAGCGTGGCGCGCAGCTGAGCGGACAGTGGCACGCATTGTTCAAGAAATACGCCGCAGAGTATCCCGATCTGGCCAACCAACTCGATCGCATGCAGCGGCGTGAATTGCCAGATGGATGGGACAAGGACCTGCCCACCTTTGCGGCCGACGCAAAGGGAATTGCGACTCGTGAGTCCTCCTCCAAAGTTCTCAATGCCATCGCCAAGAACGATCCCTGGCTGATGGGCGGCTCTGCGGACCTGTATCCGTCAACTAAGACGCGTCTGACTTTTGAGGACGCGGGTGACTTTGAGGGTGGCAACTACGACGCGCGCAACTTTCACTTCGGAATTCGCGAACATTCCATGGGCGCCATCGTCAACGGAATGACGCTCTCCTATCTCCGAGGCTATGGTTCGACGTTTCTCATATTCTCCGATTACATGAAGCCGCCTATCCGTCTTTCGGCGATCATGGAAATTCCCGCAATCTGGATTTACACGCATGATTCGATTGGCGTCGGTGAAGACGGTCCAACCCATCAGCCCATCGAACAGTTGGCCACACTCCGCGCCGTTCCCGGACTCATGACCCTCCGCCCCGCCGACGCCAACGAAGTGGTCGAGTCGTGGAAAGTGATCATGAAATTGAAGAAGGAACCGGTCGCGCTCGTTCTGACGCGGCAACCAATACCGACGATTGACCGCACAAGATATGCCTCTGCGGCCGGTGTCGCTCGAGGCGGTTATGTTCTCGCCGATTCGGAAGGCGGCAAGCCGCAGGTCATCCTCATTGCGACTGGCAGCGAGGTCTACCTCTGCATTGACGCCTACGAAAAGCTAAAGACTGAAGGCATCCGCGCACGGGTCGTGAGCATCCCTTCGTGGGATCTGTTTGATCATCAGGACCAGAGCTACCGCGACCAGGTCCTGCCGCCCGAAATCACCGCCCGTCTTGCCGTCGAACAGGCATCCGTGCTGGGCTGGGCACAGTACGTAGGTGCAAAGGGCCGCGTGATCGGTATGCGCACTTTCGGCGCATCCGCGCCTCTGAAAGATTTGCAGAAGAAATTCGGATTCACCGTCGAAGCCGTGATACAAGCTGCGCGCGAACTCGTCGGAAAGTAACATCTTATTAACGCAAGGCGGCTATCCTCTGCCTTGCCCAGTCAGGAGACGTCGCAATGAATCCCGTAGATACGCTCGAGACCGCAAAGGCCGCCAATCCTCTCAAACAACTTTTGAGCTTCCGTCAATCCATCTGGCTCGACTACATTCGCCGTGACCTGCTCAAGACCGGAGAGCTTCAGCGCCTGATTGATGAAGACGGCCTGCGCGGAATGACCTCCAACCCAGCAATTTTCGAAAAGGCCATTGGCGGCTCCAATGAATACCAGGATTTTCTCGACTCGTTCGCAGGCCGCGCCGATCTCGACGCCAAAGGCCGCTATGAACTGCTCGCCATCCGCGACATTCAGGATGCAGCCGATCTGCTGCAGCCGGTTTACCAAAGCACGAAGAAGCGCGACGGATACGTGAGCCTCGAAGTCTCTCCGTACTTGGCCAACGATACGAATGGCACCCTCGAGGAGGCCCGCCGCCTCTGGATGACTGTTGCCCGCCCGAATGTCATGATCAAGGTGCCCGGCACGCCCGAGGGTATCCCCGCATTTCGGCAACTTATCAGCGAAGGCATCAACGTCAACGTAACGCTCCTGTTTGCCCAGCCAGTGTATGAAGAAGTAGCTGCGGCCTACATCGACGGGGTTGAACGCTACGCAGCCGGCGGTCGTGACGTCAGCCAGATCGCCAGCGTTGCCAGCTTCTTTATCAGCCGCATTGACTCTCTGGTTGATTCGCTCCTCGGCGACCAGATCAAGAAAGAAACCGCTCCGGCTCGCAAGGCAAAACTGCAGAGCATTCTGGGAAAAGTGGCCATTGCGAACGGAAAGCTGACCTACGAAGCCTACGAACGTATCTTTTCATCGCCGCGGTGGAAGGCACTGGCCGCAAAGGGCGCGCAAACGCAACGGGTTTTGTGGGCGAGCACGAGCACAAAGAATCCCAACTATCGCGACGTCATATATGTCGAGGAATTGATTGGCCCCGAAACCGTCAACACGGTTCCCCCGGCGACGCTCGATGCCTTCCGCGATCACGGCAAACCCCGTCAGAGCCTTACCGAAGATCTCGACGGCGCTCGCAAAACGATGGCCGACCTGGGTTCCGTTGGCATTGTGATGAAAGATGTCACTGACAAACTGACGGTCGACGGCGTGAAGCTTTTTGCAGATGCCTTTGACAAACTGCTCGAGGCAGTCGAGAAAAATACTCATCGGCCTCTGCCACCGGTCAACGCGCAGACCGCCAAGCTTCCAACCGACCTCGACGCGGCCGTAAAAAAAAACGTTAACGACTGGCGGGCCGCCGGAAAAGTAAAGCGCCTCTGGCAGCGCGATGCCTCCCTTTGGACCAACGAAGACGAGGCAAAATGGCTGGGCTGGCTCGCAATCACCGACGAGCAACTCGCCAACGTGTCCAAACTGAAAGAGTTTGCCGCCGAGGTCAAAGCGGGCGGATTCTCCGACATTCTCCTGTTGGGAATGGGCGGGTCCAGCCTCTGTCCCGAAGTACTGTCCTTGACCTTCCCGCAAGCTCCCAGCTTCCCGCGGCTGCACATCCTGGACTCGACTGATCCCGCGCAGATCAAGAGCATCGAAAAGAGAATCGATCTCGCCCATACACTTTTCATCGTCTCCAGCAAATCCGGCAGCACGCTCGAACCGAACATCTATAAGCAATACTTTTTCGAGCGGATGAAACAAACAGTGGGCGACAAAGCAGGCAGTCACTTCATCGCAATCACCGATCCCGGCTCGAAGATGCAGCAAGTCGCCGAGCGCGACCGGTTCCGCCACATCTTTTACGGACTGCCCTCGATCGGCGGCCGCTACTCCGCACTCTCCAATTTCGGAATGGTCCCCGCTGCGGCCATCGGCATGGACATTGCTAAGTTCCTCGAACACACAAAGCATATGGTGGATGCCTGTGCTCCGGCCGTTCCCGTTGAGCAAAATCCGGGAGTAATGCTTGGCATCATCATGGGCTCTGCCGCAAAACTTGGCCGCGACAAGATCACGCTGATCGCTTCGCCCGGCATCTGTGATCTGGGCGCGTGGCTCGAGCAACTGATTGCCGAATCAACTGGCAAAATCGACAAAGGCATTATCCCTGTAGACCGCGAGACTCTCGGTGCACCCAGCGTCTACGGCGATGACCGCATCTTCGCTTATGTCCGCCTCGATTCGGGCGCTGACGCCGAGCAAGATGCCAAGATCGCGGCCCTCGAAAAAGCTGGGCAGCCGGTGATTCGTATCGCAGTCTCTGACATTTACAACCTTGGCCAGGAATTCTTCCGCTGGGAGATTGCAACGGCGGTCGCAGGCTCGATCATCGGTATCAACGCCTTCAATCAGCCCGACGTCGAGGCCAGCAAAATCGAGACAAAGAAGTTGACCTCCGAGTACGAAAGCAAGGGCTCGCTGCCCGCCGAACAGCCGATTCTCGAAGAAGATGGCATCAAATTTTTTACCGACGAGAAAAACGCCGCCGATCTTGCCAAGGTAGTCGGATCCGACCGTTCACTCGCAAACTATTTGCGCGCACATTTGGCGCGAGCAGGCACGGGTGATTATTTCGCCTTGCTGGCTTACATCGAGATGGACGCCGAACACGAGACATTGGTCCAAGCAATGCGCATGTCTGTGCGTGATCGCAAACACGTGGCGACCTGCCTTGGTTTCGGTCCGCGGTTTCTGCACTCCACCGGGCAGGCGTACAAAGGCGGCCCCAACAGCGGCGTTTTTCTGCAGATCACGTGCGATGATGCAGCCGATTTTCCAGTCCCGCAGCAGAAATATACGTTCGGCATAGTCAAAGCTGCCCAGGCTCGGGGAGACTTCGCGGTCCTGTCCGAACGCAATCGCCGGGCGCTGCGCGTTCATCTGGGAAGCGACGTTAGAGCCGGGTTATCGAAATTATCGGAACTGATTCAAAAAGTTTTGCAGTAATCACGATCCGAAATGTCGAGATCTGAGACGGGCGTTCTTGCCCGACTCACTGGGGAAATACTTAAGAAGCGAGGAGCACGAATGCAGCTAGGAATGGTAGGTCTAGGCCGCATGGGAGCGAACATGACGCGGCGCCTGATGCGCGGCGGACATCAGCTGGTCGTTTCCGATCTCAGTCCCGACGCCGTCAAGCAACTCGCGGGTGAAGGGGCAACCGGCTCTACATCGCTTGACGACCTGGTCGGCAAATTGTCCGCGCCCCGCGCCGCGTGGGTCATGGTCCCGTCGGGCGATCCGACGGAAAAAACCGTCCAGACTCTTCTCTCCCGGATGCAGGCGGGTGACACCATCATCGACGGAGGCAACTCGTATTTCAAAGACGACGTTCGCCGCGCCGAAATGTGCGCCGCCAAGGGTATTCACTACATGGACGTCGGCACCAGCGGCGGCGTCTGGGGACTCGAACGCGGGTATTGCATGATGATCGGCGGCCCGAAAGAAGCCGTCCAGCGCCTGGACCCAATCTTCAAGACCCTCGCTCCCGGACGCGGTGACATTCCCCGCACTCCGGGCTTCGACAAACGCGGTGGCACCGCCGAAGAAGGCTACATCCACTGCGGTCCATCCGGTTCCGGCCATTTCGTGAAGATGGTCCATAACGGAATCGAGTACGGCATCATGCAGGCCTATGCCGAGGG
>JBELAC010000214.1:0-8912 GCA_049509215.1 Terriglobales bacterium
GCATCCTTGTGGATTTCGAGCGAATTGCTTCCGTATTCGAGGTCGTAGCTGATCCTGGCGGTTTCGGCTGGGAGCTTGCCGGGCTTGCGCACGGGCACGAAACCGGCATTCAACCGATAAGCGAGCGCGGGACCGAAGATAAATCCACGGGCTTCCATGCCGAGGATGAGGTCGATCTCTTTGCCGATGTAGTTGGCGGAAAGCGCGTCGATCAGACGAGCGAAGCCCAGCTTGTCTTTGAGCACCGTGGTGATGTCGTAAAAGAGGATGCCCTTTTTCGGGAAGTCGGGAACTTCGCGGATCAGCTTCTTTAGATCCTCACAATCTACGGTTTCAGTCGTCGACATTACGCTCCTTAGTTTTTCCAGCTTTTCTACGCACCACCAATTTGGAATGAAGTCAGGCCCGGAATGGGCTCGGCTTCGGAAACCTCGACATCGTCCACGCGCGAGGCGCGCGGGCCTTCCTGCAAGCGGGAACGCAGCCCTGCCAACTGTTCGCTCGTTCCCTGGGCGAATACTTCGACGGTGGAGTCGGAGTTGTTCCGCACCCAGCCCGCAACCTGCAGGATGTGGGCTTCACGCTCGACAAACCAGCGAAAGCCGACGCCCTGGACGCGGCCGCGGACGAGGTAGCGGCGAGCGTGGGCGAAGGATTGATCTTTTGCGGAAGCCATGGTTGATTGAAGAGGTCAGAGGTCAGATTGCAGAAGTGAAAATCCCATCGCGCAAACCACGCACCAAAGACCCCGGTTCTTACCTCTGCAATCTGACCTCTAACCTCTGACCTTATCCTACGCCCGCGACAGATACGTGCCTTCCGCGGTATCCACCTTGATCTTTTCGCCCTCGTTGATGAAGGGTGGCACCTGAACGACCAGTCCTGTCTCGGTCTTTGCGGGCTTGGTCACGCTGGAGGCCGTAGCGCTCTTCAGTCCGGGCTCGACTTCTACCACGGTCAGGATTACCGTCTGAGGCAATTCGATACCGACCGCTTTGCCGTCAAAAAACTCGACCTTGATCTGGAGATTGGGCGTGAGGTACTCGACGGCGTCCCCGAGGGTGTCGCGGGTCAGGTGCGTCTGCTCGTAATTTTCGGTGTTCATGAAATAGTAATCGTCGCCATCCGAATAGAGGAACTCCATGTTTTCCTCATCCACGTTGACCTTCTCGATCGGATCGGGCGAGCGGAAACGGTGCTCGAACATCGCTCCGGTGCGCAGGTTGCGCAGCTTGGCCTGAATGAAGGCGCGCAGGTTGCCGGGGGTGCGGTGCTCGACGCTGAACACGGAGTGCAGGTCATTATTGTGCTTAATGATCATGCCGGGACGGAGTTGGGTCGCGGGAATCGACATTGCTGGTTTACATCTCCTTCACTCTACAAGGAATTTGGCAGCGGGGCAGGTTGAGAAGGCTTCCGCGGCACTCGGGACTTAACTTTCTATTTTACACAGCCTTGGCGGCGAAGTGTAGGGCAGGTGCTGCCTTCCGTTGATCAGCCCAAAAGGGCAAGCGAGAAGAATGTCCCCGAGACAACATCCTCGCGCTAAAATAGGCGTAACAACGTGGAGGTTCTTATGCAAATTGGAAAATATGAACGTTCGGGGAATACGGCTGGAACGGCGATCACCTTTCTGCTGATCGGTCTGGGAGTTGGAGCTGCGGTCGGCTTGCTGCTGGCGCCGAAAACCGGACGCCAGTTGCGTAAGGATCTGCGGCGCTCCTATGACGACGCGGTGGACACGGTTTCGGACTGGACCGAGGATGCGCGCGGCCGGTTCAAGGATGTGGTCGAAAAGGGCTCTGATTTTGCCGACGAACTGCGTTCGAAAGCGGAACCGTTAAGCGATCTGCTGCGCCGCTCCTAGGGCGCCGCGTTCCTTCGCGGCAGGACGGTCGACCTACGGCTCAGTATCGGTCTCGTCTTCGAGTCTGCGCTTCTTCTTGCGCACGCTCTTAATGACAACACCGACGGATACGCGGAAATTGTCCTGCTTCTTCTTTCCGAGACTGGCGAAGTCTGTGTTGGTCTCAAAGTAGTCAGCCTTGACGCGGAAGGAAAATCGCTCGTTGATCTTGTGGTCTGCTCCACCGCCGACCAGCAGCGCGCGGCCGGACGAGACCTCGATAGCCTCGGAGTTGTTCTGGCCAAAAGCGGTCCCTCTAACGCCGTCATGTCCGTACATGACTTCCCCGAAGGGGGTCCAGTTTTCATACTTGCGATAGGGGAACTGCCCCCCAAAAAGAAAGTTGTATTCGCGGGTGTGAACATTGAACGTGGGTGACGTCGTTGGGCAGAACGAAATAGACTGGCCACCGCAAGATGGGAAGGGGAGATAGGTGAGAGTGTCAATCTTGGAATTGCCAAAGTACTCGCCGCCGTCAAATGTCAGCCCTAGCCAGGTGGCAACGTTGAAGGTCAAGGAAGCGTCCCAGCCGTTCAATTCCGCCCAATGTCCGGAGTTGAAGAAGCCAGTTTGGCCGTAGGAGTATCCGCCGAACCATTCAATCCGGGGATAGGAGGGGGAGAGCTTGCGACGAATTGGCACGGAGGTGGGTTTCGAACTCGATTCCTGGGGAGTCGGCGCGGAAGGCAGCGTAGTCGTATCCGGGGCTTTAGTGGCAGGCGGAGCTGGAGCTTGAGCCGGGGCCGGAGCTTGGTCGGGAGCAGACGGCGGAGCTTGCGCCCACGACATAATGCACAGCGCCACGGCGCCAGCTAGAACTCCCAGGCATTTCCTCACGAATTCCTCCTTGAAATCAGTACAGATGCCAGTACCCAGTAAAAATCGACAGGACGGCCGCAGAATCTCATTTCGACCCAAGCGGCCAGTGATCCAATGACTGGATACTGCGTCTTATGTACTAGAACTGGTCTCATCAATAGTTCTGTGAGCAGGCTGTCCGGCCCTCAGGGGCTAAAGCCCGCATTTCTATTGGCCCCGAACGGCACGGCTGAAGCCGTGCCCCACCCAAAACCATTTATGAGACCAGTTCTAACCACTGACAACTGGCTTTCCGAAAACTGTGTTGTAGTGAAGCTGAATATCTCCGCAAGTTCCCTGCTCTGGCGAATAGACCACGCAGGTATCAAAAGGCCGCGAATATACGTGCAGTGACACGGCGCGCTGGTTCGCTTCGCGCGGGTTTACCACCCTGTGCACAGGTTCTTGCGGATCAACCGCGCAGGGACTCGCAGCGGTCAGCTCCACCGTGTTAGATGCCTTCAGACTGCACGTCCCCGCTGCCATATCCTGAAATTCGAGGTGAAAATTTTCAACCAGCAGCTTCCCGATCGGGGCCGCCATCCAGCAATTCTGGTCGCGATGGTTGTGGACGGAACTGCACTGGCCGATATCCCAGCAAATGGCGATTAGTTCGTAAAGGTCCGTCTTGTCGATCAGGTTGCGGGTATAGTGCTGGCGGCTCCAGGTCAGATAAGGCGCAAGACTGGATTCTTCCACCGGCATTTCCGCAAGGACGCCCTGCACCTGGTCGATGCGATCGAAGGCGGGCGCCGGCAGAGTGCGCAACTTCGCAACCAGATTCTCGATCGGGACCCTCGGTCGTGTTGATCGTGTGCTCATACGGATTCGACAAACTATTGAGTATACCGTGAGCGAGGCGCATATTCCTTGCCGGAACGCTCGGCCGACAATGTTTTAGTCGAGGAACATGCAATCGCCATAGGAATAGAAGCGATAGCCCGCCTCGACTGCGTGCCGGTAGGCGCGCAGCACGAGTTCCTGACCTTCCAAGGCGCAGACCAGCATCAGCAGAGTGGATTGGGGGAGATGAAAGTTGGTCAGAAGGGCATCGACGATGCAGAAGCGGTGGCCGGGATAAATGAATATATCGGCCTCGCCGCGACCTGCTTCGACATTGCTCTCTCCGGTCTGAGCGGCCGCGTACTCAAGCGCGCGCACCGTGGTCGTGCCGATGGCCACGACGCGGCGCCCCTGTTTCTTGGCTGTGTTGATCGCGTGCGCGGAGTTAACGGGAATCTCATATGACTCCCGATGAAGCTTGTGGTCTTCGACTTTTTCAACGCGGACGGGCTGAAACGTCCCCAGCCCGACGTGCAGTGTGATTTCGGCAATTTCGATGCCCCGGGCGCGAATTCGTTGCAGAATTTCGGACGTGAAGTGCAAGCCGGCGGTTGGAGCGGCCACCGATCCACGCGTCTTAGCGTAAACGGTCTGATAGCGATCGCGGTCTTCGGGGTGGTCCTCACGGTCGATATAAGGCGGCAATGGGACATGGCCCAGGCGCTCGATCGTCGAAAAGAAATCCGGGGCGGGAGCAAAGCGGATGATTCTCTCTCCAAAGGTTCCGCGCTCGATGACTACGGCTTCCAGGGCGGGTGGACTCCCGAAGTAGAGCTTTTCGCCGATTCCGATCTTGCGTCCGGGGCGAACCAGGCACTCCCACTCATTCGGAGTTTCGCTTCTTTGGTGGGTCAGTAGGACTTCGACGCGTCCGCGAAGGAAGTCGCCCGCCGCCGGATTTTGCGGGCTCAGCAGTTGTGCCCGCTCGCCGCTGCGATGGCCGTACAAGCGGGCCGGGAAGACTCGAGTGTTATTCAGGACTAATAAGTCATCGGGACGCAGCAGGTCGGGGAATCCGCGAAAACAGCTATCCTCCCAATTTCCATGGGGCGCATCCCTCCCTGCCCGATGAATGTGCAACATGCGCGAGGCGGCCCGATCGGTAGACGGCTCCTGCGCGATACTTTCTGGCGGCAGATCAAAATTGAAGCCGGAGACAAGCATGGGTGTGAGGTCAGAGGTTAGAGGTCAGATTGCAGAAGTTGAGGCGTTTGCGCGGCCCATTCGACAACTTCGTTTCACTCAGTTGCTCAGGGCAAGCTAAGAACTGAGCCGCGCGCCGAAATCCTGAGCGAAGCGAAGAAGCCAGCAACCGAGTGACCGCCAAGATCTGACTTCTCATTTCTTTTCTTCTGATCAGCCTTTCAAACTCTCCAATCATCAGTGCGCCAATTCTGGATGGATTTCCTGATGTCGTCACGAGAAAGCTTCTCGTTGAGGGTCTTTTGTACGAGCGCCGGCAGTTCAGCATCGGACGCGAAGCGCAGGGCAATCAATTGGCCCACCGTGAGTTCCGGAATGCGGGCACGGAGAGGCTCGGGGAGGATGGTGGCGAGACGAAGCCGTTCCTCCAACCGGATAACGCGATCCTGCACCTTCAAGGCATTGAGGCGGATCTTGAAGATCGCCATAAGCGCGGCGAGCGCGATCACGACCATCACAACTCCATGCAGGGGGTGATGATGGTGGTAAATCCGCATGCCAAGATGGACAAGGGACGCGATGAAGACAATCAGGAATACCGGCAGGATAAAGAAATGGAAGGGCGGGTCCCAGCGGGTGTGATGGGCGTAGGATTGCGGCTGATCGGCCATAAGGTCTCCTTGAAACAGTGTGCGGGATCGCAACCAAAGTGTAGCAAACGCCGCAGCAATTGGTTGTCACGCGTCGGAGCGGTGCTGTACCATAGCGCGCAAGGGATTTTATGCCCAGCGAACGCCGGCACCGGATAGAGATCGTCGATTTCGGAAGGTTGTTGCACGCCAACGGGTTTGTTGCGGCAACCGACGGAAATCTCTCCGCGCGGCTGGACGGAAACCGCGTGCTGGTAACTCCGACTTGCATCAGCAAGGGAAGGATGCGCACCTCCGACCTGCTGATTGTTGACATGAAGGGAAATCGCCTCCAGGGCAAACGCAGGGTATCGAGCGAACTCGCAATGCACCTCATGATCTATCGCCTGCGCCCCGACGTGCAGGGCATTGTGCATGCGCATCCGACAACGGCGACGGGATTTGCGGCATCGGGGCTCGACCTGAACCGGCCGCTGGTATGCGAAGTCGTGGTCGGTCTGGGATCGATTCCGCTGGCTCGCTACGGAACCCCCGGCACGCCCGAGTTGACCGATGCGCTCGAACCACTCATTCCAAACCATGACGCCATTCTGATGGCGAATCATGGGGTCGTGACGTTCGGCTCGTCGCTCGAAAGCGCTTACATGAAGATGGAGACGGTGGAGCACTTCGCGAAGATTGCGCTCGTCACCCATCTGCTCGGCAACGAGCAACCGCTGGGCGAGAAAGAAGTGCAGAAACTCAACGAAGTACGCCACCGCTACCAGAGTTCTGTGCTATCGCGGAAACCAGCCGCCTCGGATGAGCTTGAGCCGGACGACGGGACAAAAGAGACTGCGGGCAGCCGGCGGTAACAACCGCGTTTCATCGTTGCAATCTTCTTACTCCCCTCCAATTCTGAAGCGAAGTCCGGCTCGAAAATTCGCTGACAGTCCGGGATAGCCTAGAACTTCGTTGTAGTGAGCGTTCAAGGCATTCTGGACGTTGGCGTAGGCTGTGACGCGCGAGTTGATCGCATGCCATCCGCCAAGATCGACGCGGGCATACCCGGCGGCGTGTTCGATTCCGCGGCCGTCAAAGTCGGAATCCGCGCGCCTGCCAATGAAACTTCCTCCCAGATTTGCGCCCCAGCGCGTCCCAAGATAGCTGAGGAACGTGGTGCCGGAATGTTTGGGGCGATGCAGTAAGGGATCTCCCGGCGCGTAAGGAAACGAGCAAGGAAACGTCGGCGTGCAGGTGGGATTTTCCAGTATCTCGGTCGAGGTGTAGGTGTAGGCCGCGGTCGCCAGCAATCTCGACCGGATCCTTCCCTGCAGTTCGAACTCGGCGCCCTGCGCAAACGATTGATTGAGGTTGAAGAACTGGTACTCGCCCGACTGATTGGGGATCGCTTCAATCTGCTCGTGAAAGAGATTGTTGAAGTAGGTGGCGCCTGCGGTCCAGCGCCCACCCAGCAGGTTCTGCTGGATGCCGGCCTCGAATGCGCGGGTGCGCTCGGGCTGCAGGCCATTGTTCCCGGCGTATCCAAATCCAGTCCAGCCGAAAACCTGGTATAGGGCAGGAACCATAAACCCCGTCGCATATGAAAAACGCAGCCGGGTTTCTGAAAGCAATTCTCCACCACGCCGGGCTAAGAGAGTCAGTGAGACCCGAGGCACACCCGTATTGCCGAATGCGCTGTTGTGGACGAAGCGTCCACCCGCAATCACAGACAGCCGGCCGAGCGTAACCTGCTGTTGAACATAGGTTTCCTGATCCAACCGCTGCCCAGAGGCCGAAGGAGGAACGGCAGTATCGTCGGACACAAATCCGTTCTCGTTCTCTATCCGATATCCGAATGTGCTGTGTGCCCAACTGCGCTCGGAGTAGTCGCCCTGATATTCCAATCCCACGCGGTTGTCATGCGTGTCATAGCGACTGGGGAAGTCGTCATAGCTGGCGGGATCGCTGTTCAGGTTGATGTCGGTATAGCGGTAAAGGGAATCGAAAGCCGTGAAGCGATGCTGCCAGCCCGAACGAGCATTCACCGTTAGCTCGACACTGCCGAGAAGATTGTTCTGGTGCGACCACTCGGCGGGATTCGGAGCCAGGAGGGGGTCACCATTGAAGTCCCATTCCCCGGGGACACCGGTATAACTGTTCGAGTGACGGACGCGTACGCGCAGCGCCACCTGATCGGTGATAGTCATGCCGGCATTCGCGCCCTGCAGGGAATCCGAGTATGCGTCGTTGGGACCCTGGCCGTTGGTCTTGAACTCGTCGCCGAAAAAGTTGTAGTCGAAACGGCGGTGGACGCCAGAAAGGGCGACATAGCCATGGGCCGTGCCGAAATTTCCTCCATCGGCGCCGAAGCGGAATTCGGGAACAGCCGTGCTTCCCGTGCGCGTCCAGACCTGAGTCACGCTGGTCATTGCATCGGACCCGTACAAAGTACTCTGTGCGCCGCGCACGAATTCCAGCCGGTCAGCTTGCGTCAGCGGAAGCGTGCCAAAGTCAAACGTGTCACCCGGATTGTCGATGGCGACGCCATCAACAATCACTTTGTTGTAGGTAGACTCGCCGCCACGAACGAAGAAAGACGACAAGCCACCATGCTGTCCCGCAGTGCTGATGATCGCGCCGGGAAGAAAACGCATGGCATCATCGGCAGAGATCGGCTGCATGGTCGTCAGTTGGCCACCGCTGAGGGTGTCCACATCGGCGCCGGCCGCTTCTCCGGGCACGGGCGTGCGCGTCGCGCTTACCACAACGGTCTCGGAAGCGGTTGCCAGGCGAAGATTGACTATAAGCTCGGCCTCCGAGGAAACGTCGACAGTTTCTACTGCAAAGCCTGGAGCCAACACTCTGATCTGGTACGGCCCTGCGGCTTCGGCGCGGAAGGTTGTCGTTCCTTCCGATGAAGTGGTGTGGGTAGTGACAACGGTGCTTTCGCTTTTATGAAGCAGCAGAACTTGCGCGCCGGCTACGGCAGCGGATTGAGGATCGAGGACCTTGACCTTGACTTGGTAGAAATTGAGATCGGAGGCGAAGGCTGCCGCAGAGAGGAGCAACCAAAAAAAACCGGCGAGAGAGAAACGCATACCATTTCCTTTCCATGCGAAAGGTTGAAGGTGATGGTCTGCGCCGGTCTCCTGGCTTGCGAGTAAGGACTCGATTGGAGTCCGGGCCTTTGCGGCGTCCTTCCCAGGCGTCTTCTGCGAACAGCAGAAGATCATTCCCAGTGAACGTTCGCGAGTGTCCTCGCTTACAGTTGCGCGGCAGCGCGGGATTTGGACCCGCTTCCCATAGCGCCGGAGTCGATCCGGCCTACGATCATGCGCAAACCTAATTTGAGAAAGAGCAAAACGACAGCATCGCAAATTTACGCGGTGGCGTGAGACAAAGTCAAACGGACGGCGACGATCGTCGGCTCATCGGTGACTGCTTATTGCTAAATGCTGATTGCTTACGGCTCACTGCGCACCGCGGAACTGATCTCTATATCAGGGGAAATTCCGGGGATCCTACGCGCG
>JBELAC010000215.1:0-8799 GCA_049509215.1 Terriglobales bacterium
CCGGGTGAGGCCATGAGCAGTTTGAAGGACGCAAGCGTATCGATGGCATAAAAAATGAAAACGACCGTTGCCGCGAAGCGACTATGTTCCCGAACGCCGACTCCACCTAGATAAAAAAACAGGAACGTGACAATTCCGATAATCGGCTGGTGCGCCGCAAACAGGATAGCCAGCGACAATGACGCGACCACCGTGCACACCCAATAACCCTGGAGCGCGAGGTAGTCGACGTCGACTCCGCTCTCAATAGAAGGCCAGAATAGGCTCTTCAGGCGACTCTCGCTGCGTGACGTAGAATCGGAGATACCGAGCGTCTGCATGCCCGGGATTAAACGCTACCGTCGATAGAATGTCCAGCGGACAACTAGAACCAGAAGATCATGTCGCCTTACTAATATCCCTTCCGCTTATCCACCACCGCCAGCAAGTCCTGCCCCGCCAGATACCGCCGCAAATTCTCCGAGAACAGCGCATAGTGTCGCTCCCATAACTTGTCTGTCAGCGCCGCCGTGTGCGGAGTAATCAGCAAATTCGGCAAATCCCACAGCGGAGAATCCGCCGCTAGCGGTTCCTTCGGAAACACATCCAGCGCAGCGCCCCCAATCTGGTTCGCACGCAGAGCAGCCGCCAGCGCCGCTTCATCCACCAGCGGCCCGCGGCCGACATTGATCAGACATGCTCCGGACTTCATCAACCCAAACCGTTCCGCGTTCGCAATCGCCTTGGTGCTATCAGTCACCGGCGCTGCCAGCACCACGTAGTCGGCCTGCCTGAAGAGCTCATCAATTTTTGCTGGACCGAAGACAACGTCCGCGCCTTCGCTTCCCTTCTCAGGATGCTCGCGCACGGCAACCACGCGCATACCCAGCGCCTTCGCGCTCCGAACCAAGGGTCGACCGATGCTGCCCAACCCGATCAGCCCCAACGTCGCGCCCGCGACCTCGCGCACGCGTGGCAGTTCATCCCACAAGATCTGCTGCCCCCACACATGTTTCTGCTGAAGCTGAACCGACCCGGGAATTTTCTTAGCCAGCGCAAAAATCAGCGCCATCACATGTTCCGCCACGACCGGCCCATGCACTTCGCGCGCATTCATAAGAACGATGTCGCTGTCGACGAGTTCCGGAAACATCAGTTGATGCACAGCCGCCGCCGGCGAATGAATCCACCGCAGTTTGCGAGCCGCCACGACCTGCTCCGGCCGAAGCGACCATGCAAGGACGATCTCGCTATCCAGGACCTCCAGGTCGAGCCGCTTGTAGTCAGGAAGGTGAACGATATTGACCTGAGGAAACTCAACCCGCAAACGCTCCGGAAACCAATCCGGCGCATTCCATTGATCAAACGGATGGTGAACGCAGATGAGAAGTTTCATCGGGAAATCGGGTGATCGGGTCATCGGGTGATCGAAAATCGCGGTTGTTTAGCGCAGAGGCGCCAAGACGCCGCCGTCAAAAGCTACGACTGAAACAGTCACAAAGCGTTTTTCCGCGTCCATCCGCGAAAATCCGCGGAAAAAAATTTCACTCCGCTCGCTCGATGGCCCGATCACCCGATCTTCTTGACCCGCAGATCGCTGCCCGTCATTTCCCTGGGCTCGGCAATCCCGAGCATGCCTAGAATCGTCGGCGAAATATCCCGCAGCGACCCGTTCGGCTTCAGAGTGTACTGCTTGGCATCTTCCGCCATCACGATGAACGGCACCGGATTCGTCGTATGCGCCGTGTGCGGTCCTCCGGTCACGGGATCGATCATCATCTCGGCGTTCCCGTGGTCGGCCGTAATCAGCATGGCGCCGCCCCTGGCGCGCACTGCTTTTTCAATCTCGCCCAGGCAAGCATCCACCGTCTCAACCGCCTTCACCGTCGGCTCAATCTTGCCCGAATGTCCAACCATGTCGGCGTTGGCGAAATTTACGATGATGACGTCAAACGTGCCGTCATTCGTGGCTTTGACGACCGCCTCGGCAACTCCCGCCGCGCTCATCTCCGGCTTCAGATCGTAAGTCGCAACCTTCGGCGACGGCACCATCACGCGCTCCTCGCCCGGAAACGGCTGTTCGACTCCGCCGTTGAAGAAATATGTGACGTGCGCATACTTCTCGGTTTCCGCCACACGCAAGTTGCGCATGTTCAGCCCGCCCATCACGTTCGCAAGAATGTTCGCCATCGACTCGGGAGGAATCACCACCGGCAGCCTGAAGTTCTGGTCGTACTGCGTCATGCAGACATACTTCAAATTCTTCGGCACGCGATCGCGCGGAATGGTCGCATCCAACTCCGCCGCGCCCGGCAGATCGCTGCCGCCTTTTTCATTCAACCCGCTGTTGCGGCACAGCGCGCGCGTGATCTCGCGCACCCGGTCAGCGCGGAAATTAAAACATATGCACGAATCGTCGTCGCCGATCTTCGCCAGCGCCTCGCCGCGACTGTCGGTGCAGACAAAAGGCACGACGAACTCGTCCGTCACGCCCTTGTTGTACGACTCCTTCATCCCCTGCACCGCGTCGGAGTATGTCCCGCCTTCGCCCTTGCCGTAGACCATCGGGTCGTATGCTTTGGCAACGCGTTCCCAGCGCCGGTCACGATCCATCGCGTAGTAGCGGCCATTCACGGTCGCAATCTTTCCCGAGTTGTACTCGCGCATCTTCTGCTGCAGTTGTTCGAGATACCCAGCGCCATTTGTGGGAGCCGTGTCGCGTCCATCCATGAAGGCGTGCACGAAAACGCGATCGACTCCCTGCTGCTTCGCCATCTTCAGCAACGCATAGAGATGCTCCTGCCGCGAGTGCACGCCACCGTCCGACACCAACCCAAACAAGTGCAGCTTGCGCCCGCTCGTCCGCGCATTCTTCATCGCCTCTACCAGCACCGGATGCGAGAAGAATTCGCCGTTCTGGATCATAAGGTCGATGCGCGTGATGTCCATGTGCACAATGCGCCCGGCCCCAATGTTCAGGTGTCCAACTTCGCTGTTCCCCATCTGCCCCTCAGGCAGTCCGACAAACGGCCCGCTGGTGTGAATGAGCGTGTTCGGATACTCGCGCAGCAACCGGTCGTAAGTCGGCTTGCGCGCCATGGCAATGGCGTTGGCCTTGGTTTCCGCGCGATATCCCCAGCCGTCGAGGATGATGAGGACGAGAGGTTTGGGACGGGACAAGATTATTAGCTCCTAGCTCTTCGCTCTTAGCTTAAAGAACAATTCACCACGGACGCACCGAGAAAATCACCAGATCACTTTTACAGGATAACGCGAGAAGAAAGGATCGGCTGTGACGATGGGTAGATCTTCCTCGATGGCTTGGGCGATAAGCATTCGGTCAAACGGATCGCGGTGGTGCAAACTGAGGCCTTCGAACGTAAGTAAGTGGTTCAACTCGATGAACAACGTTTCGACCCGATTATCAGCCAACTTGCGGATCAGATAGGAACCTGCGGGTTCGGGAAGAGTCAACTTCCGCAACTGCACCTTGATCAGGATTTCCCAAAGACTGGCGACGCTCAGAACCAAGTCGCTAGGGCCAGCGAATAGATCTCGCGCCTTCTGCGACATTCGGCGGTCGCCAGCAATCCCCCACAAAAAAGTGTGGGTGTCGAGAATCGCTTTCATTTCGTGGGATGATCTTTCGGGAACAGGTCACCTTCGTAGAACAGTTTCTCTATCTCTAGGTCCGGTTCATTGAAGTCATCAGGAACGACGAATTCTCCTTTGGCACTGCCGAAGATTCGAGTCTTCGGCTGATGGACGGCAATCAACCTGGCTACCGGCTTACCGGCCTTAGCTATGACGACCTCTTCTCCCAATGCAACCCGCTCCAAGAGCTTGGAAAGATGGGTCTTAGCTTCGTGGATGTTGACTTCCATTGAGCTATTATGGACTAAGTCCTTAGCTAAGTCAATGCTTGCGTGTTCGCTTATTCAGGCTTCCCGGTTTCCTTACTATCTGCCTCCACCATCGCCTCAATTCGTGTGCTGATGTTCCCCATCGCCTTGTCTATTTTGGGCTGCAGGCGAGTGAGAGACACGCGCGTTGCTTCGGCCGTCATGGCTGGCATCTCCTTAAGGACCTTCTGTCCGATGGGAGATGAATAGAAGGTGACGATTTGATCCAAGTCTGATTCGGTAAAATGGCTCTGATAAACCGGAATCATATCCCTCAGCACATCGTCGACTGGATAGTCAGCGAACATCGCCTTAAGCTCGCTCGCAACAATCTCTTCGAACTCCGCTTTCTCCGTTGGGGTTGCATCAGGAAGGGCCTTGTGGAACAGGTTGTGGGTGACACTCCTAATGTCCTCTTGTTGAGTCTTCAAGGCGCTCTGAAGGCGTTCACGAACTTGCATCAGTTCCATGAATTTCAACACTTGCGTTGTTGTAGGCGGCAAATTCGACGCGACTGGAGTGTCATTAGCCTTTTGCTGGCCGAACAAGGGACCGGCCAGAGCTACAGCAACAATTACTAACAACCAAGATCCCCTCATAAAGCACACCTCGAACTTGTTCTACTTTCCCTTGTAGTTCAGCGCTTTAATCCCCAAAAACCGCGCGGCTCCGCCCAACTCCTCCTCAATCCGCAGCAACTGGTTGTACTTGGAGATGCGATCCGTGCGCGATGCCGAGCCCGTCTTAATCTGCCCCACGCCAGTGGCTACCGCAAAGTCGGCGATGAATGTGTCTTCGGTTTCGCCGGAACGATGCGAGATCACCGACGTGTATCCGTTGCGCCGACCTAGGTCGATCGCATCTAGGGTTTCGCTCACCGTCCCAATCTGGTTCAGCTTGATCAGAATCGAATTCGCGATCCCCGCTTCGATTCCCTTTTCAAAAATTTCAATGTTGGTGACGAAAATATCGTCGCCCACGAGCTGAATCTTCCCGCCCAGTTCTTTGGTCAGGTTGGCCCAGCCTTCCCAATCGTTTTCCGAGAATCCATCTTCCAACGAAACGATCGGGTAATCGTTTACCCATTTTGCCCAGTATCTGACCATGTCATCCGAACTTTTCGCCGACTTGTCCGATTTCTTGAAGACATATTTTCCGTCCTGATAAAACTCGCTGGCCGCCGGATCGAGCGCAATCGCAATCTCCTCGCCCGGCTTGTACCCGGCCTGCGTGATCGCCTCCAGCACCACCTCAATGGCTTCCACATTCGACTTCACCGATGGCGCAAATCCGCCCTCGTCGCCCACCGCCGTGTTGTAGCCGCGCTTCTTCAGCACGCCCTTCAGCGTGTGGAACACTTCCACGCCCCAGCGCAGCGCTTCGGAAAACGACGGCGCTCCCACCGGCATCACCATGAATTCCTGGAAATCAACGTTGTTATCGGCGTGCGCGCCGCCGTTCAGGATGTTCATCATCGGCACCGGCAACACATTCGCCGCCGCCCCGCCCAGATAGCGATAGAGCGGCAGTTCGCAAGCATTCGCCGAAGCGCGCGCCGCTGCCATCGACACCGCCAGGATTGCGTTCGCTCCCAGCCGCCCTTTGTTCGGCGTGCCATCGAGTTCGATCATCTTCGCGTCGAGCCCCCGCTGATCGGCCGCGTCGGAGCCGACAACCGCGTCGCCGATCTCGCCATTCACATTCCCGACCGCCTTCAGCACGCTTTTGCCTTTGTAGACATTCTCGTCGCCATCGCGCAGTTCGACGGCCTCGTGTTCGCCGGTGGATGCGCCACTCGGCACAATGGCCCGAGCGCTCGCTCCGCCATCCAGAAAAACTTCCGCTTCTACGGTTGGGTTGCCGCGAGAATCCAGTACCTGGCGTCCGCGAACTTCAGCAATCGATGTAAGTGGCATGAGTGCGTCCTTTCAGAACCGATTTGAAGAGATAGCTATCGAAAAGCGGATTATATCGGACTATGAACCGAACGACAGTGAGCGCTGACCATTCCCCATTAGCAAGGACGGCTGATTTGCGGTGCACTAAGTTCTGGCAGGCTGCGGAAAAACTCGACTTCGATTCTGTTTTGAAAGGGTGTGGCTTTTAGCCGCACCGCAAGTGTCGAGTAATCAATGGCGGCTTTAGCCGCTGTGGGACATCTCGCCACGTAAACGACTTTTTCCGCAGCCTGCTAGCGCCCGGTACCCCATCCGTTATTGTTCCCATTTCCCACCTCGCTTAAAGTCGAATTCAACATGCAGAGAGACCGCACAGAAACTCTCGAGGTTGGGTCAACGGCTCCGGATTTTTCGCTCTCCGCAGCCAATCGCGAAGGCATGTTCAGTCTTCGAAGCTTTCTCGATCATGGCCCGTTGATCTTCGAGTTTCTGCGCGGCACCTGGTGACCGAACTGCGTGAAGCGCATGGCTCAGTTCGAGTCGCGGGAACGAGATATCGAAGCGGCAGGTGCGCGACTGGCGTTTGTCGCAGCGGAAAAGCGCGACGGTGTGTGGAAGCCGGGCAAGTTCTTGACCAAGCACCCCATCTCGCCGCCGTTTCTGCTCGACGAAGATCGCGTTGTAACGAAGGCTTACGGCGTTCATAACGCGCTGGCCGCCGATGCGTTGAACATCGCGCATCCCGCTACGTTCGTGATCGATCGCGGAGCTGTGGTGCGCTACATCTATCGCGGTGAGAACCAGCACGATCGTGCGCCAATCGATGAGGTATTGAAGGTAGCGCAGCAAGTTCGAGTTTAAGAACGCTGAGAAATCGGGGATGACGAACACTCGGAATTGAGAAAGCTCGGGATAGAGAAGTCGGAATCGATTTCAGGAGGTTTCCATGAACAAATTCGCAGTTCTCGCAAGCTTGTTACTGTTGGCAGCCCTCGCGGTGGCCCAGTCTTCCCTGCCCACCGGCACGGCCGTCACAATGAAACTCGACAATACCTTGACGACCTGCAAGTCCAAAGCTGGGGATCCTTTTTCCGCCCGGGTCACCCAGCCCGTTGTGTTGGACGGGAAGACCGTGATTCCCATCGGCGCAACGATTGGAGGCCGCGTCACGCGGTCCACAGAACCGCGCCGCATCTCGGGCAAGCCTACCCTCGTGATCTTCCCGGAGAACCTGATCCTGCCAAATGGTGAGCGCTTCATTCTGAATGCTTCGTTGGTCGACACCAATGCGCGGCACGGCACTGACGTCGACTCCGAAGGTGGATTCAAAGGGCCGGGCCATGACGCGCTCGATCTCACCCAGATTGGGATGGGCACAGGCGGCGGCATGCTTCTTGGCGGTCTGATCGGCGGAGGCAAGGGATTATTGATCGGCGGCGCAATCGGCGCGACCGCAACTGTCACTCACTGGCTCGCCAAGCATCGTTCGGCGACACTGCCGGCGGGAACGGAGCTAGTGATGGAATTGAATCGTCCAATGGTGATGGCCAGCGCAACGGCTGGGCAGTAACATTGCGGCGCTGTTCGTTGTTCGTTCCTCGCTGACGTTTCGCCACGCACAGCGAAGGCGCGAACGACCAATGGCGCTTCTCTCATCCCTGAAGCGCCTGCATATCTTCTTCCACCAGCAATTCCAGCTCGATCCAGCCTTCCAGCGGCAGCGCGTCCACGGGCAGACGGTTGTTCCACAAACTGAACCGCAGTCGTAAACGAGTGGTCAGCACCTCCGAGGTTTTTGGCCCGCGGACCTTCTGAATTTCTAGTGGAGCTGCAAGCAACCAGGCCAGCGGCACCCGAAATTCAAAGTTGCGCGCGAGCGCGATCCGTACTTCTTCGTTTTCACTGGGGTCGGTCGACTTTGCCAGCACAGTTCCATCCGCTTTCGTGACTTTCCATGACCGGACGCGCCCCGACTCCACCGCGACGTCCAGACGCAAATCCCGTCTTGGTTCAGACATCTGGTTCGCCCATGATTCCACATTAACCACGACTTCAAATGGGTCCTGAGCAATCTTTCCGGCAAAGTCCAGGCGCCCGTACACATAGTTCTCATCAATCCCGGCATAGACCCCGTCCATCAGAAATTGCTTGCCATGCATGGACCCCGAGCGCTTATCCGCCGTATGACGCGCCGCCCCCATCCACTCGAAGTAACGCACCATATCGCCCGTGACCCGTGGATGGATGTAGGCACTCTGCGGTGTGAACTCCGGGCGCGCCACTCCTCCCGTAATCGGCTGCGCCAGATAGTCCGGCGGCACTCCACCAAGCGCCTGGTAAACATTCGACAGGTGCTTGCGATAGAGTTCGTCGAAGTCGCGATCGTTCGCGGAATGGTGCTCGGGCCCGTACCACCAGTTCCAGTCGCTGCCTTCGGCAATCAGGATCTCCTCCCATGCCAGTTTGCGCTGCGCCTCGGTTGCTCCCGCGGCCGCGTGCGCATAAAAATTACGCGCCTCGTACAGGTAATCCCATGCTTTATTGTCTTCCGGAGCCCCGATCCAGACGTTGAAGTTGGCGTTGATCCATGATCCCGGTACAAGCGACCTCATCTGGCCCTTACTCTTGTGCCGCGCGATTGCCTCCGTCACCGTCACCGCGTCCATCCCTGGATCACGCTCCAGCGCATCGTAGAACCTTCGCAAGAACTCCCGTCCTGATCGGGGATAGTATTCCCACGCGTTTTCGCCATCCAAAATGATCGGCACCACCGCATCCTGCCCATGAGACACAATCGGTTTCACCGACTCCCTGATCTTGTGCATGAGGTTGTTGGCCGCTTCCTGCGGCGCCATTCCCGAGTACACGAAACCGATCAGGTCCGAAAGCGTGTGATCGCGAAAGAGCAGGTTCATTTCCGTCCCGGCATTTTCATACCGATAGATCGTGTACAGCCGGTGCGCCAGGTCGCCGTTCAGATACCCGTTGCCATCCCGCGCAAAAAACGTCCCCAGGCTGCG
>JBELAC010000216.1:0-8640 GCA_049509215.1 Terriglobales bacterium
TACAGCGCATTGCTGCATTGCTGGGGGTCGAGATCTACACATAAGAGACTTGCGAGAGCATCCTTCACTTTGACCTCCTTATGAGGCTTGCTTGGTCACATGAACAGATAGCGGCCTTACGCTAGTGCCCGTTACGGAAAATGATGCAAGTTCAAAAGCCGCTGAGGTGAAGAGTCAGTTACGCTCCGGTAAAGATTGGTTACCGAACGTTTCTCGTGGATTCAAGCGAGGAGGAACCCAACAGATCAATGCGCGCCGAGGCGCTGGCGACGTCAACCTAGCGAAAGAAAATCTCGGGCTGCCGCGGCGGAAAGGCTCGTGAGATTGTTTCTAGGAAGTGTGAGTCATCAGTGGGACGAGACTCGTAGCTGGAAGAGTGATCGTTACTTCGAGCCCTCCTCCGGGCGCATTGAAAGCTTTGACTTCGCCGCCGTGAAGCCTAACCGCACGCTGCGTGATGGCCAAGCCCAACCCAACGCCCCCGGTCTTTCGTTCCCGCGACTCGTCAAGCCGGAAAAAAGGGCGAAACAGTTGTTGCAGAGAGGACTCCGGTACCCCAGGGCCATGGTCGCGAATCTTAACCACGGCCTCGGAGTTGGCATGGCTTGCTTTGCAGACGAGGCGAACTTCGACCTCTGTCTGGTCGGCGGTGTACCGCACCGCGTTGCGGACGATATTCTCGACAGCACTGTGGAGCAGTTCCGGGCTGCCCTCGGCGTGGCACTCGCTCGCCTCGTAAAGGATCACACGACAGTTGCGATTTCGGGCTTCAAAATCCGCATCTTCAACCACGTGGCGTAGAAGATCGGCTACGTCAATTTCTTCTTTGTCCACTAGTTGTTGGCTGGCTTCCATCCTCGAAAGGGTGAGGAGCTTGCCGACCATTCCATTTAGCCGTTCGGTTTCCTGTTCTATGCGGGCAATCGCCGTGCTGACTTCAGGACTGTCCACGTTCCGAATCAACTCGACCGCCAGGTTAATCCGGGTCAGTGGCGACCGAAACTCGTGAGATACGTCACTAATCAGCCGTTTTTGAGCGTGCATCAACGATTCAATTTGTTCCGCCATCTGGTCGAACTCTTGCACGAGTTGTGCGATTTCGTCGCGGCGATGATCGACATTCTTTTTTTTCGCGCGCGCAGCCAGGTTTCCCTTTGAAAGCTCTTGTGCAGCATTTCGCAAGCGAACGATGGGGGCACTCAAGTAACGCGCCAGCCAAAAACAGACGATCCCCGAGATAATGATAGCTATACCGAGATCTCTCAATGGCCGTTGCGGGCCGGGTGGTGGAAGAAATTCGTCGACGGTACGCGGAAAGGCAACAACAGCCACATAGCTTGCTCCGCTATTCGTTACGATCGGTCGGGCAAAGAACTCTTTGTCCTCTACCACCACGGACTCTGACTTGCCCTCTAACTGCGCTCGGGCAGCCAGCTCTTTCGCCTGCGGAGGAAGAATCTGTCCGGCAACGTCATTGCCCACTCTGTCCAGCAAGTAAGCTTCGCCGCGCGAAGTCCGCTTGAACTGTTGCAGGTAACGATAGAGTTCCACCTTTCCGCCAGCGTCGTAGGTTTGCGCTAAGCTCTGCGCATACATTGCAAATGCGTTGTTATCGACTGCTTGCCGACGCGGGTCTGGCAGGGGAGCCCGTCTCCCCAAGAGGAGGACGGCGATAACGATGAAAATCGCCACCACTGACCAAAAGGAAATGAATATCTTCCAAAACAGAGTTCTCATCAGCCTCGCTGCTTTTTGTCTTCTTGCGTGACAGTGTAGATATACCCAACGCTTCGGATTGCCTTGATGCGATCCTCTCCGGGAATTCGTTCACCAAGCTTCCGCCGAAGTTTGCTGACGTGCACGTCGATGCTGCGATCCGACGCCGAAAACTGCCGCCCCAGAACAAGTTTGGCCACCTGCTCGCGCGTTACAACCCGCCCTGCCGTCCGCAACAGCAATTCCAAAAGGTTGAACTCCAGCGCGGTAAGCTCCACTTCCTTACCCGCTTGCTTCAGGCTGCGGTTGCCTGTGTTAAGTTCCAGATCGTCCAACACAATCCGCTCGGGTTTGCCATTGCTTCCTGGCCTGCGAAGAATCGCTCGAATGCGCACCAGGAGTTCACGGGGACTAAAAGGCTTGGGAACATAATCATCCGCGCCCACTTCGAAACCCACGATTTTGTCGACTTCCTCGCCCCGCGCTGTGAGCATCAATACCCGCGCGTCCGATTCGCTGCGTAATCTTCGCAGGACCTCGATGCCGTTCATGCCGGGGAGCATTACATCCAGGACGATCACCGAGTGTTCGCCCGAAAGCGCCCGAGTAAGGCCGTCTTCACCGTTGTGCACAGTTTCAACCGCGAACCCTTCGGAACGCAGGTATTCGTCTAGCATGCCGCACATCTCTTCGTCGTCATCGATGACCAGGACGCGATCCATACTCACCTTTGTGCTAGTCACAGCATAGGACAAATGGTATGTCACGGTTCGACAATGACAAACATTTACCGTGTCTTTGCAAACTCTTAACTTGGGCAGAATGCTGCACTGTGCTTATCTGATTTATGAGCGCCGGAGGTGCAGATCTCATGACAGCAACCAGTTCCACCGGATACACCCCAGCGAATCAGGATTTTGCCCAAGGAAAATGCATGATTCCGATCCAAGTGTTGATCGTCGCGGAGCTATCCACCTGCCGAGAAACGATACGCGCTCTGTTGGAACTCCAGGACTTTGGCTGCATTCAAATCATGGGCAGAGTGGAAAGCGGGGTAGACGCCTTGCAGGCCATGAAGGTCCTGCTTCCGGAGCTCATAATTCTGGATCATCGGCAAGGTGTGGGCTCTCTGCCCCTAAGCTCGGTCTTGGCAAGCAACTTTCCTGCAATCAAGCTACTTTGTTTCGCCGAGGAAGACTCGGCGCGGCTTATAGAAGCCAGCCTGACTTGCCGAGTACAAGCCATCCTTTCCAAGGCAACACTGCGCGCGGACTTAGTTGCTGCGCTGGAACGGATTTCGGGTTCTGTCATAAACCAGCCGACTTCTCGAACCTGAAGGCTGGCCAGGAATTCCATATCGGGAACGAGACTCTAAATTGAAAAACAAGTCAGTGTCGCCAACTCTTATGCGATTGCACCGCTCCCGCACCGTTCCCGCTTCGCTCTTTACAATTCTTAATCAATCTCTCGCGAAAGAACCAACGGGACAGACGTTCATATCTATGCACAGGCTGCGGTAGAGCCTTCGCATAGGCGGCGTTCTGAGGCAAACCGCCTTGTGGGCAGATGCACTAGAAATCAACCAACGCTGAAAATGGAGTTCCTGGAGGATAACTAGTGGCGAGGGTTTGTCAGGTGACACGCGTACTGTTGTTGTGTGTGTTAATAACGTTGTTAATAACTACGACACTCTCGGCATCGGAAAGCGCATCCTCGGCCTTTGAGCGAGGCAAGAAAGAAGAGGCCAGTGAGAATTACGAAGAAGCGTATGCCGCGTACAAGATGGCGTATACCCTACAGCCATCGAACATTGAGTATCGAAGCGCGGCAACGCGCCTGCAATTCATGGCGGCGGCAGCCAAAGTGCATCGCGGAGTACAGCTACGCGATGCTGGCAACTTGAGAGAGGCCCTGTTGCAATTCGAAGCAGCGCATCAGATTGATCCCTCCAGTGCGATCGCCCGGCAGCAGATCGAGAGCACGAAGCGAGCAATCACGAAGACCCAGACGCCGAACGCGACAGATTCAAACGGCGAGGAAGACGCCTTGAATGCTGAACTCGACGCGATTCAGGGTCCCATAAAGTTGGCGCCCGTGGCTGATTTGCCAATCACCTTGAAGCTCTCAGAGGACAGCAAAGTCATTTATGAAACGATTGGGAAACTGGCTGGAATCAACGTCCTCTTTGACCCGGATTACAGTTCCCGCCGCATGCGCGTTGAACTGACGGGTGTCAACCTGCTGCAAGCGCTGGAGACTTTAGCGCTGCAATCCAAGACTTTTTGGAGGCCGGTAACGCCCAACACGATTTTTGTCGCGGCGGATAACCCCGCAAAACGAAAAGAACTCGAACAGAGCGTCGTGAAGACCTTCTATCTTTCCAATTTGTCGCAACCCACCGAATTGCAGGACGTTGTAAACGCCGTGCGCACGGTATTGGAAGTCAGCCGGATTCAACAACTAGCCTCCCAGCAGGCAATTGTGATGCGCGGGACGCCAGACCAGATTTTGTTGGCGGAGAAACTTGTCCACGACATCGATAAGGCGCTCCCGGAAGTCGTCGTCGAAGTTGCCGTCATGCAGGTCAGTCGAGACAAGGTCAAGAATCTTGGTATCAACCCACCGAGCAGTGCCAGCGTGCAATTGCAAAGCAACACTACCAGTTCTTCCAGTAGTTCGAGCAGCAGTTCCAGCTCCACATCGTCTACCAGCGATTCTCTCAACCTGAATACGCTTGCCAACTTGAATGCCACCGATTTTCAGGTGACCATCGGAGCCGCTAGCTTGAATGCGCTGGCCAGCGACAGCTCTACGAAGATCATCCAAAACCCGCAATTGCGTTCGATCAATGGGCAGAAGGCTTCACTGAAGATTGGCGAGCGCGTGCCCACCGCAACGGGATCGTATTCGTCCGGAGTTTCGTCGACGACGGTCAGCGCACTGGTGAATACGCAATTTCAGTATCTCGATGTTGGAGTCAACGTCGATATCACGCCACGCGTTTACGACAATGGAGACATTGGTCTGAAGATTTCGCTCGACGTTTCTTCGGTCACCTCCTACGTAAGCATCGGTGGCATCAGCGAGCCGGAGATCGGCCAACGGAAGATCGAGCATGAGATACGACTGAAAGATGGAGAAGTCAATCTGCTGGGAGGAATGTTCGAGACCGAGGAAACCAAGTCGATCAGTGGAATTCCCGGCCTGTCGAATATTCCAGTGCTGAAATATCTGTTCTCTGAAACCAGCAAGGAGACGGTTAACAATGAAATTGTGTTTGCGCTGATACCTCATATCGTGCGGGCACGCGAAATCGTACCACTGAACCGGCGAACTCTCGATGTGGGCACCGCCAACGGCATCCAGTTGCACTCCGCTGAGAATCGTCCGGCGGCAGCCGGCGGCAAGGGACAGCCGGCGTCGATCGTTCCTGTGTCTGTTGCTCAGTTGTCGGCGGCGGCTAAGGCAACTGCAGCCTTCGATCCGCCTTCCGTGACTACTCGCGCAGGCGCAACCTTTGCAGTTAACGTGATGCTATCGAATGTCGAAAATGCATCCTACGTGCCTCTGCGCCTAATATACGATCCCGCCCGTCTAGAAGTAGTGAACGTCTCCAGTGGCGGCTTCCTCGACCAGGGAGATCAGATTGTCGCCCTTTCGCATCGGGAAAACACTTCAGCCGGGGTTTTGGAGTGTACAGCACTGCGGCCCAGGGGCAGCCGCGGAGCGTCCGGCAATGGTGCAGTCGTCACGGTCACATTTCTCGCAAAGAGTACGGGCCTCTCAAGGCTTACGGTCACGGACGCCAATGTGGTTCATCCGGATGGCCGGATGCTGGCAATACCGGCAACCGAGATGAGCGTAACCGTGCAGTAAATCACAAGTGCGTCGATTTCAATGATGGGGGAGTTTTGCTAGAGCTGATGTTGCTGCCGTGGTGTTGAGGGGGTAATGATAGCAACCAGTGGCGGCACCTGTTGCAGAGGGGCCGCCCGCGCGGCGGGGTCCGAAAACCGCTCCTCCCCGAAGGGCCCCGCCGTCACTTTCTCGTATTGTTTTCAGAGGCCAACAGCGAAGGATGCCACTGGCGTTTCTTCTTGGCGAGCACACAACTTTACAGAAACATAACGGAGCATTTACGCAAACGGACGCGACGAACCGCATCTTTCCTGAGTGATGATCTGTCCACGGGCAGACTTCCTGTAATCGAGAATCCGTGCCATCCACTCAGTGCAGCGACTGTTTTCACATAGTGGAGTTCCATGTTTGCAGCCTAGCGGCTTCTGCGAGAGGAGGATGGTGAAATTGATTGACCTTCGACGAAGACACAGCCGAGTCCCGTTTGCATTAGTGGTTCGCCTTTTCTAAGCGCAGTGTTTCTCCGGATCTCGGCCTGATCCCTTTCTCGATGAGTTGAGCTCCAGTAAGGACCACGAGAGGAAGTGCTGCCGCCTGCTCAAAGCTAAACCCCGAAGGAATCAGAGCCAGATCCTCTGCCTTGCACAGAACGTATTCTGCATACGCATGATTTACGAGGCCAAGGACACGCTCGCCAGTCTTTCTGGTTTTGACTCCATCGCCCAGGACGACGACTTCACCCGCAAGGTCACGACCCAGAATTGCCGGGAACTGCAAAGGCATGAACGCCTTCAGATCGCCACGACGGAGTTTCCAGTCGATGGGGTTGATGCTCGTCGCCGCCATTCTGACCAGCACCTCTCCCGGTCCCGGTTTAAGGTCAGGTGTATCCCCGTAAGACAACTGATTCACGTCACCGTAGCCGCGCACTAGAACTGCTTTCATCGTGGATTCCTTTTCCTGGAGTTGCCTCGGGCACGTTGCGTTACGGATTGCGGGAAGATCTCCGCTGGTTCGTTCCGGTGTTGCGCACCAAGTTCTTCGCGTCTGCGTCTGCTGTGATCTCTCTCGTTCTGGATACCAGCTTCTTGGACTGCTGGACCATTTCTGCTTCCTTGGCGTTCACTCGCTGGGTGATTTCTCGTCTCTCGCCGGTGTTAGGCATGTGCCCCCTTATGAAATAGATGTCGAGCAGTTCGCTCTCCGGGCGATGGATGCTATTCCCAGTGCTCCAGAAGTTCGACTTGCTTTCTGATAGACGCGGCTCTGTCATCGATGAGCTCGGCGTCCGACTTAAGATCGACAGAAAGGTCGGGCGAGATTCGTCTGAGCTTTTGGGCATGATGTTCAAGCTGATTTGCGTCTCTGCTGAGTACTTCGATAATCGATTTCAAATGTTCTTTCATGATGGCTACTCCAAAGAAACCACTCCAGCCGCCGGATACGCGCGGCTGGGTGGTAGGGATGCACTGGTTTGGTGTTGCCAGCTTTCCTTTGATGGCACTGCTCTCGACCTTTATTCAGGCAACAAGAGCAGGTTCCGCGGCTGGCTGATGTACGTTGATCTGCTCGGCGCCCGAATTTTGCAGGATGTCCCGGGCACGCTGGACTTCATTGGCGGTGCCGTGGGCAATCAGCAAGAACTTACCGGCCTTAACCGAAGCTTCATACTTCAAAATGCTGTCCTTCGGAATCCCAAGACTGAACAGCCCGGCTCCCAATGCGCTCACTCCGCCAACCACAACTGCGCCTTCGAGGGCAGCGACAATCCAAGTGACAACCGGACCGGCCGCGAGGATAGGACCTAAACCGGGGATCAGGAAGAACGCCGATCCGAACAGCAGGCCCCAGAGTCCGCCCCAAAAAGCTCCCGTCTTGCCCCAATACATCATGCGGTCGCCCGCGTTGTAGAAACCAACTACATTTTCTTCTGAATGGTAATCGCTGCCGACGATGGAGAGCTTTTTGACGTCGAAACCGCCGTCTTTTAGTTCCTTCACCGCTTTTTCGGCACCAGAATGCTCTGCGAACACTGCCGCTACGGAGTTGCTCGGATTGCTTGGCGCTGTCGCACGAATCATGATTAGTTTCCTTTCAAATGTTCGCTATGAAACTCGAACCGCTGATGAACACAGATCGTTTAGCCTCTCACCACAAAGATAAGCAGTGCTAGGCTTGCGGTCTGATCAATAACGCTCATCTCCGGCGCGAGTGTAGTTTCGCGGATCGTACCGTCGCAAAGAATCGAGCTGCCAACGAAGTCAGTTTGCTCGTGCCTTGAGACTTCTATGGGTGCCTGTGCAATCACTTCGTGTTGCCCCACTTCCAGTTGCGAATCTCCGGTAGATCCTCGCCGTGTCGATCGATGTATTGCTTATGCTCGATGAGTTTGTCCTGCATCTGCTGTTTCAGATAATTCCCCTGAATATCCACCTGCGGCAGACGATCAATCACATCTTGCACGAGGTGAAACCGGTCCAACTTGTTCTGCACTCTCATGTCAAACGCGGTTGTGATTGTGCCTTCCTCTATATATCCCCGTACGTGCAGATTCTGATTGGTTCGACGATAGGTCAAGCGGTGGATCAGCCAGGGGTAGCCATGGAAGGCAAAGATGATGTGCTTGTCCTTGGTGAAAAGAGCGTCATAATCGGTCTCGCTCAGCCCGTGGGGATGCTCGCTCTTGGGCTGGAGTTTCATCAGATCGACCACATTGACTACCCTGATCTTCAGTGCGGGTAACGACGTTCGCAGGATGGAAACGGCTGCCAGAGCCTCAAGCGTCGGCGTGTCTCCGCAACATGCCATCACGACGTCCGGCTCGCCACCCTGGTCGTTGCTGGCCCACTGCCAGATGCCAACGCCTTCGGTGCAATGAACGATCGCGGCATCGATAGTTAACCACTGTGGCAGCGCGTGCTTCCCGGCAATCACCACATTGACATAGTGCCGGCTGCGCAGGCAGTGATCGATAACTGACAATAAGCAGTTGGCGTCGGGCGGGAGATAAACGCGCGCGATGCTGGCTTTTTTGTTGACGACGTGGTCGATGAAGCCGGGATCCTG
>JBELAC010000217.1:0-8626 GCA_049509215.1 Terriglobales bacterium
ATCCAGATTGCTAAACTCTTCCAGGCTCGCGTGATTACAACTGCCGGCGATGAGCGCAAGATGGAGCGCGCACGTGAACTGGGCGCCGACTTCGTCATCAACCACTACCAGCAGAAGATCTCGCAAGAGGTTCGCAACATTACCAAGGGTGAAGGCGTCGATATCGTCATCGAGCACGTTGGACCCGCCACCTGGCAGGAAAGCGTTCGATCGCTCAAAACTGGAGGCACATTGGTCACCTGCGGCGCGACTACCGGACCCAAAGTCGAACTCGATCTGCGGTTCCTGTTCTCGCGTCAGCTGGCGCTACTCGGTTCCTACATGGGAACGATGAGCGAGCTCAATGAAGTTCTTGGCCATGTTTTCGCGGGGCGCCTCAAGCCGGTCATCGACCATATTTTTCCGCTGCAAGAAATCCGCGCGGCTCACGAGTATCTGGAAAAGAGTCAGATGTTCGGCAAGGTCGTGCTGAACCCGTAGGCATCCTTCGGAAAAGACACGATGCCCTCCAATCTGCAACTTCCCGTACCGGGCTTCCTTTATGGCACCGCATGGAAAGAGGACCGTTCCGCTGGGCTCACGGAACTGGCGATCCGCGCTGGTTTTCGCGGTATCGATAGCGCGAACCAGAGACGTCATTACTTTGAAAGCGGAGTCGGCGAGGGACTGGCCACTGTCTATCGCGCCGGAGTGGTAACGCGTGCCGATCTTTTTCTGCAGACGAAGTTCACCTATCAGCGGGGCCAGGATCATCGCCTGCCTTACGATCCCTCGGCAGGACTTTTCGCACAGGTGGCACAGTCTCTGGCCAGTTCGCTTGAACATCTCAACACGGATTACGTTGACAGCTACGTTCTGCACGGACCTTCCTCCAACCACGACTGGACGGATGACGACGCCGAGGTGTGGGCATCGATGCAGAAGGAACGGGATGCTGGACGCACGCGCTGGCTGGGGATAAGTAATGTTTCGCTGCGGCATCTTGAACAAATGGCGCAAGCTCATGCCGAGGCTCCTGCGTTTGTCCAAAATCGTTGTTTCGCTCGCACGGGATGGGATCGCGATGTGCGACTGTTCTGCCGCGACCGGAAGATCATCTACCAAGGCTTTTCGCTGCTGACCGCGAATTTGGAGGTCTTACATCACCCCCTGATTGCCATGCTGGCAAGTCGCGCGGGAGTTACGCCGCCGCAGATTGTGTTCGCGTTTGCTCGCGACATAGGCATGTTGCCGCTTACGGGCACTTCAGACGCAGAACATATGAAGCAGGATCTGGCTGGCCTTGACTTGGAGCTTTCATCGGATGCGGTATCGAAGATCGAGTCGATCGCTGGCTAGAAAGGGGGAGCGTCACGACAGATAAAAAAGGGGTCGCAGGGCTACTGCGTCTTCTTCTTCCGGTCCGCTTCCCGCTTGGCGTGCGCGGCCCATCGGGGGGCAATCGGTGTTTGCTTGTGTGTCGCAAGGTTGGCGACCGGAACTCGTGTCGCGTCGCCGAGGTTCTCCCCGGTGCCCCGGCTTTTGCCCATCGATGCCCCCAGGGCCTCTTCCTCTTCGCGCAGAGCCTTGTCGTAATTATCGCGTCGTTCCATCCGGTTTGATCGTTTAGCCATAGCTACATATCATGTCACAATGCCTTCGCCGATTTGACACATTGCGATTGTCTTTATGTGACCACCGGTATGTTGCTGACTCCGGCAGTGCCAAACACCCGGCGGTAGCGCTCAATCTCCGACGGCGTTCCTACCGCCTTTGCGTAATTGTCGGATAGCTTCACCGCCGGCCGCCCGTCGACGAGCGAGACCTTACAGATCAAGCTGACGGGATCAAAGCCATTTCCGCCCGCTGGATCGCAGTCGCGGAAATCGTTGGTAAGGAGCGTTCCCCATCCGGAGCTGAACCGAATCCGGCGCCCAGGGGTCCACTTGTTCCGGTCCAGGAAATCGGCCGCCGAACTGAAGTCCGAAGGTGCGAGGCCGCTCGCGATTGCTCCGTCAAAATATGCGTGCAAGCCGAGGATATCGTCGACGTCAAGCGCATCGGAGGCAATGATCAGCTTGTCGTGCGGGTTCCGGCCGTGGCGTTCGAGCCAATAGATATATTCGTCGCCGGCGATGTAAGGATTCTTGCTGTCAATACGTTGGCCGGTCCAATCGGCCGCCCACTCGGGCGCGTTCTCCAGAAATTGTGTTGTTCCGAACGTGTCAGGCAGCATGATGCGTAACGCGCCAACATAGGTGTTCTGCCACATCTCCAGCACTTTGTATTGAGAGTCCTTTAGCGCTTCATCATCGGGCGCAAGCGCAGCCATCACCATGGGAATCTCGTGGGCATTGGTTCCAATCGCTTCCAAGTCATGCTTGTGAGCGAGGAAGGCATTGGATGTTCCCGTGAATGCCGAGCCGAGATTCGCGGCCATGGCATTCACCACGTATTCCTGCCAGAGAAAGCTGTGCCGGCGCCGTGTGCCAAAATCAGCCACACTGAGGTTGGGCACGCCGCGCAGACGCTCGATCTTGCTCCAGAGCCGGGTCTTCGCGCGCGCGTAGAGAATGTCGAGGCCAAACTCGCGCAGGCTCTTCATGCTGGCACGGGTCTTCAATTCACTCAAAATGGGAAGCGCATACAGTTCCCACATCGTCGTCTCAGGCCAAAGCCCATCGAAGGTGAGATCGTATTGCCCGTCTTTGACCGAGATGTCGTAGTCGGATAGACGGAAATCCCGTTCCAGCCACTCTAGAAACGCAGGTTCAAAAATTCCTCGACGACCATAGAACGTGTTGCCAGCCAGCCAAACCAGTTCGGACCGCCGGAAGCGGAGTCGCCGAACGTGCTCCATCTGGTGAGCAAGTTCTTCCCGGGAGAACATGTCTGCGAGCCGCACGGCACCCGTGCGGTTCACCACCGAAAACGAAACATGCGTGTCGGGAAAGTGCTTCCAGATGAACTGCAGCATCAGCAGTTTATAGAAGTCGGTATCCAGCAATGACCGGATGACAGGGTCCAGTTCCCAGTTGTGGTTGTGGGCTCGCTCGGCGAAGTTCACGATCATTGCGTACTATCCTCGTCTGCGGTGCCGGGAAATGCAAATGCAACAACGGCCCTACCAAGTTTCGGCTGCTGTGGATGACGCAGGTTACGTGACATGGCTTACTCGAGCAAAAAACTGCCCGGCAGTCTTGCCGGGCAGCTCGCTTTTTAGATGATCAGAATGCAGCAGGTTTTCCCCTAGCTCCGACGACATATGCTGCTCATGACGGCTAGAAGAAGTCGGCCATGGGCACGGCATCGGCGGCCCAGCCCAGGTCCGACACGGGCAGCCCAAGGCCCTGCGCCATCAGGCACAGAATATCCCCTTCGTCATAGCTCTTCTTGTAGTTCCGCGTGTCGCCGCCCTTCGATTTATAACCCTTCTTGCTGAATGGACTGATGACGACCAGTTCCACTTGTCCGCCGCAGCCCATTCCCTCGGTCGTGGTCTCGCAATCCGGATTCCCTGTGTCGTTGTTCTCATCGAAAACAATGATCAGAAGTCCATCGCCTCCGGGCTTGAAGTAAGGACTCGCAATCAGTGGCGCGATTTCCGTCTTCAGCCAGGTGTCGAAATCTGCGACAGGGCAATCATGCGCGTCATCGCAACCATTGGGCACGATCCAGGAAAGATTCGGCAGAGCGTTGTTCGCCAGATCTGTCGAGAACTGGCTGAAGCATACATAATTGCTGGTCTCGCCATTGATGGTGGTGAGGTATTCCAGTGGATCGTGGCGGACGTAGTAATTACCCGATTTAAGACCGCTGCAGCCCTTGACGCTCGGAAGGCTCTCGACGTAGTCCTTCCAAGTGCCGCCCGCATTTTGCAGCTCAAGGGCAATATTGTTGTTCGAAACGGGAAAGCTCTTCGGCGTCTGGCTGTCGTCGTCGGTCAGAATGTATCCGGTGGCCAGATTCAGGTAATTACCGATTGAGGGATGCGTGTCCGAATAGTAGTTGACTCCCAACCCATAACTCTTCGCCAGGGAGAACAGATACGGCATATTTGCTTTGTTGTGAGTGGTCGCATAAGCCTGGTTTTCGCCGAGAACGATCGCAACGTGCCCGAACTTTGGCAGTTGCTGTCCGAAAGCTAGGCCAGCGGTGACGAACGCAAAAGCGAGAATCAGCACAAACACTTTGCCCGACGTTTTCATCAACGGAATCCTCATGATTAGTTTCTTGACTTCGATCGGTTGGCAACCCCCGGACAAAGCTGCACCTCTTCTACCCTTGGCTGTTCCTGATTCTGTGGTTGCTGTCCCCGGCCTGCCCCCCCGGCGACGCTGTTCTGGGAGTCTTTATATAGAACCTGCGTCCAGTCTTTGTCAAATGAAATTACTGCAAACAAAACGCCGCTTTGCAGGTAGCGCACAAACCCTTCGCGCACACGATTTGGCTCGATCACGAGTGCGCTTCGTTACCAGGTTCTCTCGGAAAATCAGGAGGGTGACTGTCGGCTCAACGTTCTAAAGCCGCCCGATCTTTTCTGACGTTGCCAGCCCACCTACCGCACGCTGAAAACCGCTGCGGATTGCGCCGGAACTGAGACCTTCACCTTGCCGTCTTTCAACTCCGCGGAGCTGTTTCCAAAAATTGGATCGAGTTGACGGGCGGTCTCCAGCGCTGTTCCATCCACCGGAATATCGAGCGCCCGCGGAGCGGCACCATTGTTATAAACGACCAGCAGTTTTTCTTCCGGGAGTTCCCGCACGAACGCGTAGTAAGTGCCGTCCCAGCCAATGTGCTGCTGTTTGCCCGTGCGCAGGGCAGGATGGTTCCTGCGCAGCTTCAGTAAGGCTTGGACGTGCGCAAAGATGTCCTGCTGCTCGGGAGTGCGACCGCTGGCGGTAAAGGCGTTGTGCGGATTGCCCGGAAAACCTCCTGGAAAGTCGCGGCGATTATCGGGATCGCCACCGCCCTGTAATCCAATCTCATCGCCGGCATAGATCTGCGGAATCCCACGCATGGTCAGCAGAAGAGAGAAGGCAGCTTTCAGCTTGTTCGGATCGCTGCCATTGTCACTGACGAAGCGCCCATCATCGTGATTGCCGATGAAGGTGACCAACATCTCGGGATGCGGATAGAGTTCGTCATGACGAAGAATGTCCACGATCTCCTTGATCGGTTCGCCCTTGATGATGACGTTCCGCAACGCATCGCGGAGAGGGAAGTCGAATACGGTCGAGAGGCCGGAGTCGATGCCATCGAACTGCTTCCTGCCGCCTTCAAAGAAGGCAGTGATCGCAGAATCAGGATCAGCTACTTCGCCCACGTCGTTGAGGTGCGGATAGACCTTGAAAAGCCGTTCGTGCCATCCGCGCCAGAATTCCCGCGTGGAGTACGGGAAGGTATCGAGCCGGAATGCGTCCAGTTGCGCGATTTCCGTCCACCACATTGCGTTCTGCGCCAGATACAGTCCCAATTCCGGCTCGTCCGGATTCAAGTCAGGAAGTTTGTCGGCGAACCAGCCCTCGATCGTTGGACGCCATTGGCGCGGTGCGGAGTGCGGATCGACCAGACCATTAAATGAATAGGAAGGCGCCAGATGATGCTCGGGCGTTCCGTGGAACCAATTCGGCGTCGGAGGATCATTGGCCCAGGGGTGCTTCGGCCCTGTATGATTCGCGACGTAATCGATAACCACCTTCATGCCGAGCTTGTGGGCGTCGGCAACCAGCGCATGGTATTCCTCCATGCTGCCCATGTGTTCGTCGATCGCGTAGAAGTCGACCACATGGTAGCCGTGGTAATCGGAGTCAGTGTTTTTCCATACGGGCGTGAGCCAGAGCGTGTTGACTCCCAGATCGTGCAGATAGCCCAGATGTTCGCGAATACCGCGCAGGTCGCCGCCATGGTAGGCCATGGGATTTGATCGGTCGGATACGCCGACGGATCCATTTGGCTGATCGTTCGACGTATCGCCATCGGCAAAGCGGTCAGGCATGATCAGGTAGATGACGTCATCCCGATTGAAGCCCTCGAAGTCTCCCGGTGCGTCCTTGCGGACCCAGAGTGGAAAGCCAACCGTAACTGAGCCGCCTGCTGTGAGGAGTTGGAGGCTTACTTTCTCAGCCTGTGGAGCGGACGCCTTCACGCGGCCTTTTTGGCGAGCCACCGCAGTTGTTGGCAGCCGGAGATGAACAAAGAGATAATGTCCGTTCGCGGACGCTTCGGAATGCAAGACGGTTGCAGCCAGCGATTTGGTCTGCACGCGCGCGCCGCTCAGATTCTCACCCGTCAGCAGCAGTGTGACTTCCGGGGTGTAGTTGAGCCACCAGTTGGGCGGCTCGACCTTGCGAACGATTGGAGCTCCAATGGCTGCTGCCTTCGAGGCCGGCTGCGCCCATGCCGCAGACCCGAGCAGGCAGACCAGGATCGGGCAGACCACAATCAGGCAGACCACGATCAGCAATAGCGCGGTGGTGCGATTGTTTTTCATGACAGTCACCGGCAGCCCAGCTTAAATCAAAAACGACAGGGGAGTGTGGCGCAAGCAAATGAAGAAAAGAGAAGCCCAGAGCGTGTCCTGCTCTGGGCTCCAGAAATCGGGAGGCGCTTGAGAACTCAAGCGCCTCCCTGGGCTTCCAGGTTAGAAGGACAGGCGCACCGCAAGCTCAAGCTGACGGTTACTCGGCGACAGCCTCGGTGAATTCAGCTGGCCGAACGTGCCATCGGTGGGACGGTTGTCCGGAATCTGAAACTGAGGCGTGTTCGTCAGGTTGTATACCTGCGCACGGAACTCAGTTTTCACCCGTTCGGTAATGTTGATGGATTTCGTGAGCGAAGTGTCCCAGGTGCGCGTTCCCGGTCCAGGGAAGAAGTTACGCGGCAGGTCGCCGATGTTCCCCTGGCCAGGGTCTGTGAACGCTCCCGAAGGACAACTGATCCACTGCCGGTACGAGACATGGGTGGTGCATCCGCCGTGATAGTCCGGACGACCATTCAGACCGCTTCCGTCCTGGATATCCATCGGCGTGCCGGTGGCCAGCACAATGATGTTGTTCCATTGCCATCCGCCCACCACATAATCCACCGACTTCGGGATATCGTGGCCAAGCATTTTTCCACGTCCGAAGGGCAGTTCATAGATGACGCTGCCTGCAAACATCTGCCGCTGGTCGTTGTTGGAACTGCCGTACTGGTAATTCAGCAGCGGGTTGCCGTTGGGGCCCATCACGATGCCGGTGGGTGCCGTGCTGAGCGCGTCGGCTGAGTTATCCAGTGCGTGCGCCCAGGTGTAGGCTGCGGTGAACATCAGTCCGGCGCTTAATCTGCGGGTGACCTGGGTCTGGAGACTGTTGTAGTTTCCGTGGCCGATCATCGCGTATTCGTTGATGTTGCCCACGCCCGCCGGGTTAATCGGCCCGAGGACCGGGAACCAGCCGTGCAGCGGTTGGCCGCCCGCGTTCGAGCCAAAATAGTTACCGTTGGCGTTGAACGGAGTGGCAAGATTCGAGACCTTGTTCCCGACATAGCCTAACTTCCAGGACGTCTTGCTGTCCAAAGCCAGTTCAAGCCCAAAGTTCCATTGCTGGATGTGCGAGTTCGGGCTGTTCTTTGGCCAGTAGACGACGTTATCGGCAGCGGTAACATCATTCGGGGCGATGCCGACCTTTGCCGGCAGGGCCGCCGTGGTTTGAGTTGGATCCGTGGTTCCGTTCGGAGCTGCTCCTGTAAATGCGATGCGAACACCGCTTCCGCACGTCGCCGCAGTGGGGCAGGCGTAGTAGGTTTGGGTTCCGTTGAAGTCGGGGTTTTCAGAGAGTTCGTTCGCTACGCCGCCGCGGTCCAGGTAATAGAAGAGGCCGTAACCGCCGCGGATCACCATTTTTCCGTTGCCGTGCACGTCATACGCGAATCCAATGCGTGGCCCGAAATTCTTTTTCGGAGTGTTGATCAAAGAGGAGTTGTATCCGGCTGCTGCCGCTGTTCCAGCTTCAACCAGCTCTCCCGTCGCGGGATTGAAGTTCGACATGTGGTTGCTGGCTTCTTTCGGCCATGTGAACAGGTCATAACGCAGGCCGAGGTTCAGAATCAACTTGCTGCTAACGCGCCAGTCGTCCTGCCCGTAGAAGCCGTTTTCCCAGCTGCGGGTCTGGTAGTACCCGTTGAATGCACCGACGCTGTAGCCGCCCATGAAGCCGGCAAGAACCTCGGAGTCTTCATAGCCCGTAAAGGTTCCGTGGCCCGAGGATGCGGCCGGCAATCCGCCGCAGCAATAGTCGCCATCGTCGATCCAGAAGTAGCCTTTGGCGTTGTTGCCCTGATCCCAATCCACATCGCGATGGATGATGCTCGCGCCGAACTTGAAGACATGCTTACCCTTGATCCAGCTCACCGAGTCGGTGAATTGCTGGGTGGGTTCCTTGATCAGATAGGGGCCACCGTCGCCGACGTAACTCATGTTGCCGTACCACCCGCCAATGATCGGCATGCCGCCTAGTAAGGGCGAGGTGTTGGCGTTGACGATACCGAGCTTCTGCGCCAGCGGCACGTTGCTGTCCGGCTGCTGGTATCCATAAAAAGTGCGCTCGTAGCCGTAGTGGAACTCGTTGACGATGTTGTTATTGATAATGCGCGTGTAGCCAACGGC
>JBELAC010000218.1:0-8343 GCA_049509215.1 Terriglobales bacterium
TTTTTGTCGCGTTTTTCCAATCATTGAAATTGATCTCAGATTACATTGTCGAGTGAGGATCGCCACCCGTGAACGAATTCCGAATCCGCATAACGCCAATACGCAGAATCTTAGTCCGCAAACTGGCGCTTGGTAAAAAGGCCGCGGTGTGTCTGATGTCCGTCGCCGTGGGCTTTGCTCAGAAACAACCGCAGGTTGCCGCGCAGAGTCAATCCAATTTAGTGCCATCCACTCCAACGCAGAAAGAGGCGCCGATGACGATGCATGCCAAGGGAAGTTTTGACGTGAAAGTGATTCCACAGAAGCCGGACAATAAAGAAGCCGAGGCCGCGAACCTGACAAGGATGTCGCTCGACAAGCAGTTTCATGGTGAATTGGAAGCGACCAGCAAGGGCGAGATGCTGACCTCGGGCGTGGCCAATGGTTCCGGCGGTTATGTCGCACTGGAGCGGGTGATCGGCACGCTCCACGGGCGGAACGGGACATTCGTACTTCAACACCTCGCAACCATGACGCGCGGTGTGCCGCAAATGAGCATCATGGTCGTGCCGGATTCTGGCACCGAAGAACTGGCGGGAATCGCGGGCACCATGACGATCAAGATCGAAGACGGCGGAAAACACTATTACGAATTTGGCTACACACTGCCGGAAGCGCGGTGAGCGAGCATCCGAAGTTCAACTTGTCGATCCGGACGCAGCCGAGAATCTGCGGTTGAACTTGTCATTGCAGCGTAGCGAGGAATCTGCTCTCTGCCTTCGCGTTCCAGCCGACTAATGCTTGGTCTCGGGCGCGCGCATTCGGAAGGAGAAACCATCCACTTTATAGATCACTTGCCCGGGGTCTCCCGGCGCAGCCGGAACCTTGCCGGCGCGAACGGCTTCGAAAGCCACGACCAGGCGGGGCAGCACGGACGGCGATGCGACAGGAATGTTGTGGGCTCCAAGAACGATCTTGATCTCGGGAACCATTGCCGCCAGGCGGCGGATTGAGGCATCGTAGGCCACGAAATCGGTCTCCGGTCGGTACAGCCAGAGTGTGGCGGGATAGTACGTGTCCCCCGTGAAGAGTAAGCCGTTGGCGCGATCGAGAAGCGTGATGGAGTCGGGCGTATGGCCGGGCGTGGCAATGACTTCGAGTGTGCGCCCGCCCAGGTCGAGGTGGTCGCCATCATGGATGTAGGACGTGATCTTCCAGGGACGAGTCGCATACGTTGTCGGATCGAATCCTTTCGGCAGGTTCCCGCAAATCTGATCGGACGCGATTTCCGCTTGCGCATCATCGCGTGAGCCGCGCGCATTCTGGCGCGTGAAGTCCGTGTCCATGCCATAGACGGTGTCAAACTGCCAGTTGTCGCCAACATGATCGTTGTGTGTATGGGAGTTGAGTACCGTGATCGGCAGCGATGTGAGATTGCTTGTCAGCCTCTTCAGGTCGCTGATGCCCATACCGGTATCGAACAAAACGGCGCGCTTGTTGCCAAGAATGAGATAGCTGATCGTCTCTTCCGACTGGTGCGGTTCGTAAATGGCGAAAACGCCCGCCGCAACCTTATAGACTTCAAACCACGAATCTGGGCTAGGCACGCGTTCAAGAGACTGATATTCCGGGCGCGGAAGCGCTTTGCACCAATCGGAGCTTGGGCTCTGGGCCAGCAAGGGTGTTGCGGAGATCGCCATCACGGTGGCTGCAAGCAACCGCATTGTCTGCGCCCGGCGGCTAGTTTTCCAAAATGACATGAGCGAGTGCTTCCTCGGAGGTATGGGTGATCGACAGGGCGATATTCCTCGAGCCAAGTTTGGCGGCGATCGCACCGGCCTGGCCGTGGAATTGAAGCGTCGGACGCTGGCCTTTGGCGCGGACGACTTCGATGTCGCGCCAACGGACGCCGTTGCTCCATCCGGTCCCGAGAGCTTTCATGCCCGCCTCCTTGGCCGCAAAACGGGCCGCGTAACTTTCATAGCGGCTGGCCTTGGCCTCGCAGTAGCGGATTTCACCCTCGGTAAAGATGCGGTGCAGAAACCGGTCGCCATAGCGCTCGATCGATTCTCGAATGCGCGGAACTTCGGCAATGTCCACCCCAGTTCCAATGATCATGAAGACATAGTAATTGGCAATTGATAATTTGTAACCGCCGGCCGATATTCCCTAAAAATCGCGGCGCCTCTTCACGCGATATGCCCCAGGATCGTTGCGATCTGGGAGTCCTGATAAGGAAAGACGGTCCGCAGATCCAGGAGCACGCGGTCCTCTTCGACACGTGCAATCACCGGCGGATCGGCCTCGCGGAGGCGCACGCACAGGTCGTCGGCGCTCAGGCTGTGGTGGGTGAGGGCGATCAATCGCGTGGCAAGAACCGCCGTGGGCGCTGCGCCTCCTCCGAGCAGGGATTCGCCGTCGACAACTTCCGATTTCAGCTGGCCAGAGTTTTTCGCAGCGAGGCTGGTTTGCGATATAAGCGCTTCCGCGCGCGCAGCAATCTCGTCTTTTGAGAGGCGCATCATGCGAAGCACGGGAACCGTGTCGTGATCGCGTTTGACGTAGGCGAGGAGCGTGGCTTCGAGTGCGGCGTACGTTAGCTTGTCCACCCGCAGCGCGCGAAAAAGCGAATTCGAACGCATGAGCGCGACAAGATCGGCGCGGCCGCTGATCAGTCCCGCTTGCGGGCCGCCTAAGAGCTTGTCGCCGCTGTAGCTGACAACGTCAACTCCGGCGTGCAGGCTGTCGAGAACGCCGGCTTCGTGGATCCCGATCGAGGGAAGGTCGAAGAGTGCGCCGCTGCCGAGGTCTTCCATCAAGGGAATGTTGCGGCGGCGGGCAAGTGCCCCCAGTTCATCGAGCCCGGGTTGTCCCGTGAATCCGGTAATGGCGAAGTTCGAGCGGTGCACTCGGAGCAGCAGCCGGGTGCGCTCGTTGATCGCGCTCTCGTAGTCGGCGAGTCTGGTGCGATTCGTGGTTCCGACTTCGCGCAGCGTGGCCTGTGACTTCGACATGACATCGGGAATCCGGAACGATCCGCCGATTTCCACCAGCTCGCCTCGAGAGACAATGACCTCGCCGCCTTCAGCGATCGAATTGAGCGCGAGCAGCACGGCGGCCGCGTTGTTATTGACGACGATGGTCGAGATGGATCCTTGCCCCGTGCTTTCCGCGAACAACTTCTGAAATAGCCGGTCAACGTGAATGTCACGCTTGCCGCGTTCGCCGGTCGCGAGATCGAATTCGAGATTCGAATAACAAGTTGCCGTCTCGCGCATGTGTTCGAGGGCTTCCGCGGCGAGCGGCGCGCGTCCGAGATTGGTGTGGAGAATTACGCCGGTGGCATTGATGACGGGACGCAGTTCGTAACGAAGTGACTGGCCTAGTTGCCTCTCAACGGCAGCAACGATTCCATCGAGAGCCAGGTCGAGCGAGTCGGAGTCAAGCCGCTCATTGGCAATTTCGTGCCGCAGCCGGGAGATCACCACGCGGATGCTTTCCACGACCGAAGTGTGGCCTTCGCGTGCGATGAAAGCCTGGAGCGCTGGCCGCTGGAGCAGGTCGTCCGTCGACGGCAGCCTCTGGAAGAGGACGGATTTGAGCTTCGGCGACATCGTGGCCGATTATTTCACAGCGTGTGCATGTAGGCGATCAGCTCCTTGATTTGCTCATCTGTCATGACCTGGCTGAAGCCCTCCATCTTCGCGCGCCCGTACTTCACGATGTCGGTGATGCGCTCGTCAGTGGCAGGCAGTCCGCTGAGTTCAAGGTACTGCCGCTGAAAGACCCCTTTCATGCTGGGGCCTTTCTTGCCCCGCGAAGAATAGGGCTCATGGCAGCGGTCGCAATGGTTGTCATAGAGTTTTCTGCCGGCAGCCTGTTGCGCATTGAGGCCGAGTTCGGCGTCGGATTTCCGGCGCTCGACATCGCAAGCGCTCGAGGCCATGAACACCACAGAGACACAAAGACACAGAAAAAAACGACTAGAGATATGAACCATAAGTCTGGAAGCCTTACCTGCCAATACCCAAACGTAGGATAATACGAATGTCATGGCGGTAGGGGTCAAACGTGTGTATGAACCGTCGTCGCCGAAGGATGGCGTCCGCGTCCTGGTCGATCGTTTGTGGCCGCGGGGATTGACGAAAGAAGAAGCCGCGGTGAAGTTCTGGCTGCGGGACGTCGCGCCTTCGAACGAGTTGCGCCAGTGGTACCATGCAAATCCCGAAGCCTGGCCGCAGTTCCGCAAGCGCTATATGAAGGAACTTGTGAGCCCCAAGGCGACCGCGGCGGTCGACAAGCTGCATGGGCTGGCGAGCGGGAAAAAGAACGTTACCTTGCTGTACGCATCGCGCATGCAGGAGCGGAACAACGCGACCGCGCTGAAGGAATTGATCGACGGAATGCCAAAACCTCCCTCCAGCGTGGGCAAGGTGGTCGCCGGCGGGATGCGGATTCGGAAAGCAATGAGAATGAGACAGTAAGGCAGCTGCCAGTTGGGTGATTGTTTGCGATGTTCCTGGGTTGCCGCTGAAATTTAGAAATCGCGATCTATGTGCACATACTGAGAACTCGAATCCGCGCACTATAATTTCCTCCGTGATGGCCTCCCCGCTCCAAAAGAAGATCGAATCCCTCCACGAGAAGATCCGGCACCATGAGTACCGCTACTACGTGCTGGACGATCCCGAAATCACCGACGCGCAGTTTGACGTGTTGATGAACGAGCTTAAGAAACTCGAAGCGGAGCATCCCGAACTCATCACGCCCGATTCGCCCACACAGCGGGTTGGCGGCAAGCCGCGCGAAGGGTTCGTGAAAGCCAGACATTCTTCGCCCATGCTTTCGCTCGATAATGCCTATTCCGAAGAAGAGCTGCGCAACTGGGAGCGCCGCGTCCATGAACTGAGCGGCCGCACCGATGTCGAATACATGTGCGAGTTGAAGCTCGATGGAATGTCGTTGGCGCTCATCTACAGCGACGGCCGCCTCGAACGCGGCATCACCCGCGGCGACGGCACGGTGGGTGAAGATGTGACATTGAATGTGCGGACGGTTCGGTCCGTCCCTTTGTCGATTCCAAAAGACAAATTGAAGAAGGCGGGGATTCCCGTGGATTTCGAAACCCGCGGCGAAATGCTGATGCCGCTGGCGGCATTCCGCAAGCTCAATGAAGAGCGTGAAAAGCAAGGCTTGGCCGTGTTTGCGAACCCGCGAAATTTCACGGCCGGGACGGTGCGGCAGCTCGAGCCATCCATCACCGCGCAGCGCCGCATGGATTATTTCGCCTACATGCTGTTGAAAGATGGCCGCACGTACTTTGACCGCCAATCGAAAACGATGGACGCGCTCGAAGCGGCCGGCTTCAAGGTGAATCCCAATCGCAAGCTGGCGAAGAGTCTTGACGAAGTCTGGAAATTCATCCAGGGATGGGAAGGGAAGCGCGACTCGCTGCCCTATGAGATAGACGGCATCGTCGTAAAAGTGGATCGAACGGCGCTTCAGGATGAGCTGGGATTCACCGGCAAAGCTCCGCGCTGGGCCATCGCCTATAAATTCGCGGCCTATGGAGCCGTCACGCTGGTCGAAGACATCGTCCCGCAGGTCGGCCGCACCGGAAAACTCACCCCCGTTGCATGGCTGAAGCCGGTTCCCATCGGAGGCACGATGGTCTCCCGCGCTACGCTCCATAACTTAGACTTCGTCGACGAACTGGGCATCAAGATCGGCGACTGGGTCGAGGTCGAGCGCGGCGGCGATGTGATTCCAAAGGTCGTCAAGGTCGTCGACGACAACGACCATCCCCGCGGACACAAGACATTCCACATGCCGGAGCATTGTCCCGTCTGCGGCGGCAACGTCGTCCGCACCGAGGGCGAGGCCGATCATCGCTGCGTGAATGCAAATTGTCCGGCAAAGCTGCAGGGCACGATTCTGCACTTTGCTTCGCGTCACGTCATGGATATCGACGGCCTCGGCGAGTCCCTCGTAAACCAGCTCACCGAACGCGGCCTGGTCAAAAACGTCGCCGACCTGTACCGGCTGACAAAAGACGATCTGCTTAAGTTGGAGCGGATGGGGGAGAAGTCAGCGGAGAACGTGCTAGGCGAGATCGCCGACTCGAAAAAGCTGCCGCTGGAGCGGGTCATCTACGGCCTCGGCATCCGCTTTGTAGGCGAACGCACCGCGCAGTTTCTTGCCGAGCATTTTGGCTCGCTCGACGCGATCATGAATGCCAGCGCCGAAGAACTGGAAGAAGTGAACGAAGTGGGGCCGCGGATCGCCGTCAGCATCGTGGAGTTTTTCGCCGATGAGCACAATCGCAAGCTGGTCGGAGATCTGCGCAAGGCGGGGCTGACATTCACAGGACAGAAAAAAGAAAAAGGTACAAAGCTGGCAGGCAAGACTTTCGTACTTACAGGCACGCTGACCCGCCACACCCGCGACGAAGCGAAGAAGATGATTGAAGACGCAGGCGGCCGCATCTCCGGATCGGTGAGCAAGAAGACGGACTACGTGGTGGCGGGCGCGGACGCCGGATCGAAACTGGATAAAGCGCGGGAACTGGGAGTCAGCGTGATCGACGAGGAGGAGATGGAGAAGCTGGCAGGGTAATGAGGCGAGGCTTCAGCCCTTACCAGCTGGGCATACCATCGGCCGCAGCAAGTCGGCGCCGAGCCGATCGCGAAATTCCATAACGCGCAAAGCCAAGCAGCGTTGCAATAATCCCACACAGCAGCGCCATCGGAAACGCGCGATTCGAGGTCCACGCCGCCAGCCTGCGATAGTTCTCAGCAGTTGGCCTCGCCAGAATCAACTGAACGCGGTTCGCCCCCGTGAGATTCGGGAACAGATACACCGGAATCGCCGTGCCCTCAGGCACCATGTCCATCAGCTCGTGTTGGTTCGTCGGAAGTCTGTTGTGGAACGTTGGAAGTGTGCCGAGGTAGGGGATTAAATCCATCGTCTCCTTTTTCCCTTCAACCATGCCGAGTCCATATGCCCAGACTTGAAATCCTTGATCGGAGTTCGTCCGGTGGTACTCCACGCTAATGACCCGCAACATCGTCGCGCGATATGGCTGCCCGGCATAAAGCTCCGCCTGCGAGGAGGAATTCAGGTAGAGGGGCAACCCGAACACGCAGCCTAGGACAAAAAGAGTCCCAAGAATCTCGATCGTAAGGTCCAGCAGCCGAATCCCCACCGTGATAGGAGGTTTCGGCGCCAAGCTCATACCGCAGTGCGGGCAGTGCGTCTCGACGAACTGGCCCAGTTCGAGCCCGCATGTCGGACATTTGATCGGAGCCTGCATCTGGCTTGAATTTCAGCACAGCGGAATGCAGCCCGCAAATGACAGCGGTAACCCGTTGCAGCCAATCTCAATGCTTCGCCGTCGGCGGCGTCAGCCCGTTTTGCCGCAGATACATGGCGGCTTCGGCATAATGGTCGGCCCAGTTGCTGGCGATGCCGAGCGCAAATCGCGCGCGCGTCACTTGCTGGCCTCCCGGTCCGCCCGCCGTCATTTCGCCAAGCTTCGCATCGTCCAACTTGCCGATCGCATCACCGCAAAAATCGAACGACGCTTTCAGCGCGGCCACGAGCTTGTCTTTCGCATCCGTATCTTTCACCTCGTCCGTTTTCGGAGCCGGAACGGCCGAGGCGCCGCTACAGAGCGTGTAGTTGGCCTCGATCATGTGCGCGACCAGGTGTCCGAACGTCATCTGATCGGCGCTCGGTTTCCAGCTGAACTTGTCGGCGGGCATTTCTTCGACCGCGGCGACCGTGTTTTTCTGGCGGCCGGGCAGCGTATCTTTAAGCGCAGTCGCGACCGGGTTCTTGACTTGGGCGGTTGCGGATGCGGCGAGCAAGAGCAAGACGAGCGAACAGTTGCTGAGTTTCATGGTGGCCATCCTCCGAGGGCGTTGCATAGGATAACGTGCGCGAGGGCAAGTGCGCTACACCAACCCGTGATCTGCGAGCTTGGGCGGCCAAGAGCGGCCGTCCCCACCTGGTTCGCGCCAGGAACGGCTGCCGCGCACGTCGCTCCTTACCCAGGTTTTTCGCTCCTGCGCAGACGGGAGGGTCCGCGCTACACTTGAATCATGCACGCCCATGGCGGTCACGCACATTCTCACGGAACCGGCCGCGTGCTGCGCATTTCGCTGGGCGTGACGGCTCTTTATATCGCCCTGCTTGTTGTGGCCGGGATTCGCGCGCATTCTCTGGCTCTGCTGTCCGAAGCCGGACACAACCTGTCGGATTTTCTGGCGCTGCTGTTGTCGCTGGCGGCGGTCTATCTGGAAGGGCGTCCGCCAAGCGCCACCAAGACCTATGGCTATCGCCGTGCCGGAGTTCTCGCGGCGC
>JBELAC010000219.1:0-8342 GCA_049509215.1 Terriglobales bacterium
CCTTTCTCAATGGAGTCATCCAACGTTCTTTTTTCGGAGATGTGACAGACAATCAAGAGGGGATGCCGAAGTCGCGGCAGCCAATGCGGGTGCCCTAAACTTGCGAACTTCATGCTCAATTACAGTATGCCATTCAGATTTGGCAGTCAACGAAAAGTGCCGAGATAGATCTGGCATGTTCCCAGTTGCTAGATAGCCATCGGCTCATTAGGTTCACGAACGTTTGTTGCAGGTTTGTCGGCGATGGTCCCGACTCGCAAGAGGCTCATTTGGCAGCGAGCGAGTACCCCAAAATTGCCTTTAGTTCCAGGAATTCCTCAAGTCCAGCCTCTCCCCACTCGCGGCCATTGCCTGATTGTTTATATCCTCCGAAACAGCTTGCAAAATCCAGACGCGCGCCGTTGATGTGCACGTTGCCAGACCGAATTCGCTTCGCGACTCGACGCGCTCGCTCAAGCTCCCGCGAACTCACATAACCCGATAGCCCATACGGTGTATCGTTGGCGATCCGCACCGCATCTTCCTCGTTGTCGTACGGAATCATGCACAAAACTGGCCCGAAGATCTCTTCTCTCGCGATCGTCATGTTATTTGAAACGTTTGCGAACACGGTGGGTTTAACGAAGTAGCCTTTTTCGATTCCGTCTGGCCGCCCGAGACCGCCCGCAACCAAAGTTGCTCCCTCGTCCATACCAGAACGAATAAGACGTTGCACTTTTTCAAATTGCGCTCTGCTGGCCAACGGTCCGATATGGTTGCCCTCCTTGCCGGGCGCACCTACCGTGGTTCCTTGCGCTGTCTGCTGGGCGATTCTGACTCCTTCCGCCATCTGCGATCTCGAAATCAGCATGCGAGTCGGTGCGTCACAGGACTGTCCCGTATTGCGGAAGCATGATTGCACACCCTCCTTAACAGCTTTCTCGAGGTCTGCGTCATCCAGAATGATGTTAGCCGATTTGCCGCCTAGCTCCTGCGTGACCCGTTTGATCGAGGGATCTGCGGCCCTTGCAACCGCGACTCCGGCGCGGGTCGACCCGGTAAAAGAGACCATCGCCACGTCCGGATGCGCCGCAATCGCAGAACCAACCGTCGGACCGTCACCGTTCACCAAATTAAAGACACCAGCGGGCACTCCCGCCTCGTGCAGAATCTGCGCGAATAAATACGCCGAGAGTGGAGCGAGTTCACTGGGCTTGAGCACCATCGTGCACCCGGCAGCGAGTGCCGGCGCCACCTTGCACGCAATCTGGTTCATGGGCCAGTTCCACGGCGTGATCAGCCCGCACACGCCGATGGGCTCTTTGCGCATGAGAGTCGTACCTTTTTGTTCCTCGAACTGGAAATGTTCTAGGATGCGTACGATCTCCATCAGATGCCGCATACCTGCCGGGACTTGCGCCACTCGACAAAGCGAGATGGGAGCGCCCATTTCGCATGAAATTGTTTCAGCCATCTCGTCCGACCTCGAAGCATAAACCTCGATGATTCGGCGGAGAAGTGCCATGCGGACTTCAACGGTTGTCTCTGAATACGCAACAAAGGCGTTCCCGGCGGCTTCAACAGCCTTATCGACGTCCGCCGCGTTGCCGAGCGAGATAGTCGCGATGGCTTGCTCCGTGGCTGGATTGATCACTTCGAAATCACGGCCCTCGGTAGGAGTAAGCCATTCTCCGTCAATGTAGAACTGCCGGCAATCTTTCATAGTCCCAGTATAGTTTGGAGTGGAATCGAATTAAGGGGGGGCGGTGTCCTGCGGTTGCGCTTCAAGAAATCTCTGTCGAATCGTACCGGCTGCGGAAAAGGGGGTATATGAAAGAAGTAGCTCGTTCCAGGGATTGCCTCATTGTTAATGCGAACCAGGCCGATCTGCCGATGGAAGGTTCCGCAGAGGCCTTCCACATGGACCATAGCATCCGCAGTCGGTCCCGATGAGTCATGCGGATTCGGATCCCTTTTGAGGCGATAACGTCAAATGTCCTACTCTCAAGCAAAGCTGATCGGATGCCTTTGCGGAGACATTCCATCAAAGATAAAGGGACGTGATGTTCGACGATGGCTTCCGTTACGAAAAACGGAAGCTCTCCCCGCTGTATCAGTTCAGCCAGAAGAAGCGTATCTTCTCCACGAATGGCCGAGGGATCAAAGACGCCCCGGTTTATGTCCACTGCCGAACGACGAATCGCAAAGCCTGCCGTGTTTAAGTATCGGATGCAGCCATCGGAGCCGAGCAGTTGCTTCTGGAGTGTCATCAGTCGCAGAGCTTCGGCCCGTCCAGCGATACCAACACCATCACCCACGAGCCTCAGCTGAAAGTAATTATGTGCAAGTGAAGTTGCAATGGTTGAGGCCAGCGCGGAGAGACAATTTGGCCGTAACCGAGAATCTGCATCTGCAAACAGCAATATGGCGCCGTGGGAGTTCTGAACACCATAATTCCGGGCCGAGGAAACTCCAGCATGAGGCCGACTCATGACGATCAACGGCAAGCATTCGGCCCATTGGCGGATCACTTCCGGGGCAGTTTCGTCGCTTCCATCATCTACAACAATGACCTCAAAATCAGGGCCGTCCGTTTGTTGAGTCAGGGAATGAAGGCACGGACCCAGTGCGGTCCAGTCATTGTAGGTGCCTATGATAATGCTGAAGAGCGGCATCGGATGACGTTAGGATGGCACACTCAGAGGTGAAATCACAGTCTGATGAGGGTGACGTTCGTCATTTTGCCTGGACTGTCGCCAAGGGAGATTGGAGTGCCTAGCAAAGAACCAAACCGGAAGAGCCGATCCGTATGGTTGCCAAGCCCAGAGAAGCTCTTGATTTCCGAGGAGCGCGTGGACGTCTGGCGAGTACGACTCGACCAAACGGGGAAAGCAAGTTTCCCGGACAGCATTCTCGCTGCAGACGAGATTGCGCGGGCAGATCGATTTCATTTCGAGAAAGATCGGCTCAAATTCGTCCGGTGTCGCATCGCGCTGCGAGATCTACTCTCGAAATACATGGCCATTCGGGCTGGCGAGATTCGGTTTGAATATCAGCTTGGTGGCAAGCCTCAGCTCTCGCAAAAGCAAAATTCCCGAAAAGTCGAATTCAACGTTTCGCATTCTGGAGATATTGCGCTGATTGCCGTGGGAGCTAAGCAAAGGCTGGGAGTTGACGTCGAGAGAATTCGTGATGGTATCGACACATCCTCGTTGGCGGAGCGGTTTTTCTCCGCTCGCGAGCGCGCCGGCCTTCGTGCTTTGCCGGAAAAGCTACGTCTGCAGGCCTTCTACGCCTGCTGGACTCGTAAGGAGGCCTTTCTCAAGGCGACCGGTGATGGACTTTCGTTTCCGTTGGCGGATTTCTCAGTGACTACTGATCCCACTGGCAATCCTGAACTGGAAGAGATTCACGGAGACTTCGACCCTTGCAACAAATGGGCCTTGGCGGATCTTTGTGTCGGTGGTGGGTATCGCGCAACTGTGGCTGGCGAAACTCTGTATGCGCTGGAGACGTATGATTGGCATTGAATCCACTCTTCAATTGTTCTGATCGATTAAGCTGGATAGGTACGAGTCGAGGACCATGAACATTTTTCACATCGTAGGCGCTCGCCCCAACTTCATGAAGGTTGCTCCCGTGCTGAGCGCCCTGAAGGGGCGAAAGAATGTTACGCAAACCCTCATCCACACGGGCCAGCACTACGACGCCAGTATGTCTGATGTCTTCTTCCAACAGCTAGGAATACCCGATCCGGACATTAACCTCGCGGTTGGTTCTGGTAGCCATGCCAAGCAGACCGCCGAGATTATGGTCCGCTTCGAGCCGGTCGTTCTTGAGCGCAAGCCGGACCTGGTCCTCGTTTACGGCGACGTGAATTCCACGGTCGCGACCACATTGGTCTGCGCCAAATTAGGCGTGCCTGTAGGCCACGTCGAAGCCGGTCTGCGCTCATTTGATCGAACTATGCCGGAAGAGATTAATCGCCTCGTGACAGATCAGTTGGCCGATTTGCTCTTCACGCCTTCGGAAGACGGAGACGAAAATCTTCGAAAAGAGGGCATTCCCGCGGAGAAGATTTTTCGAGTCGGTAACGTGATGATCGACTCGCTTGTGCGGCTGTTACCGGTGGCGCAGAAGATCACGCGCGCCGGTCTGCCCGAAAGGTACGCCCTGGTCACACTACATCGCCCCGCGAATGTCGATGACAGCGCGACATTGAAGGAAATTCTCGGCTCACTGCTTGAGGTCAACCGCGATCTGTCGGTCGTATTTCCCGCCCATCCGCGCACCCGCCAACGCATTGCCGATTTCGGACTACATCCTGGCCAACTGCGGCTGCTTGATCCTCTCCCCTACATTGATTTTCTGGCATTGCAAACCCGCGCGACCGTTGTGATTACCGATTCGGGGGGGATTCAGGAAGAGACCACATACCTCGGCATCCCTTGCCTGACCGTGCGCGATAACACGGAACGCCCGGTCACGGTTTCTATGGGCACAAACGTCCTGGTGGGCCGTGATCGCGACAAGCTTCGCTCGGAATTTTCGAAAGTACTCAGTGGGAAAGCGAAGAAGGGAGCGGTACCGCCACTCTGGGACGGACACACGGGCGAGCGTATCGCCGATGTTCTGGTCGGCCCGTCTTAACAGACGCAAACGAAACCTCCTGATTCAATCTGCGCGTTCGCTTGTGACGGTCCATTCATCACTGGCAGGGGTGACCTGGATCACATCCTAAAGGTGTCCTTAGCATCTACTTTTAAAATAGGAATTGCTGTCCGCGCCATTTTTCCATCCCCCCAGAGCGGGCGCAGGTGGCTCGTACCCGCCCCCCGTCGCGAGAGTCAGAAACCGAAATCATGATGCCTCACCGCACTGAATCGCTCGACAACAGTAGGACTATGGTTCGCCTGATCAGCGTAGGTTCTGTCTTTCAGGAGTAGGAGGTTGAGTTTGTGGAACGTAGTCAAGATGCGCATCGCGCAGGTCGCGGATTTGGCTCAATCCAATGGATGGCCTTCCGTTCTTAGAGAAATGTTTTTCGTTGATCGCAGGGCCATTGTCGTGGAGAAAGACCTGTGCGAGATAGCGGATCGTCCGGAGGCTCTCGGCAAGGCAAACCTCAAAGTAATCGAAATCGACGAGGATATGCTCTCGGGCGGCTATCAATTTGCTCTAAGAAGTCGAAGGCTGAAAGCCTTGCGCAACGTTGCGCTCGGATACGGTGGCCTTGCCCTCGTGCGCGACACTTTAGTCATTGGTGATACGTGGTACTGGACTTCAGAATCGACCGAGAACCCGCGTCTTTTGCACATTGATTTGCGCCGGTTCGGATTCAAGAGCTGGCTCAAGAGCTACGTTTACACCTTCGATATATTCGTGGCTCCCGCCGAACGTAAAGGAGGTATCTCGGCAGCCTTTCAGAACTGCGCGATGCTCGTTCTGCGCTCGAAGGGATTCACCAAGGGGTTCGGCTTCTACTGGGCAGACAACATCCCTGCACACTGGTGTACTCGGGTCACCAACAAATGGAAGAAAGTACGGGCAGTAAGCGTGAGCCGCTTCCTGAAACTCACAAGGACAGTTCCGCTGTTGGACTAGCAGACACTATGGCAAGCGTTTGGTTGACTCAGTTGCTGGCACGAGAGGCAGAGATACAAAAGGGGAAACTCGGCATGGAAGAACTGTTGACGAGAGTGCAGACTGCGTTCAGGTCGGCGTTTGACATTGATTCGCAAACGGTCACCATCGAGACAACGCCAAGTGACATCCCAGACTGGGACTCAATGGGACATGTGACCCTTGCAAGCAGCCTGGAGCGAGAATTTGGACTGAGTTTTGACGTGGATGACCTGATGGCCATGGAGAATGTAAGAGAAATTTGCAGGGTCGTGCAAGCCAAACTCGGCAAGGTGCCACGTGACAAACTCCAGTGAGTCGAACTTCGCTGCGCGCCTGGTCGAGCGGTTGGGAACTAATTCCCATCTCATCGACGCCGCGACCAACCAGACAATTCCTGGTCAAGATCTTCCCAGCCTGATCGTCGGCTTCGCTGCCGGTTTCCTGTCAGCTGGATTACACCCGGGGGAGCGTGTACTGATTGGGTGCACTGTAAGTCCGCCGAGCACTCTGGCTTATCTTGGCGCCATGTACGCCGGAATCGTTCCGGTACTGATCGAACAAAGGCTTCTTGGTACGACAGGGAATCTTCTGTTCGAGAAGGCGCAGGCCAAGATGGTTTGGACCAACAAGGGACTCGGCTGCGACTGGACTCGAAAGAAGAGCGTTCCCAGTATCGAAGGGACTTTCGATGCCCGTTCTCCCGGCTCGTTATCGCCAGCGGCGTGCCAAGAAAGTGACCTCGCGGCCCTGATGCCAACTTCAGGCTCTACGGGCGTTCCAAGACTAGTCATGGTCAGCCATGGCAACTTGCGATCGAACACAGAAGCGATCATCCGCAGCCAGAACCTGGGGACCAGCGAGCGAGCAATGCTCATCATGCCGATCAGCTACTGCTTTGGCGCGAGCGTAATGCACACTCACTTGTACCAAGGTGGGGGAGTGGTCTTCGATTCGAGATTCATGTTCCCGGACAAGGTGTTGCACGCGATCAATACATTTGGTTGCACCACGTTTGCCGGGGTCCCGGTCATTTACAACATTTTGCTGCGGCGCTCGAATTTGCGGTCGATCGCATCGCCTGGCTTGCGGCGATTTCTCCAAGCCGGAGGTGCGCTTTCTCCGGAAAACGCGAAGGAGATCTGCGAAATTATGCCAGCGGTAGAGTTCTTCGTCATGTATGGCCAGACGGAGGCCACAGCGCGAATTTCCTGCCTGCCACCAGCTCGCTTAGCGGAGAAACTTGGTAGTGCCGGGCTCCCGTTGGACGATCTCAAGGTCCGCATTGTCGATGAGGAAGGAACGGAATTGCCAGAGGGACAAATCGGCGAGGTTCAAGTGCAAGGTCCGTCGGTGTGTTTGGGGTATTTAGACGATCCAGAATCGACGAAACGCAAGTTTAGCCCGGACTGGCTTAGTACGGGCGATTTCGCTTGTCGCGACGTGGACGGCTACCTCTGGATTAAAGGGCGCACCGATGAATTCATCAAGATACGTGGCGTTCGAGTGAGTGTCGGTGAAGTCGAAGCCAAAGTCGGAGCAATGGATGGCGTCAGCGAATGTGCCGCGGTCGGAGTCAATCATTCGGAAGCTGGTGAGGCACTGGCACTTCTGATTGTTACGGACAATTTCGTCGCGAATGGCATCACGGCAGGCGACACCCAGGGCGAGTTCGGCGAGAGAATACGGCGCGCGTTGCCTCCACACTGGACCTGCGTCGCAGTGAAGATCGTCCCGCAGCTGCCGAGAACAACCAACGGCAAAATTGCGCGCTCCCTGTTGGCGACAATGATATGAACTTGTTGGCAGACATTCAGTCGCCTGAGCTCGAGCACTCCATCAGCCATTTGCTTGAAGTGCCACCGTACGGCATCGCTCCTGAGCAGCGGCACAAAGCCTTGCTTGCCCTATTCAAGCAAGAACTCGATTACGCCTGTGCGCGAAATCCGCAGTTCTGCAATTACGTGAAGCACTGGCCTATCGCGGTGTCTGCTGCGCAGAATATATCTGATCTCCCTTACCTTCCCGTCAGCGCATTCAAGGCCAACCCGCCATTGAGCTTGGTGCCGCCACGCGACGTCAAACGCACATTGACGTCCAGTTCTACGAGCGGCCAGGTCCCGAGCCGCGTTGTTCTGGATGCAGCCACTTCGAAGAGGATGACGAAAGGCGTGATTGCGATCATCCGCGATTTCATCGGACCATCGCGCCGGCCTTATCTGGTCATCGATACCCCTGAGAATCTCGGCCGCCAAGCCGAACTTGGTGCTAGAGGCGCGGCAATTCAAGCCTTGGGATCCTTTGCGACAGAGATATCGTGCTGTTTGCGTCCTGATCAGCAGGGCGAACCGAGTCTCGACTTGGAGAAACTGCTGGCGTCGGTTGAGAAGTGGAAAGATGCCGAAGTGCTGGTCTACGGGTTTACCCACTTGATCTGGGTCCACTTCGTGCAAGCGTTGCAAGGTCGGGGCATTACACTCAACATGCCGCGAATTCATGTCTTGCACAGTGGCGGGTGGAAGCGGTTGGAGCGGCTGGCTGTCACTAAGGATGTGTTCATCCGCAATGTGTCTTCCGTATTCGGCTGCCCGCCGGATCGCGTCATCGACTATTACGGCATGGTGGAAACGGTGGGTGTTGTTTATCCGGACTGCGAACTAGGATACAAACATGTGCCCGCCTTCGCAGACCTGATCGTCAGAGATCCTTTGACACTTGCCCCTGTTGGCGTAGGTCAGCAA
>JBELAC010000022.1:0-31937 GCA_049509215.1 Terriglobales bacterium
TCATCACCATCCAACTGTGCCGGGTGCGCCACTTCCCGCGCTTTTCGAGAATGCCGCCCTGAGCGGTAGCCGAAAGATCGCCCGCCCAACGGCCGCAAGCGACCCGATTCCGCTTTACTCAAATCCTGTGAAAGGAGGGTCGCCCAGCTTGCCCGCGCTTCGCGCGAAGCCCGGGAGTCCACCACCTCTTCCTTTTTTCATCACATTTTTCCCGTAACCCTCATCACAGACCTGCACCAAAATCAGTGCGAGAATCACTCGACATGGCACCATGGAAATTGCGCCCGTCTCCCGAGGAAAATGCGTCAGGAAAAAACATGAATATTCAAAAATGCGCGCATTATTCCGCGAATTTCAGCCGAGCCCGAACCTCCAAAAAACCAGCAAAATCAACAATCGCATCCGTTAAACCCAATGTTTTGAAGACTTTGAATCTAACTTATTCAATATGAACCACTTAAGCCAAAACCGAGGGGGGGAGGGGGGGGGTACCTAATAATTTATTAATTTATTTATTTTCCTTCCGCCCAATCAGCCATTGCTTCGCGCACTTGTTCTGCATTTTGGCGAAGAAGTCCAAGCACGAACCTGGCGGGGAAACTCGGCTAGGCTGCGGTGCTTTTCTCTTGAGCGCTTCGAGCACCGGAATCGCTCATTGCGGCCTGCAGTTCACGGATTCCTTACTTGCCCGCCCCCAGCAGCGCTTCGACCACGAGTTTCTTTGTCTGCTCGTCCATCGCTTGCCCGTCCATCCCGGATGGATTGCCCTTCAGGCTGGCCCGGTTGTTGAGCCGCTTGTCTTTGATTCCGATATAGACGGCGTTGTAGGCCGTGTCTCCCAGGTTCTCTACTTTGTGTTTGAAGGCCGGAAACCAGCGCGGCTCTCCGGGCATCGCGGAGACTTCCTGCGTCTTGCCGTTTTCATCGGTGAAGCGAAGATGCCCGGCTGTGAGGACGACAACCACGCCTCCGGGATGAGCGTGCATGGCCGACTTCTCGTGCGGCCCATAATGCACGTTAACGACCTGCACGTACTCATTCTCAAACGCCAGTTTGTAGTGCGCCGGTTCGACCTTGAAGGCATCTTGTGCCCGCGCCGCGCCGCCGAGAATTGAGACCAGCATTGACACGCACAACAGCATGCTGCCGACCACTTTTCGCATGGGAGTTAGCCTCTCAAGTGGATCATTAAGCCGGAATCTGCTGTGACCCCACAGGCGGATTTCATCTTATACTCGCCTTGCTCATCGAAACATTGCCGATCCCGGTTCCCCGCACTCTCGAATGCTCTGCCGACCCGCGTAGTATGGTGCACGGATCATGACGACGAATTCGATGAATGACAAACCTCATATTGCCGTCATGGGCGCGGGCGCGTTTGGCGGGTGGACGGCGCTGTATCTTTTGCGCGGTGGAGCACGTGTCACTCTGGTTGACGCTTGGGGCCCGGGAAATTCGCGCGCTTCTTCGGGCGGAGAAACACGCGTGATCCGCGGCGCCTATGGGCCGGATCAGCCTTACACAAAACTCGCCGCGCGGGCGATGGCGCTTTGGCGAGAGCACGAGGCACAGTGGAAGCGAAAGTTCTTTTTCTCCACCGGTGTTTTATGGATGGCCGAAGGTTCGGGCGAGTTCGAACGCGGCTCGTTGCCCATGCTGAAAGACGCGGGTATTCCCTTTGAGCAACTTTCTACTGGTGAGATGGCGCGCCGCTGGCCACAGATCAGCTTCGTCAATATCGAGTGGGGGATCTACGAGCCCCAGAGCGGATATTTGCTGGCGCGGGCGTCGACGCAAGCTGTCGTCGAGCAATTCATCGCCGAGGGCGGCGAGTATCGTCAGGCCGCGCTTGCGGCAGAAAGTTTGCTGGACGGCAACAGGTTGGAAAGTGGTGGCTGGATCGAGAGCGGGAACAGGAATCCGCTTCCGCTTTCCGACGGATCGATGCTCGTTGCCGACCGCTACGCGTTTGCCTGCGGGCCATGGCTCGGCAAGCTGTTTCCGCAGACCGTTGGTCCGCACTTTGTCTCCACCAAACAGGACGTGTTTTTCTTCGGAACTTCTGCAAACGACCCGCGCTACAACGAAGGCAACATTCCCGTGTGGGCCGACCACAGCGCTCATTTCATATACGGTATCCCCGGAAATCAGGGACGCGGCTTCAAGATGGCTGACGACACGCGCGGGCCGGAGTTTGATCCGACTAACGGAGATCGCCTGGTAAGCGACGATCGCCTCGCGGAAGCGCGCCGCTATCTCGCCTATCGTTTTCCCGGGATGAAGAATGCGCCGCTGGTCGAAACGCGCGTCTGCCAGTACGAGAACACCACAGACCACGATTTCATCATCGACCGGCATCCCGCGAATCAGGACGTGTGGATTGTCGGCGGCGGCTCGGGACACGGGTTTAAGCACGGCCCGGCGTTAGGAGAAATGGTCGCGCGGTTGGTATTGAAGGATGAGACGGCCGAAGCGGTGTATCAACTGGCACGGTTTGCGCACTAAGCCGTGAGATTGCGAAGTAACATCGTGGTATAAATCAACCAACATGCCGACCCGCAATGGCTCGATCCGCCTCTTTCGTTTTGCTGGAATTGATTTGTTCCTGCATTGGTCGTGGTTTCTGGTCGCCTTTTACGAAATTCAGAGCGGCATCGGAGATTATTCTTCCATCACCTGGCGCGTACTCGAGTATCTCGCCCTCTTTATCATTGTGATGATGCACGAGTTCGGCCACGCGCTGGCTTGCCGGCAAGTGGGTGGCTCGGCGAATCAGATCGTGCTCTGGCCGCTGGGCGGCGTGGCCTATGTGAATCCGCCTCCGCGCGCGGGCGCAACGCTCTGGAGCATCGCCGCCGGCCCGCTCGTGAACGTCGCGCTCCTGCCGGTTTTGTACGGCCTCGGCATGTGGGGCAAGTCGGTGGGATGGGCCGGGATGGCCGATGCTCACGCTCTGCTGCGCGCAATATGGGAGATTGACCTGGGCCTATTGGTTTTCAACATTCTGCCCATCTATCCGCTGGACGGTGGCCAGATCCTCCGCGCGCTCCTCTGGTTTGTGATGGGACGCGCGCGCAGCCTGATGGTCGCGACGATTGTCGGCTTTATCGGCATCGCCGGTTTCATCGGCCTCGCCATCTGGATTCACTCCACCTGGTTCATCATTCTTGCCGTCTTCATGCTCTTGAATTGCTGGAGCGGCCTGCAACACGCGCGCGCGCTCATGAAATTTGCAAAATTGCCGCGTCGCGACGGACTTGCTTGTCCGCAATGCAAAACCGCGCCGCCGATCGGCGAGTACTGGAAATGCGGGAAGTGCGGGCAGCCCTTCGACACATTTGTTACCAATGCCGCCTGCCCGCATTGCGGAACTCAGTTCTCCGGAACGCGTTGTTTGGATTGTGGGGCGATCAGCCCGATGGCGGAGTGGACGGCACCGATTTACGGGGCCAGCAGTTCTGAATTGCATCGCTGACTCCGAATCAACACCGCTTCGTTTCGGACAACTAGAGGCTTTTCGCGGCCGAGCGCGTCCGCGCCAAATCTCACTGAATCTGGATCACGCCCTCGGAACTGCTCGACTTGATTTCTTCCACACGCGCTGCCACGTTGCGGGCAAATGCAAAAAGTGACTTCGCGTGCGGCGAGTCTTCGCCTTGCAGCACGGCGGGCGATCCGCTGTCACCCGAGCGGCGAATCTCAGGATCGAGTTCAATGCTGCCAAGGAAGGCCACGTCGAATTGCTTCGCGGTTTTTTCCGCGCCGCCGCGCGAGAAGATATCCACCTCATGGTGGCAGTGAGGACAGACGAAGTAACTCATGTTCTCGGCGATGCCGACGATATCCACCTTCATCTGGCGGAACATTTCGATCGCTTTGCGAGCGTCCTGCAACGCCACGTCCGACGGCGTTGAGACCACGATCGAGCCGGTCAGCGGCACCGTCTGGATCAGCGAGAGCGCTACGTCGCCCGTGCCCGGGGGCAAGTCGACGATCAGGTAGTCGAGCAGTCCCCACTCCACCGACCCCAAAAATTGCCGGATGATGGAGTGCAGCATGGGGCCGCGCCAGATCAGCGGTTTGTCTCCCGGATTAAGAAAGCCGACGGAAATCACTTTGAGGCCGTGCGTGTTGATCGGAGAAATGTGATTCTCGCCCAACACCTTGGGCTGTTCGTTGGTGCCGAGCATGAGCGGAACGTTGGGGCCGTAGACGTCTCCGTCGAGCAGGCCGACGCGATATCCCAACTTCGAGAGCGCAAGCGCCAGGTTGACCGCGAGTGTGGTCTTGCCGACTCCGCCTTTGCCGGAACCCACGGCGATGATGGCGTTGACGCCGGGCAAGGGCTGAGGTGCAGGCGGCTGCTGGCCAGGATGATGGGAATGTGCGCTCATCCTGCGATTATACGGGAGGAGGAGGGATCAGGGCTTTGGGCGGATTGCGGTGGCCAAGGTCACAGGTCGGAGGTCGGAGGTCGGAGGTTAGAGGTCAGATTGCAGAGGATAAACCCTCCGATTCAAGATCAAATTTTGGCGCTATTGGCTTTCACCTCTGCAATCTGACCTCTGACCTCTGCAATCGCTAGTAGTGCCCTTCCCCCGCCTGCACCTTACCGCGGAACATACGGTAGACGAACGCAAAGTATCCGAGGGCCAGCACGGCCGCGAGCGACCACCAGATCAGTCCCACACTCAGGCCATGCGCGCCCGCACTGGTGTTCTGGATCGTCAGATCGTATTGATGATCGCGCGCCGGCAGCACCACTGGATAAAGCGCAAATGCGGCGCCGACCAGCATCCCCACGATGTACAAGCTCGATGCGATAAATGCAATCTTCTCCTTGCCCTTGGGAGTCGCCCAGAGCATCACGCCAAGAGTAGAAAAGACGACGATCGGAACCAGCACGCCGATCCGATGGTTGGCATAGTTCGTCATAATATCGGGGCGGATGAAATAGGTCGCGAGGAGCGTCACGCAGGTCAGAAAAAACTGCACCGGCCAGCACAGCAATGCGAATCCGCGGGCACGGCGTCCGAGGTCTTCGTCAGTTTTGAGGCCGACGTAGTGCGAACCGTGCGCGGCTAGCGTCACCAGCGCCATCACTCCGATGAGCACCGTGTACCAGTCAAGAATTCCAGTCTGCGGCCCGAGCCGGAAGTTGGTCCAGAGCGGTTCGAAAAAGTAGCCAGTCGCATCGAGCGGCACTCCCCGCACCACATTGCCGAGAGCGGCGCCAAAAAATATGCAGAGCAGAATGCTGGCGACAGAAAACAGAACGTCAAAAAATTCCTGCCACACCGAATTGTCGATATGGGCGCGAAACTCGATCCCAATGGCGCGAAACATGAGCAGCCATAGGACCATATTCAGGGGCAGGTAGAACCCGCTGAAGCTCGACGCATACAGTTGGGGGAACGCAAAGTAAAGCGTGCCGCCGGCCGCGAGCAGCCACACTTCATTGCCATCCCAGACAGGACCGATGGCACGCAGCACCCGGCGCTTCTCTCCATCCGTTTTGGCCGCGAGCAGGTAGATCACGCCGGCCCCGAGGTCGAAGCCATCGAGCACGACGTATGCGGTCACCATCACAGCGACAATCCAGAACCAAAGGCTGCCCATTGTTATCGTGCCTCCGTCGCGGTGAGAATTGACGTGGTTTCAAGGCCGCCGGGCCCATGTTCAATTTCCCGGCGGATGAGAAACAACCCGAGAATGCCGAGCACCATGTACATGCCCATGAATCCCAGCAGCGTAAACATGCCGTTGCCGGCCGAGACTGCTTTGGAGTAACCGTCCTCGGTGCGCATCAGTCCATAGACCAGCCAGGGCTGGCGACCAAGTTCGGCGGTCATCCAACCGGCGGTGTTTGCGATGTAGGGAAAGGGCGCCGACAACATGAGGATCCACAACATCCAGCGTGCAGAAAATATTTTGCCGCGCCACAGCAGCGAGAGCGCAACCACCATCACCGCGATAAAGAACGTCCCGAGGCCGACCATGATGTGGTAGCTGTAATAGAGCAATGGAATATTCCCCGGCCAATCTTGTTTAGGGAACGCGTCGAGGCCGCGAACTTGCGCGCTCCAGCGCCGATAGGTCAGCATGCTCAGCATCCCCGGCACTTCTAGCGGGTTGTCGATCTTACCTTGTTGTTCGTTCGGTTGCCCCATCAGCACGAGCGGCGCAGCCGTCTGTCCCTGAAACAGTCCTTCCATTGCGGCCAGCGTAACAGGCTGATAGTCGGAGACCATTTTCCCCTGCCGGTCGCCCGTGGGAAATATTTGCAGGATGCTGAAGATGCAGCCCGCGATCACTCCGGTCTTGACGAAAATGCGGCCATACTCCGTCCATTTGCCCGAGAGCAGATAAAAAGCGCCAATGGCGGTCATGATGAACGATCCGGTAATCGCCGCTCCGCTCATGTTGTGCGCGTATTGCCACAGGGCCCAGCGGTTGAGGACGAAATCCCAGAAGCTGGCCAGTTGCAAGCTGCCGTCGGCGGCCTTGTAATAGCCAACCGGGTATTGCATAAAAGCATCCGTGGCAATGATGAAGTAGCCAGACAGCCACGACCCCAGAAACACCGCGACTGCGGAGAGCCAGTGCATCTTCGGACTCAGTCGCTTTTCTCCGTAAAGAAATAATCCCAGGAACGCGGATTCGAGGAAGAAGGCGAACATTCCCTCCATGGCAAGCGTCTGGCCAATCACGCCGCCCGCAAATCGCGAAAAGACCGCCCAGTTGGTGCCGAACTGAAATTCCATGGGAATACCGGTCACCACGCCCAGAACAAAATTGATGCCGAAAATCTTGCCCCAGAACCGCGCCGCCTGGTGGTAAACGGGATCGTCGCGCCGCAAAGCGATCGTTTTGAGAATAACGATCAGCAGCGCAAGCCCCATCGTGAGTTGCGGGAATAGATAGTGGAACGTCGCGGTAAACGCGAAGTGCAGACGATGAATCAGAAGCGCGCTGTCCATAAGTAAAATCTCAACTCTCACTCGTCATGCTACAGCTCGCGGCGTCAGGGCTCTAAATCGCCCTTGGGAGTGATGCGCTTGGTTGGATGACCCCTAACGCTCCCGGATTCGATCTTTCCGCCTTCACTCTCGCCCTCTCGGTCAGCCCCGATGCTGTCTCCGGCTCTCCGACTCGATGCGGCGAGTCTCGCGACGACGCGCTGCGCCCTCGTACCGCCGTTTTTCATCCTGTGTTTCCGGAACGACCGGTGGCACGGGCATCCGATTTCCGGCCGCATCGATGGCCACGAACGTCAGGTATGCCGAGCTCACGTGCCGCCTTTCGTCAGAGCGATAATTTTCCACCCACACTTTCACGCCAACTTCCATGGAAGTACGGAAGGCGCGATTGACGGACGAGCGCAGGATGATGAGATCGCCGACCCGCACCGGCACCAGAAAATCCAAATGGTCGATGGAAGCAGTGACGACCCACTGTCGTGAATGGCGATGCGCGGCCATGGCGCCAGCCAAGTCGATCCAATGCATCAGACGTCCGCCGAGAAGCGCGTTCAAGGGGTTGGCGTCATTGGGGAGTACAATTTCGGCCATTTCCGAAACCGAATCGCTTACGGGCCGTGGAACTAAGCTCAATTTGTCATTGTTGTTCATTGAGATATCGATCGCAAACTCAGATTAGACTTGCTTGGCGGCTCCTGTAGGCACGTACATAGCTATCGGCCAGCCGCCGCACGCGCTGGTCGCGCGCCTCAACACGCCAGACATTGCCCGCCAGATCGTAGATCAATGTCCCATGCTCCACGGGCACGTAATCCAACTCGCACGTATAGCAAAGTGTGAGTTGATCGTCGCTCGAACTGGCGATGGAAAAACGGACTGCATCCCAGTCCCGGTTGTGGGGAAAATGAGGACATTCTTTGGCATAGCCCAAATTGCAGAAGTCGCGAACATAGAGGGCATCAATCGCAAGGTCGCTCGCCTCTTCCTGTCGCTGGGCGCAACAGGTCCCGCGCCATCCTGCACCCAACGGTAGGCGCGAAGGATGCGGCCAGGAGCCATCATTCAAGATTTCGCGTGGCACGAAAAAGGGGCACGCCAAACTGATTGTCCTCGAGAAACCCAATTTTAACCCCACAGCCATGATATGAATGTAATAAGAGTCTTCAGCCTTCAGCCGTTAGCTTGCAGGGAGAGTTTTCCGCGTCCGAAACAACTGAGAGCTGACAGCTGAGAACTGAGAGCTTCTTTATGAATCGTATTGCGATGTTGACCGAAATTCTCGCTGGCAATCCTGCAGACGCGTTCGCGCGCTACGGCCTCGCCATGGAGTATTCGAAGGCTGGCGACGTCGAGCGTGCGCTGACGGAATTCAAGATGTTGATTGAGAAAAATCCGGACTACACTCCCGCGTATTTCATGTCTGCGCAGACCCTGGCCAGCGCCGGCCGCACTGATGAAGCCAAACGCATGCTGGTCGATGGAGTCTCATCCGCGCGCCGCACTGGCAACACTCATGCCCAGTCCGAAATGACTGCGATGCTGGAAGAATTGGGAGACTAGCCGTGAGCAGGTGGGGATCCAGACTGAAGGTTTAACGGCCTTAAGGTTTCATTGGCGCTGAGGGTTCTTACCTCTGCAATCTGACCTCTAACCTCTGACCTCAGTGCTAAACTCTCCTGTTCGCGGAGGCATTTATGCGCCGTTCGTTCTGTCTCGTTTTCTTGTTCACTCTGGCCACCTTCGTTCTGCCCGCTTTTTCTCAAGCCAAACATCCCTTCACCTTCGAAGACATGATGAAGCTGAAGCGCGTCGGTGAACCGGTGCCTTCTCCGGATGGCAAGTGGGTGCTCTTCAGCGCGGTCGATGTGGATCTGGCGGCGAACAAGAAGACGTCGCACATCTGGATCGTCCCGCTGGCCGGAGGACCGGAACGCGTGCTCATTCCCGATCAGGATGGCGACCGTCCGCGCTGGGCGCCGGATGGGAAGCGGTTTGCGTTTCTGTCCACCAAAGAGCACGGATCGCAGGTCTGGGTGGCGGCGTTTGATGGATCCAGCGGAACCGTGACCGGCGCATGGCCTCTGACTTTAATCCCTACCGAGGCTGGTGGCGAACTGTGGTCGCCGGATGGTAAGAACATTCTCTTCACCTCGGATGTATATCCCGAGTGCACTGGCACTCCAAAGGAAGTGGATAACTGCAACGGGGACAAGTTGTATGGGGCACGCGATTCGAAGGTCAAAGCGCAGATTTTCGACCGACTGCTCTACCGACATTGGAATGCCTATAAAGAGGGCCGTCGAACTCATATTTTCGTCAATCCGATTCTTTCCGACACGCTCCCACCGACGAAAGCCTTTTCCTTCGAGGAGGCCGGGTGGCGCGACCTTACGCCCGGCGACTACGATGCGCCGGTGTTCTCGCTGGGCGGCCAGGACAACTATGCCTTCTCTCCCGATGGGCAGGAGCTTTGCTACACCTCGAATCACGATCCGGTCGAGGCCACATCGACCAACAACGATCTGTGGCTCGTCCCGGTAAATTTTCCGTGGGACGCCTCACCGGCACATGTACTCGACAAGACAAAGAACATCACATCCGACAATCCGGCCAGCGATTCGACTCCTCTTTATTCTCCCGATGGCAAATACATCGCCTACCGCGCGCAAACGCGTCCGGGATACGAGAGCGACCGCTTCCGCCTGATGCTCTATGACCGCGCGACCGGTCACAAGCGCGAACTGACGAAGAATTTTGAGAACTGGGTCGGTGCAATTGCCTGGGATCCAAGTTCGAAGATGATGTATTTTGGATCCGAAAATGAAGGCGAGTCCCCCATCTACCGGGCGGCCCTGGAAGGCACAGCCGGAATCGTCAAAATCGTCTCCGGATTCAACGATGACATGACGGTGATTGACGGCGGAAAGGCCATCGTTTTCACGCGCATGTCGATCGCCAGTCCCGGCGAGATCTACTCCGCGGCGACGGCCTTGCGTACCAGCAAGAACTGCCCAGCCGACAACTTCAACCCGCCCGGCTATGTCGCCCCGAGCGAAACTCCCGATTGCCGCCTGCCCGTAGCGTCGCCCCTGACTCACCTCAACGACGAAGTTCTTTCCCAGATCGAAATGTCGCCGCTCGACTTCTTCTGGTTCCAAGGCGCGCACGGCGACCGCGTGCAGGGTTTTCTAGTCAAGCCGCCGAATTTCGATGCCGCGAAAAAATATCCTGTGAAGTTCCTCATTCATGGCGGCCCCGAAGGCGCATGGGGAGATGACTGGTCCTATCGCTGGAACCCGGAGCTGTTCTCAGCCAATGGATACGTGTCGATCATGATCAACTTCCATGGCTCGACCGGCTACGGGCAGAAGTTCGTTGACGCGATCAATGGCGACTGGGGCGGCGCTCCGTTTGAAGATTTGATAACGGGTCTCGACTACGCCGAGAAGACGTATTCGTTCATTGACAAAGACCGTGAATGCGCGCTGGGCGCCAGCTATGGCGGATACATGGCCAACTGGGTGCTCGGCCACAACAACCGCTTCAAGTGCATCGTTTCGCACGACGGCATGTTCAACACCGTTTCGGCCTGGGGCACGACGGAAGAACTCTGGTTCAACCAGTGGGAGTTCAAGGGCGCTCCGTATACGAACCGGGAGATGTACGAGAAATGGTCTCCGAGCAACTCGGCGAAGAATTTTAAGACGCCTACGCTGGTCGTGCACGGACAGCTCGATTACCGGCTCGACGTGAGCGAAGGCTTCCAGCTTTTCACCACGCTCCAAACGATGGGCGTGCCGTCGAAGATGCTTTATTTCCCCGACGAAGGGCACTGGGTGCTGAAGCCGCAGAATGCGCAGCTCTGGTGGAAGACGGTGACTGACTGGGTGGATCAGTGGGCAAGAAAGTAGCCCTCAATCCGCTTGCGCGAAACGGCAGCTCCTTTTGTCGGCTAGCAGATTACTGGCCGACGAATCATTGACTGGCACATCCCGATCTATTGGCATCGCCGGGGCGATCGGATCGCTCGCCTTGGTCTTTGCCGGCATTTCCACGGGTTGTTCAGTCGGAGGTCGCACTACTTCTGCATCAGGCAGATCCGGGGGCGCACATGCTTGACTTGTCATATCAGCATTGTTCACGGCGTCGCTCTCGCTCGCATGGGAACAATCGGTCCGAGGATTGTCTGCCGCCGGCATGGCCTGTGCCACAGCAAAAACCTCCGGCGCCGCATCCTGAAGCACAACCGTTCCGGACCCCGCGTGTGGTGCGTTCCGCGATCCTCCTCTGTTGTTGTGATGCTCCGGCTGCTGCGGACTGATCGTCGTCCCATCCACGCTCTCCAGTTCAAACTGCGCCATCGCAGCACCGGCCGTTACCGCGAGAAACAAATCGCAGGGCCCCTGGCTCCCGACCGTCGGAGTGATCGAAGCTAGTCCATTCGCATCGGTCACAACCTGCGCCTGCGATGTCCCAAGGATGATCGGCATCCCATCTTCTGCCCGAGCCGCGTCGCCTCCCGGCCCCGGCCCTCCTCCGGCGCCCTGCGGATTGCGTTCGAGCGTGGTCACAAACGTTACCGTCACTCCCTGCACCGGATTATCAGCCGCCGAGCCGTCCGTTACGCGCATGACCAGCGGCTGAAACGACTGGCCATTCGGTACTACCTGCTGCGATCCGTCCACAGTCTCGAGTGCCCACATGGAAGATGGCGTCGCGGACAGCGTGAATGTCTGGCACGGATTGTTTGCCGGAGTAACGCACGAGTTTACCTGCACCGTGGCCGCCAAGTTTGTAAGCTGCGCCGTGACAGTCGCCAGTCCTGAAGAATTCGTGGTTGCCGTTGCCGCACTGAGGGACGCGCTGCCTTGCGTGATCGTGTAACTGACCGTGACGTTGGGTTTGGGCGCTCCCATGTTGAGCGCTTCCACGGTCAGCGGAACATTTATCGTCGCCCCCTGCGCGATCCAGCGCTTCGGCGTGATGGCGGCCAGGTCGAGCGTGGACGCGGTTGCCACTAGAGTCATCTGCTGCATTTGCGGAGGCGAATACGATGCTGGAGCCAGTGCCGCCACGATCGTGCTCTGTCCCAACGCCGTCGGCGTCACCCAGGTCGAGGCTTCTCCGGCCTCGTCGGTAAGCGCCGAACAGGAAGATCCCTCGCTGCACGCCGAGATTTGCGTGGCATTGGTCGCGCTCCAAGCAATAGTCGCGCCGTTCACCGGCGTCACCCCATCAGACGCGACCGCCCGCACGCGAAGTAGATTGGCGGCCTGCGCTCCAATGGGCGTCGACGGCTCGGCCCCTTGCAATAGAAGCAATTCATCCGTGGCCGCCGCGCCATAGGTGAGCGCTCCGATCATCTGGGAAAATGAGCCCGTGGCTGGATCGGTGACTTGAATCGTCGCAAGGCCATCGTGCGGCGTACTGGGCAGAATTACCTGCATTTGCGTGGCGGACTGCGAAAGAACACCACCGCTAATTCCGTCGGCACTCACCTGCAGGGCCGGCTTGAAACCGATACCGACAAGAGTAGTCACGCCTCCGGCCAGGCTCAGGCGCGCGGGCGTCACCGTGTCCGAATAAAGAACGCTTGCCTGGTACGAATAATCCGGACGCCCGTCACCACGGTAATCGGCCACTCCCAGTCGATAACTTTCCGTGGAACTGAACTGCACGTCGAGGCGGCTCATGCCGAACGTCATCGAGTTGAACGCCGAGGGCGTTGCTGCCGGCGCGGGATTTCCAGTGTCGTCGCTTAATTCCCAGACGCCGAGAATGGGCAGCAGCTTCGATTCCGTCGGATTTCCATTTTCGTCCAGCGCTGTCGCCGCAATCGAAGCGGTGCGATTGGCCTGCGCGGCGAACTCAAACCAGTCGGTTGACCCATAGCCGGAAATCCACGAACCCCATCCGCCGCCCTGCGGAAGCGCAGCAGGATTCATGTACGTCGAACCAGTACCGGGATGCACCTGTGCGATTTCGCTGCCAAGCATGAGAATGTCGCGCTCGGCGTTCGACCCCGCCGCCACCGTCACCACGACCGGCGCGAACGACCCCGAGGGAGCCACCTGTGTCGGCCCATACGGTTCGACTCCCCACGACCAGTTTGGATCGATAGCTTCCACGCTCACCTGATACTCGGCGATGGTTTGTCCCGTTGGGACTGTCAACTCGCCCAGATCGAAGAAGCCTTCGAGCGACGTATCGTTCGAGCCGAATCGGTCAAATCGAAGACCGTTGGCATCGACATATCCAGTGACAATGTTGCCGGCATTGCCTACGAACTCGAATCCCGAGACCGACGTGACAACATATTGCCGCGATGGCTGGTTCGATACCATCAGCCGCGCCACCACATTAATGCCCTGCATAGGCTGCGTGGCATTGCCCGAGGAATCCGTGAAATAAAGTTTGCCCCAGACCCTGCCGGCGAGCTGCGGATTGCCCCCGGTGGCGGGATACAGTCGCGCCAGCGCAGTGATGTCGTCCATTTTGGGAACTGCCGCATTCGGATAACACACGCTGATGGGCACGCAACTGATTGGATCCATGAAGTGCATCACGGGAAATCCCGCATAGTCTGCTGCCGTTGGAGGAGGGTTACCGGTTTGCACATTCAAGTCGGCCTGCGACCATCCCTGGCCAAAACAGCGTGCCAGCACGCGCACTAGCCGGTATTGCACATCGGGCAACTGCGCGCTGGTCGCCGCGCACACGCCGTTGATGATCACCAGCGCGTGCACGATATTCCCACTGGCGGCGAAATTATCGGGTCCGCCATACACGGCGTTGGTGAAGCAATCCTCAAGATCTCCCGCGCCCTCGCCCAGTACCGCGTCGGTAACAGTGCCGTCGTAATCATAGACAATTCCAAGCGGGGTGCTGGTCGCCGATGATGTGATGTCAGCGGGCGCAGTGATCACTCCGCCAATGGTCGCCTGAATGTTGCTGCCATTCACATCTTCGGCAAGTTCGCCTTCCCATGTCACTGTCAAGCCGACTCCCGGCGCACTGGTCCAGGGAGTGATTGCAGTGACCACAAAAGCATTGGCCTGGGCGTTCGTCAGAATCGGGCTAAGGTCGCCCTGATCGGTGAAGTATTCGACCGACGCATTCGCCCACAACAAAGGCTGTCCTTCGACTCCGGGATTGTACCCAGACCCGGCTACGAACGCCGGCCCGCCCGCATAAACCGGGATCGAAATGAATAACAGAAGGGCGGCTGTGAGCAGAATTTGCCGTCGCATTTGTTACTCTCCACGGGCGGCGCGAATGGCACTCTCAAGTTGCGCGACCGGGACTCGCGACTTTGCCGCAAACACAGGCGCAACGTTCTCTCCGCTTGGGTCGAGCTCAATCTGGCCCAGCGATCCGCCGACCGGGCTAGTCAGGCCCAACCGGCTGGGCGGATATAAGAAGAGCAAGAGGTGTTGGCCGGGACGCATCGGACGATGGCGCGACTGCGCGCCCGCCCACTCATGAATGGTAAGAAACTGTCCCTTTTTGGCGCCGGTAATCGAGCGATCAACACGAAACTTCAATTCGACGGCAGCAACCGCGCGATCCGTCTTCATGGGATTGGCCACCGCCTGTGGCACGTTCTGCAGCACGGGCCGCGACACGGTCTGCGGCGCGCTCATCACCGTTCCCGCGAATATGATTCCAGCGCGCCGGGAGATCCGCTTCCATTGCGGCCCAAGAACGCGCTCGGCGACTACTTCGTTCGATTGGGCAGCCGCACACATCGAAAGGCAAGAAACCGAAGCGCAGCAGACCAAGCACGCAAGCGCGGCTGGCAACAAACGTCGCAACACACGCATTTCACATCTCTTTTCCGGGAGGGAACGGGGCTGGGAGAGCCTTGGGAGTGGAATCAGCCTAGCGCTACGGGAGCCCGTCGTATATGAGCTTCGTCACGGAAGAAATGTGATGAATCGAGAAAGCAGTTCGGAAGTGGGAAAATCAGTCTGCGGAAGTTAGCACTGCATAAACTTGAAATTTGAGTCAGTTCATGATTGACCATGGTCTTGGACCATGGTAACATAAAGCTATGGAAGAAATTGCTATATCCAAGTTCAAGGCTACCTGTCTGGCGGTGATTGAGAAGGTGCGCAAATCGGGAAAACCGGTCTTGGTTACGCGCTTCGGGGAACCAATGGCCGAGGTCGTCCCAGTCCCAGCTCGTCAGAGAGCTAAGCAATGGGTGGGCTCGCTCGCTTCCACCGGAAAGATCATCGGCGATATTGTCTCCCCAGCCGCCCTAGCAGATGATTGGGAAGTCCTGCGCTGATGAGACTCCTGCTCGATACACACATCTGGGTGTGGAGCGCGCTTGATCGTGAACATCTTTGCGCGCGCGTACTAGACGCGCTTGAGGATCCAGCAAACGAGTTGTGGCTTTCCCCGATTTCGCTTTGGGAAGTACTCATACTCTGCCAGAAGCAAAGGCTGATTCTGCGCCCAAGTCCGCAATCTTGGATTACAAACACACTGGATGCGCTGCCGATGAGAGAAGCCGATGTGAATTATGCGATCGCCCAGGAAACAGCGCGGGTGGAACTTCCACATCGCGATCCCGCAGATCGCTTTCTCGTCGCCACGGCGCGGGTCTACGATCTCACCTTGGTAACAGCGGATGCAACGCTGGTCAAGGCTCGCCCGGTTGCGATTCTGGCGAATGCCTAGAGTTTTTCGGGGTAACGATCGAGCTCCCGCGGTTAGTGCCTGCGCCGCGTCTGAAGATCCCGGTTCGCCTTTTTGTTTTGTTTCCGCTGCGCCTTCAAGGCTTTCTTTTCGGCCTTGGCCTGCCGCTTGTTGGCCTTTTTCAACATCTTGGCCTGCTTCTTCGCTTGCTTGCGCGAGTCTCGCGCCTGTTCTGCGGGAGTCATGTTCCGCGTTCGGGCCTGTGCGACGGGCGCAACGCACAGAATGGCCAGCAGGGCTAAAGCAGCAAGTCGTTTCATGGAGTCTCCCCGAAACTGAGCACCTTCTGCGATTTTACAACGAACCAGAGGGCCGCCTCATTATTAGGAACGGTACCAGCGGACATGTCTTGCGGTGCTTTGTCGGAAGGGCTTAATGTCCGGCAGCCGGTTTCGGGGCGGCAAGGCGGTTCATGCGTCTTTAACCTGCCCATAACACTGTTGTGATCTGCCGTTCATCCTCCTCTGCTATTCCCTAAAGAGCTCTGCCTCACTATCCCTCAGGAGGATTATCCCATGAACTTGAAACACGGACTTCGTGTCGGCGTAGCGCTGCTTGCAATTTCGCTCGCAGCTTCGCTGTCATTCGCACAGGGCAAAGGCCCTATCCAGCACGTGCTGCTCATCAGCGTTGACGGCATGCACTCCCTCGACTTCGACAACTGCGTCAAAGGCGTTCCCGAAAGCGGCAATGAAACCTACTGCCCGCATCTGGCTTCGCTCTCGTCCACCGGAGTGCATTATCTCCAGGCGTTGACCTCCAAGCCTTCCGACTCCTTCCCCGGCCTGGTCGCTCAGATCACGGGCGCGACGCCGCGTTCGGCGGGAGTTTTCTATGACGTCAGCTACGATCGCGCGCTCTCGCCGCCCGCCAAGACCACTCCCTATGGCATCGTGGGAGGCCCCAAGCTCTGCCCCAGCGTTATCGGCACGCAGGTCGGCTTCGACGAAGAGATTGACTACAACTACCTGAAGCTCGACTCGGGCAAGCCGGACGGCAGCTCGGGAATCAACGGAATCAATCCCGACTACCTGCCCCGCGATCCGAAGAACAATTGCGCACCCGTGTATCCGCACAACTATCTGCGCGTGAACACGATCTTCAACGTCGTGAAAAATAACGGAGGCTACACGGCATGGTCCGACAAGCATCCGTCCTACGACTTCACCAACGGCCCGAGCGGCGATGGCGTCGACGATCTCTGGTCGCCGGAGATCAACTCGATTCCGGTTCCGATCCCCAGCGTGCAGGGTTGCGATCCGTTGCCCGATCCCGGCGCAGCAAAATCCTCAAACGCATGGACCGACAGCTTCCAGAACATTCGCTGCTACGACCAATACAAAGTACAGGCCGTCCTCAACTGGATCGACGGCAAAACGCACGACGGCAGCGGCACAGCGCCGGTTCCAAGCGTGTTCGGCATGAACTTCCAGTCGGTCAGCGTCGGCCAGAAGCTGGTCGAAAAATCGCTCGGCCTGACGGGCGGCTACACCGACGCGTTGGGAACGCCCAGCGATTCCCTGCTCGCTGAAATCCAGTATGTCGACACTGCGGTCGGCCAAATGGTCTCCGAACTGAAGAAGCAAGGTCTGTTCGATTCGACGCTGATCATCGTCTCAGCGAAGCACGGGCAGTCGCCGATCGATCCCAACCGCGTGCTTCGCATCCCCGGAGATGTGCCGACCGATGAGCCGCCCTCGCAGATTCTTTCGCCGGCCGGCGTTGGCCCAGGCTTGCCAGTCGCGCAAGCCGACGAGGATGACATCTCCATGCTCTGGCTGACCGATCAAAGCCAGACAGTGGCCGATGTGGCGATTCTCGCGGCGAATGAAAACCTGTTTGGCCAGGGAGAAATCTTCGCCGGCCAATCGCTCACTCTGCAATTCAATGATCCTCTGACCGATTCCCGCACTCCGGATATCATCGTGGCCCCGAACGTTGGCGTGATCTATACCGGAGGCACCAGCAAAGTCGCCGAGCATGGAGGCTTTGCCTACGACGACCGCAACGTAATGCTGGTGGTTTCGAACCCCAAATACAAAGCATCAACATTCAACGATCAGGTAGAAACCCGCCAGATCGCTCCCACGATCATCAAGGCGCTTGGACTGGATCCAACCCAACTGAACGCTGTTCAAATTGAGCACACGGAGACGTTGCCGGGATTGCCGTTCACGCAGAAGTAGTCTCTTGCAAGGTAGGTGTTTGAGAAGCGGAGGGCGAAAGCTCTTCGCTTCTTTTCTTGCTTTGGATGACGGGAAAATGGACATGGGCCTTTTTGATTTTCCGGAGACCTGAGGCCTGAGGTTTTACCTCTGCAATCTGACCTCTGACCTTGTCAGTGGATAGTCTTGGTCTTCCGCGACATGTAATCCATCAGCAGATACTGCCCGAGCGTGTAAGGAGTCGTGAAGTAGGCCTTCCCGCGGCACATCTGAGTCACTTTTTGGACGAACTGCACCAGCCCGTAATCGGATGCCAACATAAATGTGTTGATCAGGACTCCGGCGCGCTTGCACTTCGATACTTCTTCGAGCGTCTCGCTGACCACCAATGGATCCAGTCCGAAGGCGTTCTTGTAGATGCGGCCGTCTTCGAGCGTCAGCGCAGAGGGCTTGCCGTCGGTGATCATGACGATTTGCTTCATATCTTTGCTTTGGCGCTGGAGGATGCGCTGCGCCATGCGCAGGCCTTCGCGCGTGTTGGTGTAATAAGGACCGACTTTGACCCGCGCCAGTTGCGAGAGCGGAACTTCTTCGGCGGAATCGTGGAAGAGCACGAGCGAGAGCGAATCGCCGGGATACTGCGTACGAATCAGTTGCGAGAGCGCCATGGCTACTTTTTTCGCCGGCGTAAAGCGGTCTTCGCCGTACAGGATCATGGAGTGCGAACAGTCGAGCATCAGCACCGTGGCGCACGACGACTGGTATTCGCACTGATGCACTTGCAGGTCGCTGTATTCGATGTTCAACGGCAAGTCGAGTCCTTCGCGCTGAATGGCGGAGGAAAGCGTCGCGGTGATGTCGAGGTTGAGCGTGTCGCCGAATTCATAGGGTTTCGACGCGCCGCTCGCTTCGATGCCGGTCGCCATGTCGCGCGTGTCGTGGCGTCCAAAGCTCGACTTGCCAAGCGAGCCAAGCAGATCACGCAGCGCTTTGAATCCGAGGAAATCGAGGCTCTTGTCAGTGATCTCGAACTTCGCCTGCTGCCCTTCGCCGACCTGGCCTCCAATGCTCGATTGCTTCGCGGGATCGTGTGGCTGGGCTTCCCAAGGACGATCAATCGAGATGTAATCTTCCTGCTGCATGCGCTCGATCAGCTTCTCAATCAGCTCTTCGAGTTCGCCGTTCATCGACATCTCTTGCAACCGCTCGCGCATCTCCTCGTCGAACATCTCGCCGTCGAGCAGCGCCTGCTCAAGCGCGCGTCGCAGGTCGTCAAGCGTTTGTTCACCGTCCTGCATCTCGTACCAGAAGTTGTCGTTGAATCCGCTCTGCAGCAGGTAATCCGAGAGCGCGCTGAGCACGTCCTCCATGCTCATCTCGCTGGCAGGATCGGCGACGTATTTGGAATAGCGGATGCGTTTCATAAAAACAGCTTTCAGCCGTCAGCCCTCAGTTACACCCTGTCGGTTCGAAATTCGCAGTACTTTTCACTGCGACTGCGGATTCACCCTTCAAGCGAGTGCGCTAGGCTTTTCCTGACGGCTGAAGGCTGAGAACTCAGTTAAAGCTCCTTTTCCTTCCAAAGCCGGGCTCTTCCCGGTCGAACGCCAGTTTCTCGGGCGCTTTCGGCTGTTTTTCTCCTGCGGAGAAGATTCGCTCTTCATTGCGGCCGATCTTCTTGTGCGCGTGCAAGCCTTCTAGAACAAACTCTGCCGCCGAAACCTGCACCTCTGCGCTGTCTTTCGGTCCCACATTCAGCTTGCTCAGCTTTTCCATCAGTCCCTGGATTTGCCGCAGACCCGACAACACTTCCTCGGCTCCGGCGTTGTCGCTGAGCTGAATTTCTCCACCCAGATCAAACCACTGCACGATCTGATTCATATTCACACCGTGGAGGTGCGTGTCATAAGCCTTGGCGATTGCGGTTCGGATCAACTCGCGGCTCACATGATCTGCGCCCTTCATCTCGCCTTCGTACTCGAGTTCGAGCTTGCCGGTGATTGCGGGCAGCGCCGCATAGATGTCGCTGATGCGCGGAACGACGACGCTCTCCTTGTGTGTGAGCGCGCGCCGCTCGGCGTTCGAAACCACATTTTCCATAGCCGAGATCGGCAGGCGCTGGCTGACACCCGAACGCTTGTCGATCTTCTTGTCTTCGCGGGCGACGAAGGCAATGCGCTCGATGACTTCGTGGATATAGTTTGGAATATGCAGCCGCGAACCGCTGCCACTTTCGCGGCCACGATTGCGGTCGATCCACGCTTCCTGGGCGGTGATGGCAATTCCTTCGTCGACCGTCGCGGGATAATGCGTGCGAATCTCGCTTCCAATGCGGTCTTTCAGCGGAGTGATGATCTTGCCGCGGGCCGTGTAATCCTCGGGATTCGCGCTGAAGACAATCGCAAGGTCGAGCGGCAGGCGGATCGGATACCCTTTAATCTGTACGTCGCCTTCCTGCATGATGTTAAACAGTCCGACTTGAATTTTTCCGGCGAGATCAGGCAGTTCGTTGATGGCAAAAATTCCGCGATTCGCGCGCGGCAGCAGGCCGTAATGCACCGTGAATTCGCTTGAAAGTTCGTGCCCTCCTCGCGCAGCCTTGATCGGGTCAATGTCCCCGATCAGATCGGCGATGGTGACGTCTGGTGTGGCCAGCTTTTCTACATAGCGATGATCGCGATCGAGCCATGCAATCGGCGTCGCGTCTTTTTCTTTGGCAACCAGATCGCGGCAGCGGCGGCAAATCGGCGCGTACGGGTTATCGTGAATTTCGCATCCCGCAATGTAAGGTAGTTTGGGATCGAGCAGCGTGGTCAGCGCGCGTAGAATGCGGCTCTTCGCTTGTCCGCGCAGGCCGAGCAGAATGAAATTGTGACGCGACAGAATCGCATTCATGATCTGCGGCACGACCGTGTCCTCATAGCCGACGATGCCGGGAAAAATCGGCGCCTCGGCCGGACTGTCCGGTTGCTGGCGCAGCCGGGCCATCAGGTTGTCGCGCATTTCGTCTTTCACGCACCGCGAGCCCAGCCGCTCCTCAGAAAAGGTAGTGACGCGCAATTCGCCCAATGTGTGGGCAACGCTCATGGTGGGAACCCCCGAAGGATAATGCCTTACGCGGATTATACGCTCGAACAGCGGTGAGCTTTCAGCCGTCCGGCATCAGTGAGGAACTGCAATCGATGCGGTCGGTAAGTTCGCCGCGAAATACAGATCCCTCGCTTCGCTCGGGATGACAATTTCTTGCAAGATGGGGCAAGGCAGAGAACTAGTTCCACCGCGCTTTGGCGGCGCGGCGCAGCCCGGGGAGCACGGCTTCCAGGTATCCAACGACCGCTTCGAGGCGTTTTGATTCCGACAACGTCGCAAGCAGGTTCTGCTTGAAATCGAGATCGAGCGGAAGCGATCCGGCAAGGAGATACGAAAGATTGGCAGAGTTTTTGTCAGCCGATAGATCGGCGCCGGCCAGCTTTGCGATCTCGGCATGCAGGCGCACAGCTTGCGCGACCAGCGGCGCTTCCGGCTTGCTGGACTCGGGGTCGTCGTGAACCAGAGAAATTTCCGCCTGCAGGAACGCCCGCTCCTCGTGCACTTCGATCACCTCAAAGCGTTCGACTCCGCGCGTCAGGATATCCATGCGGCCGTCGTCGTATTTCTTCGCGATCGAGACGATTTCGGCGGTGCAGCCGATGTGAGCAACGCCTTCTTCCATGGCGCGCACAATGCCGAACTGCTTCTTTTGCTCAATGCACTCGGCAATCATTTCCTTGTAGCGCGGCTCGAAAATGTGCAGCGGGAGCGGGACTCCAGGAAGCAGGACGAGATCGAGCGGAAAGATGGGGAGAAGGCTCACTGGATTAAAGTTTCAAGGTTTCAAAGCTTCAAGGTTTCAAAAGTTTCAAGTTTGTACGATCAAAACCCGCCGGATCCATTAATTTCGGTCCAGTCGACAACCGGATCTTTTCGATTCTACGCCAGACATTGACTTGGTCGCACCGCAGGCGATACAAGAGTCGCCATGGAAATGGATGGCAAGGTGGTCGTCATAACCGGGGCTTCCATGGGGATTGGGGAAGCCATCGCCAAGGTCTTTGCCGATCGCGGTGCGAGCGTGGTGCTGCTATCGCGGGATGCGGCCCGCGCCGAAGAGGCTCGACAACGGGTGGGACACACGGATCGAACCCTGGCCCTCGCCTGCGATGTGCGCAAACGAGAAGAAATCGATCGCGCGCTGGCGGCGACGCTCGAGCGTTTCGGCCGCGTGGACGTGTGGGCGAATAATGCCGGGGTCGGCATTCGCGAGTCGGTCACCGAACTGGAGATGTCCGCCTGCCGCGAACTGTTTGAAACCAATTTCTTCGGCGCAATCGGTTGTCTGCAGGCGGTTGTGCCCGCGATGCGGAAGAACGCCGGAGGCCAGAACGCAGCGGGCCAGAACGGCACGGGCCAGACCGCCATGAGAAAGACCGGCGGAGGAACGATCATCAATGTCTCCAGCGTGGCCGGACACGTTCCGCTGCCCTTTGGTGCTGCCTACTCGGCAACAAAGTTTGCGTTGAATGCGATTGGAACGGGCGCGCGGATGGAATTAAAACGTGACAACATCAACGTGCTGACGGTTTGCCCCGGATATGTACGCACGGACTTTGGGGTACATATGGTGGCCGATCGAAAGAGCAACTTCCGCCCAAAGTCGGTGCAGGGGATCACGGCAGAACGCGTGGCGCGGGCTACCTATGACGGCTATCGAAAGAAAAAGCGCGAAGTCATCGTGCCCTGGACGATGATTCCGGTGATCAAGCTCTATCAGTTATTGCCGGGGCTGGTGGAGTGGGGCATAGCTAAGATGATGATGAAGTGAAAGCAATGTTAAAAGCCCGTAAAGTTTTCAGTCTGCGTTCCCACCACCAAAATCTCTGGCTTGGACTGAGAAAATAAGGTAGCCTTCCGGGATCAACGGAGGACTGCCGTGAGACCTTTCCTAACCGCCGCTATTTTGTGTCTCACTATCACCCTGCCCGGCCTGGCCCAGCAGGCCGATGCTACCCCCGCGTCGCGAGCAGACATTCAAACGTACTTCGAGACTGTGCACTCGCGCGACTCCATCAACAAGATGATGGATTCTATGGCGGTCACGATGCGCAAGCTCATCCACGACCAGTACCTCAAGAACAAGGACAAGCTGCCCGAGAACTACGAAGAGCAAGTCAGCAAGCAGATCGAGGATACGTACAAGAGCATGCCCGTGGACGAAATGCTCCAGGCCATGATTCCGATCTATCAGAAACACTTCACCAAGGGAGACATTTACTCCCTGCTTGCGTTTTATTCTTCGCCAACCGGACAAAAGTTATTGCGGGACATGCCCGCCATCACGGCCGAGGCGATGGACGCAATGACACCGACCCTGACCAGGTACATGGACGACATGCAGGAGAAACTGCAGCGCGAGACCCAAGAAATGATTAAGGAATCCGAGAAGAAGACGGAACCAGCCCCGAAAAACTAGGATACATAAGGGCGGGTCCGTGACCGGGACTGGGGCGCGGGCGGCCCTTTTCGTAAAGAATAGTAAATGCAGCTACCCTTTGGTCGGGTGAAGCATCTATTTAAGCAGGCAGAACTGCAGTCTTCCACCCCCCTCGAAAGAGCTGACGCACGGCGGCTCCGGGGGTGGGAGCTGCCGTTAATTTTTCGGGGCCGTTTTTCGCTAAAATGACCATATGAACTCTCCCGTCCGACCTGCCCGGCTGGTCCCATTTTTTTCTTCATCCGCCGTCCTGTCCTTCCTTCTCATGATTCTGTCCGTTGGCGTGCTTTCGCCAATAGCAGCGCGCGCCCAGGAAGGGCCGCTCGACAAATCCCAGCCCAAGGGCATCACTCCCGAAGAGCTCATCAAGCGCTTTTCCGCCAAGGAAAAACAATTCAAAGAGGCGCGCGACCAGTACACGTACCGGCAGGATGTCAAGGTGATGACGCTCGACGGCGACACCATCGACGGCAAGTACGAACAGGTATTCGACGTTTCCTTCGACGACAAGGGTCATCGTGTGAAGAACGTAGTCTTTGCTCCGCAGGACACGCTGCAGCGGATCCAGATGACCGAGCAGGATATTGACGACATCGAAAACCGGCTGCCTTTCGTGCTGACCTCCGATGAGATCGGCGAGTACGACATCCTGTACGTCGGCCAGCAGAAGCAGGATGAGCTGAACACCTATGTGTTCGACGTTGCTCCCAAACAGATTGTGGGCAAGAAACGCTATTTCCAGGGACGAATCTGGGTGGACGATCACGATTACCAGATCGTCGAAACGTTCGGCAAGACGGTGCCCGACATCCGGAAGAAAAAGGGACAGGAGAATCTTTTCCCCAAATTTACGACCTGGCGTGAACAAGTCGATGGGACCTACTGGTTCCCCACCTATACGCGCGCGGAAGACACGCTGCACTTCAGCATGAACGACGTCAAAATCCGCGAGATCATCAAGTACACCAATTACAGGCGCTTCGGCTCGAAATCGCGGATTACGTTCGAGGGGCAGGAAGTGAAAAAAGGCACGGAGCAGAAGCCGGACAGCGGCCAGCCCCCAACCGCGGGGCAGCCGCCCGATCAGAAACCTCCCGATCCGCCCAAGCCGCAGTAGCGCCAGGTCTCAGGGAGTTTGAACGACGGAATTAACGCTTCGTGGGGGCGTCCAACGCAGGTGGAAAGCGAGGAGACTTGGGTTTTCGAAACCTTGAAACCCTGAAGCTTGCAACTTGGCCTTAATAAAACAGATACTTCCTCCACTTGTCGTCAGAGTGCCCCATCAATCGCATGATGTGTCTCGAGGTGTGGAGATTGAATGACCGGGGTTCGCGCAGAGGGCGCATATTGACTTCGTGCGGAAGCTGGTTGCCTTTGCGGCGATTGCAGAAATGGCAGCACGCAACCAGGTTCTCCCATGTGGAAAGCCCTCCGCGCGAGCGCGGAATCACGTGGTCGAGCGTCAATTCACCCGAAGGCAGCGTTGTGCTGCAGTATTGACAAGTATTGCGGTCGCGCAGCAGAATGTTTTTGCGTGACAGAGCACGCGACTGGTGCGGGATGCGGCGGTACTCAAGCAACCGGATCACCGATGGCAGTCGCATGGCAACGCGCGCGGCGTGCAGGAAATGTCCGTTCTCTTCTTCGGTCATCGCAATGCCCTTGAGCACCAGGATGATCGCACGGCGGGCCGCGCACACGTTGATCGGCTCGTAGGAAGCGTTCAGCACCAGCACCGGCTGATGCAGGGCGCTCGCGTCCGACTCCTGATGGACGCCGTCCGCAAGCATACCCGGCGGCAGAGGCGGCCGGTAGCTCCCCACGAAATTGTGCATGCGCAACGACATAATCCCTTACCCTTGGGCCGCCATGGTCAGGCGGCTTGCAGCTTCCTCTTCCTGGTTGTGACCGTCTTCGTAAGAATCCTCCGGCAAGACGGAGGAATTGAAAATCTTCATGGTGCGAGCCACGGTCGCCACCCACACACGCGCCGCTCCCGCTTTCAAAAGGATGCGTGCGCATTCCGATGCGGTCGCGCCGGTCGTGTAAACGTCATCAACCAGTAAGACGGTGGCATTGCTAATCGCCGTTGCATCCTTGATGGCGAAAGCCCCGCGCAAGTTCTGGCGACGCTGGTGGCGGGTCAGGCCGATCTGGCTCCCAGTTTCGCGCGAGCGCACCAGAACGCGGGAAGAGACATCAAATGGCCTTCCGGCGTCCCCTTGCGAAAGATCCTTCAGCGCTGCCCGGGCAATCACTTCAGCCTGGTTAAATCCGCGCTGCGCCTGCTTCTTTGCGTGCAGTGGCACGGGAATCACTGTGATCTGACCAGCGGGCAGGACTGGCTCAAGAGCAGTAATGACATCGGCCAGCATGTGTCCCAAAACCGGTGCGGCGGGCCGAATCTGATGGAACTTGAGCAGGTGGATCAAGTCACGCAGGGCACCGTCATAACTGCCATAGGCAACCGCTCGCTCGAACGGAGGATGCGCCCGTTGACAAAGTCCGCAGCAAAACTCCACGGGCTCGGCAGCAGCCGGAGATCCGAATCCAGCACCGCAAGCTTCTCCGCAGCACCGGCAGAGCGAGCCGCCCAGCCGATGGACCGCGCGCACACAATTCTCACAAACGGGAAGCCGCGAAACTTGAATTAACGGGAAACCACAGATACGGCAATCGGCAGGAAAAAGCGTAAAAAAGAGGCTGGCAGCAGCGCGCTTCGCCCAGCTTGCGACCGGAGCGGTCGCGGCCGTGGGCTGGGCAGCCCGTATTCGAAACCCAGTACTGCTGAAGACGGCCTCCCGCACCCGGAAAGGCGATTGTGCCCGACCGGGCGACTTGGGGTCAGTATACCCGCGTACTACTGCCTAAGCAATGCGGCTGTCGGCCTGCACTTCGGGAGCAGGTTGACTTTCCGGCTGCTTCCGCGGAGGCCGCGTGCGTTCACGCGCCGTAACCGAGCGCGGTATGTAGCTGCGAAGATAACAGTGATCGCAGCGGACGGGTTGCAAAAAAAGGATTGGCAGTAGATAGCTTTCAAAGAATCCCCGGGGGCGGGACTGGTAAGCGTCCTCAGCGCCACATCCCCGGCAGTGGAATTCTTCGAAGAAGAGACTCCACGACGGCCGCACAAGGGGAGACACGGTGTACCTCCTCACAACTACCGACTCAAATTGAGATGTCCGATGCGAACGAAGGGGCTCAGTAATTCTATTGGATGTATTGTCGTAGAGCGCAGTTGCACTTGTAAAGCGCCCATTCGGCGTGATAAGGTGCGCCGTTCGTTTCCTGTAATCTGCTACTGTAATCGTTTGTGCATTCTGTTGGACCCACGAGGGAACTCATGAGCACTCCTACGGTAAATCGGGAAGCCCCGCGCAAGCATCGTCCCTATGTTCCGGAAACGATGGAGATGAAGGAATTTACCTTCCGAGCTGTGCTGATCGGATTGGTCCTGACCGGCATTCTGGGAGCAGCCAATGCCTATTTGGGATTGAAAGCCGGCATGACGATTGCCGCGACTTACCCGGCAGCCGTGATCGGCATGGCTCTGCTCCGCCTGATGAAAGGTTCTCTGCTGGAAGAAAATATTGCCCGAACGGTTGGCTCGATTGGCGAGTCCGTCGCGGCTGGCGCGGTGTTCACAATTCCGGCCTTCGTCATGGCCGGGCTGTGGCCCGGATTAACTAAAGATCAATATTGGAAGTCGGTCGCGCTGATGGTCATCGGCGGCACGCTCGGCATTCTGTTCGTGACCTTGCTTCGTCGCGTGATGGTTGAGGACCCAGACCTTCCCTACCCCGAATCGGTAGCGGCCTCGGAGATCCACAAAGCTGGGCAGCAAGGTTCAAAAGCCGCGAAAATCCTCTTTGCCAATATGGGCTTTGGCGGGCTCATGTACCTGCTCGGCGCGGTCAACGTGTTCAACCCGAGCAATACCTTCCACGTGAAGATCAGCGAGATGGGCAAGAAGCTACTGCTTCGCACCGGCACCAATCCCCATGTCGCAACCACGATGACCGGCGGCGCAACCCTGTTCAGTGCGCCGGATATCAGCCCCGCATACCTCGGCGTGGGATACATCATCGGCCCAAGGCTCGCCGCTTTGAACTTCGCCGGCGGCGTGCTGGCTTGGGGACTGATGGTTCCGCTTCTGACATTCTTGGTCGGACCTTACATTCAGGCCGCTCAACCAGCCGGCCAGTCTCTTTCCTGGGATTTGCTCGCGGCGGCGATCTACTATTCCATCGTTCGTCCTATTGCTGTCGGCGGAATGCTGGTGGGCGCGTCCTACACCCTGTTCAAGATGCGAAAACAACTGGGCCTGGGGATGGCCCGCGCGGTTTCCGATCTGCGGAAATCCGCGAACGTACAGGCGGCCACCAACCGTACCGAACGCGATTTAAGCGCGAAGGTTGTGTTTGTAGGCGTGATTTTGGTATTCGTGGCCATGGTTGTTCTCTATCACTACTTCATCAGCGGTGCCGGAAATCTTTCGTCCGCTAAGATCCTCTCCGGATCTCTGGTTGCGGCCGGTGTCATGATCATCGTCGGATTTTTCTTCGCCGCGGTTTCCGGCAATCTCGTGGGACTGATCGGATCCTCGAATAATCCCGTCTCCGGACTGACCTTGTGCACCCTGGTCATCGCCGCTCTGTTGATGGTCGCCCTGGGTGTTTCGGGCAGCGGCGGCGTGGCAGCGGTGCTGGGCGTGGCAGCAGTTGTCTGCGTTTCATCGGCCGTCGCGGGCGAGATGCTGCAGGACCTGAAAGTTGGATACATCCTCGGCGGAACACCGTCGAAGATGCAGATCGGCGACCTGTTGGGAGTCGTGGTCGCGTCGTTGGTCTTATTCGTCCCGCTGGCAGTGCTCGATAAGGCCTACCATTTCGGTACATCGGCGTTACCGGCTCCTCAAGCTGGCCTCATGGCGATGCTCGCCAAAGGAATCGTGGGCGGCGAAATGGCTTGGCCCCTCGTGATTGTCGGCATCCTTCTCGGGCTGGCCTTGATCATGATCGAAGTGCGCAGCGTCATGCTCTTCGCCGTGGGTATGTATCTGCCGCTGGGAACCACTTTCGCAATCTTTGTAGGCGGAGTGATCCGCTGGATCACGGATAAACTCCGCGACCGCCGCGGCTACAACGACGCGCAAAAAGCGCGCGTAGAAAATGCGGGCGTGCTGACGGCTTCGGGCCTGATCGCGGGCGAGGCGTTGTGCGGGTTAGTGATCGCCGGACTAGTAGGCTCCGGCCACAATGTAACCCTGATCAATTGGAACCCAGACAGCCTGGGGCCGATGCTGCTGGCTTTCGTCGCGCTCGTTATCCTGACCATCGTGATGGTCTTCGTCCCGCTGGCCAATGCCGGCCGTCCCGAAGATCCCGCGCCGCCAACGGCGATTATGTGACGGCGATTAGCGGGCCGTCCGAGGCCCGCTGCCGTCATCCCGAACGAGGTGAAGGATCTCGGGGGGGCAGGCGCAGGGGCCAGATTGCAGAAGTAACTCCGAAGGACGGCAGCGGGGGTTCACCCCTGAAAAACTGACGTCTGACCTCTCAATTCTCCGTGTTCCTCCGTGCCCTCTGTGGTTAAATCTTCTGCAGTGTCCATCGGGGAAAATATTGCGGACATCCGTGAACGCATAGCCGCAGCGGCTCGCCGCAGCAAGCGCGATCCATCGTCCATTACGCTCATGGGCGTGAGCAAGACCTTTCCCCCGGAGTCGATTCGTGAAGCGTATGCGGCGGGCATCCGCGTATTCGGCGAGAATCGTGTGCAGGAATTTGCTGGCAAGGCCGAAGCCGTCGGTGATCTCAACAGCGCCGGGTGGCACCTGATCGGGCATCTCCAGACCAACAAATCAGCGAAAGCGGTGGAATTGTTTAGCGCCGTTGATTCGCTCGACTCGGTCAAACTGGCGGAAAAGCTAAATTCGTCCGCAGAAAAACTAGGCAAGACTCTCCCGATCCTTATCGAGATCAACGTAGGCGGCGAGGAGGCAAAGAGTGGAATCGCCTTAGGTTCGCCAGAACTGGAACAGATTCTTGTTGGCGCTCCAGGATGGAACCATCTGGCGATCCGCGGCCTGATGACGGTGCCGCCCTACTCGGAGGATCCCGAGGACGCGCGTCCATTCTTCCGCCGATTGCGCGAGATTCGCGAAGGAATCGGAGCGCGTAGTGTGCCTTCGGTCTCAATGGATGTCCTTTCCATGGGCATGTCCCACGATTTCGAAGTAGCCATCGAAGAGGGCTCAACCTGCGTGCGCGTAGGAACGGCTATATTCGGAGAGCGCGCGCTAGTGAGGAAGTAGCCATTTGATCTCCGTCCAACAGTCAGCTGCAGGCGTGACATTCTCCATCAAAGTCCATCCCCGCGCCAAGAAAAATGCCATCACCGGCGAAGTCGGCGGCGTTCTCAAACTCGCTCTCACTGCTCCGCCGGTCGATGGCAAGGCGAACGAGGCCTGCATCGAATTCTTCGCAAAACTTTTGAAGGTTCCGCGTTCCTCCGTTACTATTGCTTCCGGCCAGGCCAGCCGGAATAAAGTGATCCGTATTGCTGGTCTGTCAGAGCAGGACGTCCGGCAGCGGCTAGGACTGTAGCGCGCCGCCTCGTCGGCGGTTTCGCGGGCGACTCGCCCGCGCCACACGAACATCGGGAGATACTTTGACCTTCTCGGAACGCCTGCAAGAAATTCGCACCGGCTTCGAGCGTCCCTTCTGGATCGCCAATCTCACGGAGATCTTCGAACGCCTCTCCTACTACGGAGCGTTCGCCTCCCTCGCGCTCTACCTGCAGGAACGCCTGAATTTTTCGACCGAACAAACCGGCACTCTCACCGGCATTTTCGGAGGCATGGTCTGGTTTCTCGCGATCTTCGGAGGAGCCGTCGCCGACCGCATCGGCTTCCGCCGCGCGCTTTCGACGGCGTATCTGATTTTGGCGGTCGCATACTTTCTGATTGGCTCGATCGGCGCTCCGTGGCTCGCGCCGGTGCGCAACATGATCCCACTGGGCCTGTTTGTCGGTGTCATTCTCGCGCTCCCCGCGCTCGGCATTTCGATGGTCAAGCCGTGCGTGGTCGGCACCACCGCGCGCGCGTCGAAAGAGAACGTTCGCTCAATCGGCTATTCGATCTATTACACGATGGTCAACATCGGCGGCGCCGCCGGTCCGTATTTTGCATCCTGGGCGCACCGGCATCTAGGCGTGGAAGGCGTCTACCGGGTCGCAGCCTTCAGCGTCTTCCTGATGTTTTTTGTTGTCCTGTTATTTTTTCGCGAGCCGCGCAAGGCAGGAGACGCGCCTCCTCCTTCCATCGCAACCGTCGCCCGAAATTTCTGCGTGGTCTTAGGCAATGCGCGATTGGTCTTGCCTGTACTCGGAGTCGCCCTGCTGCTGAAGATCTACAGCCTCTTCCATCCCGACCTCACCATTCCCTGGTGGATCTGGGTCGCGCTTCTGATCCTCGTGCTCGCTGGCATCAGCCGCTTCATGTGGTTTCTGGTGCTCTTTACCGGCTACTGGGTTGTGTTCTGGCAACAGTACATCAGCTTGCCGGGATACATTCACGGCTACATCAGTTCGACTGCGGACGTTGAGAAGATCCTGGTAACCGACGGGGTCACTGTCATCCTCGGAACCCTCCTGGTGAATTATCTAACGCAAAAAATTCCCGCGCTTCAGGCGATCATTCTGGGCACCGTGATTACCTCGGCCTCCTGGCTGGTTCTAGCCTTCTGGCCGACGGTCTACGGCGCCATCCTCTCGCTATTCGTGCTCGCGCTCGGCGAGATCATCCAATCGCCGCGCTACTACGAATACATTTCGCGCCTCGCGCCTCCCGGACAGCAGGGCACTTACATGGGATTTGCATTCCTTCCCATCGGCATCGGATCGCTCATCGGAGGCTGGTTCGGCGGCACTCTCGTCCATCACTTCGGAGAAGTTGCGCACGAGCCCGCACGAATCTGGTTTAGCGTGACCGCTCTAGGGATTGTGACAGCCGTTCTGCTCTGGATTTATGACAAGACCGTGAAGACTGGCGGCAAAACGAAAACGGTTTACTAGAAATTCGCATCTCACTGCAATTTTCTTCCGATTCTTTTATCATCGGTGGCCTTGCAGCAGGGAGATGTTCGTACTTCTGCAATCTGACTTCTAACTTCCGACTTGCTCTTCATGGCCAAATCCACGCTCACACCCGACTACATCGCCGATCATATCCGTCGCGTGCTGAAAGACGGCGGCTCCGCGCCCCACTCAGCCGAAGTGCAGCATTTTTTTAAAGAGGAGATCCAATCACGCAGCTGGTACACGGCCGAACTGCGTAGAGTCGCCCGGCGCTTCCGCCGTGCGATCGCTCAAGAACGCGGAATGGAGTTTGTCGTCCAAGTGGCCGACAAACTTTTCTCAGACTGCATGCTGGAAGAGAAAGTGTTTGCCGTCTTTCTGCTCGAGGACCAGACCTCTGAGTTCGGCACACGCGACTTTAGGCTATTTTCTTCATGGCTCGACCGCATATCCAGTTGGGCGGATCATGATGCACTG
>JBELAC010000220.1:0-8305 GCA_049509215.1 Terriglobales bacterium
CAGGTGAAGGACGTAGCGTTCGCTGACGGGATCGTATCCGAGGAACCAGGTGGCTTCATACTTGTGCTCATCGACGGGAGCCTCCGCAGACGTTTTTTCGTAAATGCGAAGAAACTGGTGATTGAGTACCCACTCGGCCTGCACTTGGTGATGCGCGTCGCGGCCCATCACGGAACCCTCCATTTTCCATAAACCCGTCATGTGATCGACTAGATCGTCGTGCCAGTCGGTTTGCGCGGCCAGGCGTGCGGGCGCAAGCGCAAGCAAGAACATGGCGAGCAAGGGCCAGAAATTCAGAATCCGTATCGAAGAGGATTTCATGACGCAGAATTGTACTACGGGAGAATGCCGGAAACCAGTGTGCGCCCGAACGGCGCCCCAGGTATTTCCTAGATCGTCGTATACTTTTGGCGCTTGGCTAAGCCACTTCAAACCGACGAAGTTATTTCCTATATGGAAATGTGCACATCGCTTGGAGTGAACATCCAGCGAGGCATGAATTTTCATTTACTGGACGGCGAGAGCGTAATTTTGATGAGCCTTCGCCCAGGAGCGCCGTATGCGGATCGCATTGAGGATGATGGAAAAACGCTGATTTATGAGGGCCATGACATTTCAAGGAAATTAAACGGACCCAATCCGAAGCTTACGGACCAGCCCGCTCGGTATCCGAGTGGATCTTTCACGCAGAATGGTCTGTTTGCAGAGGCGGCCAAACGATATAAAGAGGGGCTAGCCGCCGCGGAGCTGGTCCCGGTGTACGAAAAGATACGTCCCGGCATCTGGGTTTACAACGGCTTGTTCGACTTAGTTGACGCGTGGACCGAGAAATCCGGCGGTCGACAGGTTTTCAAATTTAAGTTGCATTTCGCTGAAAGGGGCGATCCCCGGCGATCTCCACAGGAGCTCACCCATGCCCAAGATGACCGACTGATTCCAAGCTGGGTGAAGCTCGAGGCCTGGAAGCGGGACCGTGGAGGATGTGTGACTTGCGGCGCAACCTCCGATCTTCACTTCGATCACATCATCCCGTATTCGCGCGGCGGCTCATCGAAGGACCCTCGAAATATTCAGATATTGTGCGGTCGCCATAATCTGGCAAAGAGGGACAACATCGAGTAGGCCACCACGGGTCTACCACCTGCGCCTCACGCCTGCGACTGAAGTAGCGAGGTCACGCTGAGCACGCGTCGATGATAGATCTCGGCCGGCGATTCTTGCCGTTGTTCTGCCTCGCCGAGCGCGGGCCTTAGAAGAGACGCGTGGATTTCGCGAGCCGAGGTTGCACGCACCACTTGAACAACATTGTCAGGGGTAATGCCGCTGCCCGGCATGACGATGATGCGGTCACCGGCGGCGCGCACCAACTCGGCGAGAGTGGAGAGAGCCTGGGGCGCTGCCGGGCGGCAGCCGGAGGTGAGCAGGCGATCCGCTCCGGTTTGAATGACCGCCTCGAGGGAGTCCTGCCAGGAGCGGGTCTCGTCAAACGCGCGGTGGAACGTGACTGAAAGAGGACGCGCAAATTCCACGAGTTCGCGGGTGCGAGCGACATCGACTTGAGACTTTTCGTCGAGCAGACCGAAGACCACGCCGTCCATGCCTGATTGTCGGGCGTGCTGGATCGATTTGCGCATGATCAGGAGTTCGTCCGCTGAATAAACAAAATCTCCGGGGCGGGGACGGATGAGAACGTGGACGGGAATGCGCAGACGCGTTCGAGCCGCAGCCACCAACTGGGCGGGCGGGGTAACTCCGCCGCAAGGCAAGTCGCTGCAGAGTTCGATACGGCCGGCCTTGGCGCGTTCGGCAGCGATTGCGCAGTCCAACGAAACCGTGCAAATTTCGAGCAGGACATTTTTGGGCATAGTCCGATTCATTTTGCCGCGCGCGGACTCAGGGCAGCGAACGAAAACCTGGCGGAAGCGAGTGTGAGTCGAATCCGCCTAAAAACGTGCGTTCAACCACTTGCAGGTCCGCAGATGACACTTAACAGAGTCTCCTCTACAGGCTCCTTGTCCTTGTCCGGGACGCGCGGGCTCGAACAAAAGCGCGGAATGCTTTTGGGGTGGCAATCTTGTTGAGCAGTCTCTCTCTTTGAGAACTCAGCGCTGTCCTGAGTATCTGTTGCCGCAGATCGGCGAGGTGCTCGACAAAGACACTCCACTCCGGTCCGAACTCGCGGGAAAGATCTTTGCGCAGCCGGGCTGCCAGCGCGGGACTACAGCCACCAGTCGAAATTGCGATCTGCAGCGGTCCCCGGCGCACTACGGCAGGATAGAAAAAGTCGCAATGGGTAGGATCGTCCACTGAGTTGCAGAGGATTTTCCGGGTCTGGCAGGAATGGAATACCGCTGCATTGACGGCAGGCGAATCGGTAGCGGCGATCACCAGAAAGGCACCTCCCAGATCACGCGGAGAAAACGACTTGCGGCGCCACACCAGTTGGCCCGCGCGAGCGTAAGCATGAATCCGCTTCCCTGCTTCCGGGCTGACGACGGTGAGCCGCGCGCCACAGGCAAGCAGTCCCTTAATCTTCGACGCTGCGACCTTACCGGCGCCCACCACAATGCACTTGCGCCCGCTCAGTTTCAGCATCAGAGGAAACAAAGTCATATCAGAGGCGGTTATCCGTTGCCAGTATGGTAGCGCATGCAAGGCTTCCCTTTGGACAGTCTGCCCTGATGCAAACGATTGCGCTTAGCCACAGGAATCTGCTGCCCAGAATCTGCAAACATCTGCTTGTGATTTAGATCACAGCATGTTTCTCGCATTCCCTAGTATCGTAATGGACATTATAGGTTTGGCTCCTCTCCCGGCCAATCGAGACAACCCATGGCAAATACAGATGACGACTGTCAGTGTCCAAGGACTCCTCTGCTGGACGAGCTTGAAAACGGTCCCTGGCCAAGTTTTGTTAAGGAGATAAAAGCTTCCGCCCAGACGAGCAAGAGCGCGAAGGACCTGCTCGGACAACTGGAACTATCCTACGAGGAAAAGAAAGGCCATTGGAAGCATGGCGGGCTGGTGGGAGTTCTTGGCTACGGCGGAGGGGTGATTGGCCGGTACAGCGATGTCGGAGAGCAGTTCCCCAATGTCGCCCACTTCCACACGCTGCGTGTAAACCATCCCGCTGGCTGGTTTTATACCAGCGACGCTCTGCGGTCGATCTGCGACATCTGGGAGCGGCACGGCTCAGGCCTGACCAACATGCACGGCTCGACCGGCGACATCATACTTCTGGGCACGACAACGCCTGAGCTTGAGCCCACATTCCAGGAACTGGCACAGGCAGGGTTCGATCTGGGCGGCTCAGGATCGTCTCTCCGGACACCTTCGTGCTGTGTCGGCATGGCGCGATGCGAATGGGCCTGTTACGACGCCATGAAGCTCTGTTACGACCTGACCATGGCCTATCAGGACGAGATGCATCGTCCACCGTTCCCTTACAAATTCAAGATCAAGTGCTCGGCATGTCCCAATGACTGCGTTGCGTCGATTGCGCGCTCCGACCTTTCAATTATCGGAACGTGGCGAGACGACATTCAGGTAAACGATGCGGAAGTCACGGCCGCGGCCGATGGCGGTCTGAGTATTCAGAAGCATGTTTGCGATCTCTGCCCCACGAGGTGCATGGAGTGGGACGGCCAGAAGCTCGCGATTGACAATCGCAACTGTGTTCGGTGCATGCACTGCATCAACGTTATGCCGAAAGCGCTCGCTCCCGGCAAGGACCGGGGCGCGGTGATCATGATTGGCGGAAAAGCACCCATCATGCAGGGCGCACTGCTTTCGTCGGTTCTGATTCCCTTCGTGGCCGCCAGCGAGCTGATGGAAACCTTGCAGGAACTGATCCGCCGCATATGGGACTTCTGGGACGAGTACGGCAATAATCGAGAACGGGTTGGTGAACTGGTGCAAAGAGTCGGCCTGCCAGCGTTCCTCGATGGCATCGGGTTGGAGCCAGTCCCCGAGATGGTCTCGGCTCCCCGCGACAATCCGTATATCTATTTTCAGGCGCAGAAAGGAGCCAAGCCATGAGCACAGCTCCGAAACGGATTACCGATATTGGCCCGCCCCGTTATGACAAATACCTGCACCCGGTCATCCTCAAGAATTATGGGCAGTGGAAGTTCCACGAGAACATTTCGCCCGGGGTCTACTGTCATGTGGCGGAGTCGGGTGACCGCATCTACACGGTGCGCGCGGGCTCGCCGCGTCTGCTGAGTGTGCAGACTTTACGGACGTTTGCGGACCTGGCGGACAAATACTGCGGCGGTTATCTGCGCTTCACCAGCCGCAATAATGTCGAGTTCCTCCTCGATGAGCCCTGCAAGATCGAACCGCTAAAACAGGAACTGAACGCGCTCGGATTCCCGGTCGGCGGCACGAATAACGCAATCAGCAACATCGTGCACACGCAAGGATGGGTCCATTGCCATTCCTCGGCCACCGATGCATCCGGACTGGTGAAGTGCGTGATGGATGCGGTTTATGAGCGCTTTACGCATGAAGACCTGCCGGCCAAGGTGCGCATCGCGGTGGCCTGCTGTCTCAACATGTGCGGGGCGGTGCACTGCTCGGACATCGCGATCCTCGGAGTACACCGCTTACCGCCGAAGGTCCAAAAGGACATGATTCGGCGAGTGTGTGAAGTTCCCACTCTGATTGCGTCGTGTCCAACCGGCGCGATCCGGCCAGCAACTGTCGACGGGAAACCATCCGTCACGGTCGTGGATGACCAATGCATGTACTGCGGCAACTGCTACACGGTGTGTCCGGCGATGCCGATGAACGATGCGGAGAACGATGGCTTATCCATCTGGGTGGGTGGCAAGGTGAGCAACGCGCGTACTGCGCCAAAGTTCTCCAAGCTGGCGATTCCGTTCTTGCCCAACAATCCGCCGCGCTGGCCAGAGGTGGTCGAGGCGGTGGTGAAGATTGTGGATGTGTATGCGGCGAACGCGAGGAGATATGAGCGGGTGGGAGAGTGGATCGACCGGATCGGCTGGCCTCGTTTCTTCAAGCTGACCGGTTTCGAGTTCACCCGCTATCACATTGATGATTTCAAGCATGCTGGCCTGACCTACGCTCGTTCGGCACACGTGCGCTACTGAAGCAGTTGGTCTCCTCCCCAAGAGGAATGAGTGGATGGGGTTGTTTAAGGAAGTTAAGAAACCGGTCATTAAGACTGCACCCGCAGGCACGGGCGAGATCAGCCCATTGCGGCCCGTCTTCGTAGCGAAGGCGCCGCCGTGTGCTTCCGGCTGCCCCAACAGTACTCAGATCCGCGATCTCGCAATCATGATCGCGCAGGCGAAAGACTACGGCCTGACGACCGAGCAATCGTTTGAGCGGGCATGGGACCGCATTGTGGAAGGAAATCCCTTTCCGGCGATCACGGGCCGCGTCTGCCCACATCCGTGCGAAGAGGCGTGTAACCGCAATGCAAAGGATGGAGCGGTTGCTTTCCACGCGATTGAGAGGATGATCGGGGATTTTGGTATCGCGCGGGAACTTAAGCTCCCGCGCACGCACGACGAACTGCGTCCAGAGAGAGTTGCCGTGGTGGGCGCTGGCCCGGCTGGCTTGTCGTGCGCGTACCAACTGGCGCGTCGCGGATACCACGTCACGATGCTTGAGGGTTTTCCATTGCCGGGAGGGATGCTGCGCTACGGTATTCCGGAATCTCGGCTGCCACGCGAGGTTCTCGATGCGGAGATCAATCGGGTATTGGAGTTGGGGATTGAGCTGCGGTGCAACTGCCGAGTTGGACGAGATATTTCGCTGGAGCAACTTCGCCAAGAGTACCAAGCTGTGTTCGTGGGCACGGGAGCGTGGCAGACCATTCCATTAAGTGTGCCGGGTGAGAACGCTCGCAATGTGATCGGGGCACTCGACTTTTTGCAGGGCTTGAACAGCACAAGAGAACTCCAGATCGGCCCGAAGGTCGTGATCGTAGGCGCGGGTCCTACTGCCATTGACGTCGCTCACACCAGCACCCGACTGGGCGCGCACGTCACCATGGTAGGAGCTGAGATTACGGCTGCAGATGGGGAAATCGCGGCCGTTCGGAACGAAGGCGTACGGGTTGAGACTCCCGTTGTTCCAGTGGCGATATTGGCGGACGACGGACACGTCACAGGCGTGCGCTGCACCTACCTGGCAACCGCAGGGTCGAATTCCTCGAATTCCTCACGGCGTTCTTCCCCACTCGAGTTCGACCTGGAAGCAAGCTTCGTCATCGTGGCGACAAATCGCGAACCAGACCTTCGCGGCTTTGAGACTGTCTCTAACGGTAATGGTTGGTTTCACACGGACGATTCAGGTAGAGCGGCAGCAGGACTCTTTGCCGGCGGCGATAACACGGGGTTGGGCACCGTCACACGAGCCATTGCGCAGGGCCGTCTGGCAGCCGAAGCCATGGATCGTCAGTTTCGCGGCCTGAAACCGGAAAAACCTGCACCTCTTCCCGTCATTACTCCGGAAAGAATGAAGTTGGAGTGGTACCAGCCCGCGCCGCGGGAACTGGAAACGAAAGCCGGAGAGCGATGCCTCGACGCTGTCCACGAAGTTGAATGGAGCGAAACTGACATCGTGAACGAGGCCAAACGCTGCATGTCCTGCGGCATGTGCATGGACTGCGAAACCTGCTGGATGTATTGCAGCAACAACTGTTTCGTTCGATTGCCGAAGGGCGAGCACAGTCGGATCAAGCTCGAACTCTGCAATGGTTGTAAGAAGTGCGCGGACGCGTGTCCGTCCGGATATATCGAGCTTGTTTGAGAAGTTTGTCTAACGAGGAGGAGTGGAACAATGCCGACATTTGCCGTTGAGGGGCGAACCTACGAAGTTGACGAAGACGGTTTTCTTCAGGAACCGGAACGCTGGAACGATGAAGTGGCCAAGGATTTTGCCGGCACGGAGGCCGTAACGGAACTGACTGACGGCCACTGGAAAGTCATCCACTACATTCGCAACTACTACGTGGAGTTTGGAATCGCGCCCATGATTCGCAAGCTGTGTAAAGAGACTGGCTACAAACTGAAGGAGATTTATGAATTGTTTCCATCAGGTCCAGCGAAGGGCGCTTGCAAACTGGCCGGGTTGCCGAAGCCGACAGGATGCGTGTGAGACCCGATGAATCTGAATCAGGAACTCGTGGACAAGTGGATCGTGCGATTGGCTGAGTCTCATCCCGAACAGTCTGGCAAGCTTTGCGCGCCGGACCCGGATCCATTCCGCAACCCGGTCGGCTACGCCATGCGCAAAAGCTTAGCGCAGCTCTGGGCGCAATTGCAGGGCGACATGGATGCAGACGAGATTGAGGCGGCACTCGACACCGTTCTGCGCATTCGCGCCTTGCAGGACATTTCTCCGAGCGAAGCCGTAGGTTTTGTAGTTCAGTTGCGGCCCGTGTTGCGTCAGATGCCCACAACGTTGGATTTGGTGTTGCTGGAGAGCAGAATCGATCAGCTCACTTTGGCTGCATTCGACAAATACGTGCAATGCCGCGAACAGATTGTCGCGGTTCGCCAGCACGAGACCGAACGGCTCACACGCACATACCGGGCGACGGCTGAGAAGGCGCGAACATGAATGCTTTCCGCGCACTGATCGCGGTGCTGGTCCTTGTGCTTGCGGCCGCAGCTGCCGGGTGGTTCAAGTTCTCGCTGGTTGCAGTGGTGATTCCGTACGCGGCTTTTGCTTTGTTTCTGGTGGGTTTCAGCTACCGTGTTGTGCGCTGGGCATGGGTTCCAGTGCCGTTTCGCATCACCACTACCTGTGGTCAGCAGAAATCACTGCCATGGATCAGGCCCGCACCTCTGGACAATCCTTCGACCGGTTGGGGCGTGTTCGGCCGCATGACCCTCGAAGTTTTGTTCTTTCGTTCGCTGTTTCGGAACAGCCGGGCGCGGCTGCATGATGGCCGGTTCGTTTTCCGGGAAGATCAATGGCTATGGCTGGGAGCGTTGGCTTTCCATTGGTCGTTGTTGACAATTCTGCTGCGGCACTTGAGGTTCTTCCTGCGGCCGGTTCCCGCTATGGTTAGCTGGATTGACCGGCTGGACGGAGCGCTCCAGGTCGGTCTGCCTCACGTCTACATCTCTGATGTGGTTTTTGTGTGCGCGCTAGCGTACCTGATAACCCGACGGCTGCGCGATCCGATGCTCCGTTTCGTTTCGTTGTTCTCGGATCATTTTGTCCTTTTCCTTCTGTCAGGAATCGCGCTCTCTGGGTTGTTGATGCGGTTTTTTGTGCGCCCGGACGTGATCGCGATCAAGCAATTCGCGCTCAGTTTGGCGGC
>JBELAC010000221.1:0-8223 GCA_049509215.1 Terriglobales bacterium
TGGACTACATCATTGAGGAGACTGAGGTGGGCGTCGATCAAGACGAGATCGATACTTTGCCCACTGCCAAGGCTGTCTGATGACTTTGATAGAAACCAACGCACAATCCAACCGACAATTGAAAAAGTTACCGTTTGATCCGCAACTGAGCCAGGGAGCGCGCAATGCCGTGCAAGTCTGCCTGCGCGTATTGGCCACGGAAAAGGTCACGGTGATCACCGATGAGGCCAGCCTGGAAATCGCGGCCGCCATCGTGCACGAACTGGAGGCTGTGGGCAGCCCCTATCGCTCCTGGATTCTGGAGGAAGTTGCTACGCGGCCGCTGACGGATCTGCCGCAAGTCATCGCCGAAGATCTCGACACCAGCCAAGTCAGCATTTTTGCCGTGCAGGCTCAGATGAACGAACTGAAGTCGCGCATGCAGATGACCGACATCGTCAACCGGCGGCGAATCCGTCATGCCCACATGGTCAACATCGACAAGCAGATCATGCTTGAAGGCATGCGCGCGGATTTTCTGAAGGTCGATCGCCTGAGCGTAAAAGTGGTCGATCGTGTGCGCGCCGCCAAACAGATTCGGGCGAAGACGGCAGCCGGAACAAACCTGGTTGCGGACCTTAATCCGAATTACCGCTGGGTCAAAACCAGCGGCATCATCAGCACTGAAAAATGGGGCAATTTGCCGGGAGGCGAGGTCTTCACGACTCCGGGCGAGGTGAACGGCACGTTCGTGATCGATGGCGTGGTCGGCGACTACCTGTGCGCTAAGTTTGGCGATCTAAAATCCACGCCTCTCACCATCCAGGTGAAGAAGAACCGTCTGATCGAAGCACACTCGGCCAATAAAGAATTAAAAGACGATTTCTGGGCCTACACCCACACCGACGAAAACAGCGATCGCGTGGGCGAGTTTGCCATCGGCACAAACATCGAATTGAAGGACGTGATCGGGCAAATTCTCCAGGACGAGAAATACCCCGGAGTCCACATCGCCTTTGGGAATCCCTACGGAGCACACACGGGTGCCGAATGGTATTCCTCGACGCACATTGACGTTGTGGGACGCAAGTTCGACATCTGGGCCGATGACGAGCAAATTATGCGCGACGGGAAGTTTTTGATCGAGGCATAAAGAGGCTGTGACCTGTAAGGGTGGCGTGAGCGCCTTCGATGATTCCTTCTTATCGCCAGGATTTCAACTCGCGCTTCACGCAAGAGAAATACGATCAGCTTCGCCGCGAGATGATTGCGCGCTGCGGAATGGACGTTCCCTTCCCGCTCTGCGAGACGCCATGCTTCTTCCCGAAGGCGCTGGTTGAGCGCATGGGCGAAGATGGCAAGGCCCTGATCCGGCAATTAGTGGACAGCCCTGACTACCGCAACAGATCCGAAGCCTCCATTCCACCGCGCTTTCGCGTGCCGAATGAAGCGCCTCACCCGATGTTCATTCAGGTGGACTTCGGCCTCGTGCGCGACTCAGCGGGCGAGCTGCAGCCCAAGCTGGTAGAACTTCAGGCGTTCCCTTCCCTCTATGCTTATCAGCCAGTGCTAGCGCAGACTTACGTGGATGTCTTCGGGCTCGACCCGAAACTTCAATACTTTTTGAGCGGGCTCGATTCCGCGTCTTACAAGCAACTTCTGCAGAAGGCAATTGTCGCCGGGCATGATCCCGCCCACGTCGTGCTGATGGAAGTGCATCCCGAGGAGCAAAAAACGCGCCCGGATTTCCTGCTGACAGAAAAGTTGCTGGGAATCCGCACGGTGTGCATCACGAAAATCCGCAAGCAAGGCAGACAGCTCTTTTACGAAGAAGACGGCAAGACTGTACCGATCAAGCGCATCTACAACCGCACCATTGTCGATGAACTGGAGCGCAAAGGTATCGAGTTGCCATTCGATTTCCGCGATGATCTCGACGTCGAGTGGGCAGGCCATCCCAATTGGTATTTTCGGATCAGCAAGTATTCCATCCCTTATCTGAAGGATCCGTCGGTGCCGCGTACATGGTTCCTCGATCAGTTGACCGAAGTGCCGGCCGACCTCGAAAACTTCGTCCTTAAGCCACTCTATTCGTTTGCCGGATTGGGCGTCGTCATCGCGCCTTCACGCAAAGATATTGATGCGATCCCCGCCGCGAAGCGAAGCGAATACATCCTGCAGGAGCGTCTGAACTTTACCCCGGTCGTCGACACACCGCACGGGATGACGAAAGTCGAGTTGCGCATCATGTATATCTGGCTCGACGAGTTGCGCCCCGTACTGACGATCGTCCGCATGGGACGCGGCCTGATGATGGGCGTCGACCAGAACAAAAACATGAAGTGGGTAGGATCGTCGGCGGCGTTGGTGAGCGACTAGCCTCGATTTTCAATCCATCGAAATTCACACAATTTAAGCTGTCAGCAGCCGTACGTTGTGAACCCAAAGATCTGCGAGCAACATCCAAGTCCCATGCCTCATCTGTTTGACCCGCTAAAAATCCGCACCATCACGTTCCCCAACCGAGTATTTGTCTCGCCCATGTGTGAGTACTCCAGCACCGGCGGACTCGCGAACGACTGGCATTTCGTCCATCTCGGCAGCCGCGCGGTCGGCGGCGCTGCGCTGGTGCTCACAGAAGCGACGGCCGTTCTCGCCGAAGGCCGCATCAGCCCGCAAGATCTTGGCATCTGGTCGGACGACCACATTAAGCCGCTGTCGCGAATCACCCGGTTCATCCATGAGCAAGGCAGCGTCGCTGGAATGCAGTTGGCGCACGCCGGCCGCAAGGCGAGCACCTACCGGCCATGGGATGGCAATGGAACGATTCCGGAAAGCGCCGGCGGATGGAAGAGCGTTGTAGCTCCAAGCGCCATTGCTTTCGCCGATCACTATCCGGTGCCGCAAGCTCTCACAGTCGACGGCATCAACGAAGTCGTCGCCGCTTTCGCGGCCGCCGCGGTTCGCGCCTTGGCGGCGGGTTCCCGCGTCCTCGAAATTCACGCCGCTCATGGATACCTCGTTCATGAGTTTCTTTCGCCATTGAGCAACCAGCGCGAGGATTCCTACGGCGATTCGTTTGAGAATCGCACTCGAATGCTGCGCGAGATTGTGGCAGCCGTTCGAACGTCATGGCCAGAGAGCGCGCCTTTATTCGTCCGCATCTCAGCCACGGATTGGGTCGAAGGCGGTTGGGATATCGAGCAATCGGTTGAAGTCGCCCGGCAATTGAAGGGACTCGGAGTGGATCTGATCGATTGTTCCTCCGGCGGCAATGTCGTGCAAGCAAAAATTCCGCTTGGTCCGGGGTATCAAACGCGCTTTGCGGAGCAGATTCGCCGCGAGGCCGGAATTCTCACCGGCGCCGTCGGCATGATTACTTCTTCCGCCCAGGCTGAGCACGTCATCGCCACCGGCCAAGCAGACGCAGTTATCATTGCGCGCGAATTCCTTCGCGACCCATATTGGCCACTGCGGGCAGCTCGCGAACTCGGCCAATCCACCACGTGGCCAGTCCAATATCTGAGGGCAGCCCAAGAAGGCTCCAAACCGCGTGCCGCACTGGATTTCAAGACGCTCGGTGACTAGGTACTGTCCGCGGCGGCTTCCCGAGCGTTGAATCCTACTACTGCGCGTCGTATTTTATTTGGCACCGCAATCTCGTTCAGCGAATTGTCCTCGATGTGCAAATGATTGCGCTAAGGCGGGTGAATTGCCCGCTTGGAGCTTGCTTTTGAGCAGCGCACCCGTCATCATTACCTCGGCATAATCGCTGACTCACCCACTGGAGAGTAAATGAAACGTTTTCTCGGAATCTGTATGCTCGTCGGTTGTATGACCCTGGCACTTGCTCTGTTTGTCGCCCTCACCGCTTCTCCTGCCTCCGCCCAGCGCGTCGAAGGCGTTTTCAATGGACACAGAATTATTTATCCGGAATCCAGCATTCCAAAATCTGGCCAACATCACACCAACTATTTTTTTGTTGACTCCGATCAGCCCCAGAGCGGGCCGCCGGGAGGCGTAGAGACGCCTGCATCACTGGCCTGCGTTTACCAGTTAGTCGCGCAGACGCCGGGCTGCAACCCCGCCACCGCGACTGCGCTCCCGACCGGCGGTTGGGGAGCCATCGCCATCGTCGATGCCGGTTATTATCCAACGGCCGAGTCTGACCTCGCCGCCTTCTCCACCTATTACGGAATTCCGCAGGCTAACTTCACGCAGGTCTGGCCCGGCAAGAAGCAGCCCGAGGTAGAGCCAGACTGGGAGGTCGAAGAAGCGCTGGACATCGAATGGGCACACGCCATGGCTCCGCAAGCCAAGCTTTATTTGGTCGTTTCGACTCTTTGCAACGTGGGCACCTGCGCGACCGATCCGACCTGGCAGGCCGTCACTCTCGCCGCTAAGCTCGTGAAGGAAGCGGGCGGCGGCGTGATCAGTATGAGCTGGGGCGATCCTGAATGGAGCACCGAGTCGACTTACGATCATCTGTTCAAGAGCAAGTCCGCGGTCTTCTTCGCGGCCTCGGGAGACTCGGGCATCGGCGTCAGCATCTACCCCGGCTCGTCGCCGGATGTTGTCTCAGTCGGCGGGACATACTTCAACCGCGACCAGAATGGCAACTTCATCAATGAAGTCTATGGCGGTGGCGGCGGCGATTTCAGCCCCTATGAGTTGCGCCCGGCTTATCAGAACGGCATCGAGAACATCGTTGGAACGCAGCGCGGATATCCAGACGTGGCTTCCGACTTCTGTTGCGCCCCCATTTACCTCGAGGGCGGCTGGACTGCAGTGGGCGGCACGAGCTGGGCTTCGCCAACCTTTGCCGGCATCGTGAACGCCGCCGGCAATAAAGCCAAAGGCAGCATCGCTGAACTCACCATGATGTACAAAGAGCTCGCCAATCCAACCGAGTACGCCGACGACTTCAACGACATTACACAGGGCGCGTCGCAGTGCAAGGTGGGCTGGGACGAGTGCGCCGGCATCGGCTCGGCGAAAACTTACGCAGGAAAGTAATTTCGATCGAAAATCCCAGGTCTCGCGGTTGGCGAGGTCTGGGATTTTTTTCGCCTTCTCTTTTTGGGCCACAGCGTTGTTTCGGATTTTCTAATGCTCAGGGTAAACCGCAACGTCTTCCCTTTCTCGATCTCTGTTGACCCCGACGAAGTGACCACCTACCATTACGCATTCGCGGGTGAGGACGCTTTCGGCTGAGTTCGGGCGGCGGCTCCGCACTGGACATACCTCATGGACATGGTTGGACAAACTGTGTCCCATTACCGCGTGCTGTCGAAGTTGGGCGGCGGCGGAATGGGAGTGGTCTACGAGGCGGAGGACATGCGCCTCGGGCGGCATGTCGCGCTGAAATTTATTCCCGATCACCTCGTCAAAGACAAGCGCTCACTCGACCGCTTTACCCGCGAAGCCCGCGCTGCGTCGCAACTCAATCACTCGAACATCTGCACCATCCACGACATTGACGACAACGATGGCCATCCCTTCATTGTCATGGAGAAACTTGAAGGCGAGAGCCTGAAGCAGCGCATCCGCGAACAATCGGGACCGAACAAGGCGATGGATTTGGACGAACTCCTGGAGATTGCGGTCCAGGCAGCCGATGCGTTGGCAGCATCGCACGCGAAAGGAATCATCCATCGCGACATCAAGCCAGCAAACATTTTTCTGACCCCAAACGGTCAGGTGAAAATTCTGGACTTTGGACTGGCGAAGCTCGCCAAGGACCAGGCGCTGGGAATGAGTTCAGACTCTTCGCTGGAAGAATCACTGACGCAGGTGGGTGTGATTCCGGGCACAGCCGTGTATATGTCGCCGGAGCAGGCGCGCTCCGACGATCTCGATCCGCGTAGCGACATTTTTTCTTTCGGCGTTGTGCTCTACGAAATGGCTACCGGGAAGAAGCCATTCACGGGAACAAACGTCGTGACCACTTTGCACGCCGTGATCAATCAGAAGCCGGCCTCGCCCCGCACCATAAATCCCGATTTGCCTGTCGAACTCGAGACCATTATCGGCAAGGCGATGGAGAAAGACCGCGACAAACGCTATCAAAGCGTTTCGGCGATGAAAGCGGACCTGGTGCGCCTGCAAAAAGAAACCGGACCCACGCTGCGCAGCGGTCTGCGGCAGGTCGCAGGACCACGAACCAATGCCTTTCAAGGATCAAGCAGCAAGCAATTTTGGATTATCCTGGTTCTGGCCGCCCTGTTGCTGGCGATCGTCGCGTCAACAGGAGTCTGGTGGATGGGTCACCGGCAGTCGGCAGCCCAGGGCATTACCCGCACGATTGCCGTCCTCCCGCTCCAGAATATCGACAACGATCCCGAGAGCGAGTTCCTCCGCTTCGCGCTCGCGGATGAGATTGCCAACGCGCTGACCTATTCGCGTTCGCTCGAAATCCGTCCGTCGAGCTCAACGCAAAAATACAGCAATGGAGAGGTAGACGCCTCAAAGATCGGGCGAGAACTCGGCGTCGGCACCATCGTGGCCGGCCATTTCTTGCGGCAAGACAAGATGGTGATGGTCACGCTGGAAGCAGTTGCGGTCAAAGACAACCGGCTGGTTTGGACCGGAACGCTCAGTGCTCCTCCCGATAACCTGTTGGCGCTGCAGAAACAGATGGCGAGAAAGGTCAAGCAGGAACTGCTTCCGGCGCTCGGTATCGCGAGTGGCTCGGTTGAAACCAGCAGCACTCCTGCGAATCGCGATGCCTACGACCTCTATCTGCGCAGCGCAGCCATTCCGCACGATGTTGGCCCAAACAAAGATGCCATCGCCATGCTGGAGAAGGCCGTCCAGCTTGACCCGAATTACGCCCCCGCATGGGAAGCCCTAGGTCATCGTTATTACTACGACGCGGTCTACGCAGGAGGAGGAGCGGCCGGTTACGAGCACTCAAACGCCGCATACCGCCGTGCGGTTGAGTTGGAACCGGGACGAGCGAATCCCGCCGGCTCGCTCGCGACGAATCTTGCCGAAACCGGAGATCTGGCAAAAGCGTATGAGGACGCACGAGCCTTGGTGAAGCGCCGTCCCGAGAATGCCTTCGCGCATTTTTCCCTCGCCTATGTGCTCCGCTATGCGGGACTGCTTGACCAGGCCCAGGCCGAGTGCGACCGGGCGCTCGCGATCGACCCGACGAACTATAACTGGCGCTCGTGCGCATTCGCGTTTTTTGAGCAGGGAAAATCGGCACGGGCCATGGAGTACCTCAATCTCGACGCTGGCTCCGAGTATTCTAATGCCGTGAGAGTCACGGTACTGATGCGCGAAGGCAAGATGACGGAAGCGCGCCAGGCAGCCCAGCGGATGACCGAAAACCCGATGTGGATGCGAACCGTAATTCTGGGATGCCTCGATAAAGCCCCGGCAACCGACGAGCACCGTCTGGCCGAGGCGGCGGAAAACCAGTTGCTGCAGGAACAGAATTCTGCTTTGAAATACTACGAGGGAGCAGTGCTGGCCGCCTGCGGCGAGAAGCAGATTGCGTACATTTTCCTGCGCAAAGCGGTGGACCAGAAGTACTGCGCGCATGAGGCATTGCGGGACGATCCGCTCCTTGCTAATGTGCGCGGGGATAGCGAATTCCAGGGGATTGTTCGCGCGTCGGCGGAATGTGAGCAGAAGTTCAGGGCAGCGGAGGGATTAGCCAAATGAGCATTCCTCGCTTCCCTTGTGCCGGGAAAATGACGCCCACCCTGCAAGATATTTGCTCCTTTCTTCGTGTAAATTCCATCAGATGGGGATGTTCTCGATTTTGAAGAAAATTGGAAGAGATTTTCTGTGCTGGGGCTGGGCTCTGCGGTCGCGCACCGCGATTGCCTTCGCGCTTATCCTTTGGCTGCTCACCTCGGGCATCCCCCGTGCGGCCGCGCAAGCACCCGAGAAGCCCACAATCGACCGTTATTACGAGCCGCTGCCACAGGACACTGGCGCGGCCGGATTGACGCTCATGCTGCGCAGACTGCAGACCACTGGCCGCCTCATGCAGACCGACGCGCATCCGGATGACGAAGACGGCAGCATGTTAACGCTTGAGGCACGAGGCAAGGGCATTAACACGCTGCTGATGACGCTGACGCGCGGCGAAGGGGGCCAGAACAAGCTGGGCAGCAATCTGTTCGACGGCCTCGGCCTGCTGCGCACGCTCGAAGTACTGGCAGCGGATCGCTATTACGGCATCGAACAACGGTTTTCGCGGGTCGCCGATTTTGGCTATTCCAAAAC
>JBELAC010000222.1:0-8219 GCA_049509215.1 Terriglobales bacterium
GGAGCGCGGCCGACCGTGCCGGTCTTCGCGGTGGCACCGATCGCGCCTACCTCGGCAACATGCCCATCATGATCGGAGGCGACCTGATCGTCGCCATCGACGGAGACAAAATCGAGAGCCAGCAGGATCTCGCGCAGGTCATGAACAAACACCGCGCGGGCGACACCATAAAGGTGACCCTCTACCGCGGCAAGAAAAAGCTTGAGGTCGACGTCGTGCTGGCCGAAGCTCGCGACCAGGTCTAAGAATTTTGTGTGGCGCGGGCCCGGGAGGTAGTGCGAAGGGCGGTTCGTATCAGTGATCCGGCAGAGACAGCCTACCCTGCTGAGCCTCGGCTTCGAAGGCCGGTAAGCTCAAGCCCGATCACGTGCGCTGACACCATATGCATTCAACACATCGCGCAGGGTCAGGATGCCTTCCAACTTGTGCACGTCCGCCCGGTTCACCACTGGCAGGATTTCGATCTGGTTTGCACCCATGCGTTCGAGCGCCAAATCCAGCCCTTGATCCGGGTGGATGTGCGGAAAAGCCTGCGCATCCACCAGTTCACCGACCTTCTTATCCGCGCCTTCCGCCAGTTCTTGCTCCAGCATCGCAACGTTGATCACACCAATGACACCTCGTCGATCCATCACCAGCCACGTTCGGAATTCACTCGATCGAACCTCCTCCAGCGCCTCCCGAACCGCGATCTCGGCCGGCAGCAACTGGCCCGCATTTTGCATGATTCCTGCTACCTGACGCTGACCAGATCGCTGGCGCGTCTTCGCCATCGGCAGGTGTATGCCATCCTGCACGGCTAGCGCTTCGTAGATGGGTTCATGCTGCAACCGTGAAGCAATGAAAAGACTCACCAGATTCGCAATCATCAGCGGGACGATCACGGCATAGTCCTGCGTCATCTCGAAGATCATCAGCACCGATGTCATGGGAGCGCGCACCACCCCCGCGAACACCGCGCCCATCCCAACCAGTGCGTAAGCGCCCGGCGTCGCCGTGTAAGCGGGGAACAAATGATGCGCCACGGTCCCCACCGTACCTCCCAGCATCGCGCCAATAAACAAAGATGGCCCAAAAATACCGCCCGCGTTGCCCGAAGCATAGCTGGTGGCAACGGCGATAAGTTTCAATACCACCAGCAGCACCATCAGGTCGAACGCCATCCTTCCGTTCAACGCGTCGCCGACAAACCCATAACCTACGCCCAGAACCTGCGGCACAAACCAGCCCATCAGGCCGACCAGCAATCCGCCCGCGACTGGTTGGAACCAGACCGTATTCTGCGGGAACCGCAGGAAGCGCGCCCGCATACCCAGCAAGAGCTTTGTGAAGGCTACCGAAACCACACCGCCAGCCACGCCGAGCACCGCATACACGACAAGCTCGATCGGACGGCCGAGTTGATATTGCGGAACCTTGAAGAGGGGGTGATTGCCGAGAAATACACGCAGAACCATCCAGGCGGTCGCCGAAGCCAGCACCACCGCGCCCATCACCGGTGCGTTAAGATCGCCCACGATCTCTTCGAGCGCAAACAGCACCGCTGCCAGAGGCGTATTAAACGCGGCTGCAATGGCTGCCGCCGCTCCCACCGGAATCAGTTTCTTTACTTGCTTGGGGCGCAATCCGAGGAGGCGCCCAAGCACCGAAGCAATGCCCGCACCAACTTGAACCGAAGGCCCTTCGCGCCCCAGCGGGATTCCGCTGGCAAGCGTTGCCGACGTGCAGAAAAACTTGCCCAGTACGGTGCGCAGCGTAATGCGGCCTTCGCGTGCATACAGCGCAGCCTTCGTCTGCGGCACGCCGCTGCCGCGTGCGTTGGGAAAATAGCGGTACAGCAGGTAACCGATGCCGAGCGAGCCCACGACCGGGAACAGTAGACGCCGCCACGGAGCGCCACCCACCGGATACAGCCGCATCCCCATTCGTTCCGTCAGCAGGATGAAAGCGACGACCGCCAAGCCAGTCAATGCGCCGATCACCAGCGCCAAAACCAGAATGACCTGATCCTCATGTTGCCGCAGTTCGGCTACGCGGTCCAACAGCGAGGTTCTCCACCAACTCCCCCTCGTCGTCTGGACGCCTTCACTCATCTCTTGGGAATGTCCCACCAAAAGCATACCTCACTGGATTTGCCTCCATCCTTAATCGTCGCTGGAATTCCGGCGAAGGCAGCTTAAAGAAATAAGGACGGCCCGGTAGAGGGCCGCCCGGCCGCTGCTTAACGTTCAAATGCGAAGTGGTCAACCCGGTTCTTCTGCCAGCACTGGTCGTTATCTTCGTTGCAGAATGGTTTCTCTTTGCCGTAACTGATCGTCTTGATACGGCTTGCGGGAACGCCTTGCTGCAGAAGTGTCTGTTTCACGGATTCCGCGCGGCTGGTGCCGAGGGCGAGGTTATATTCCTCCGAGCCCCGATCATCGCAATGCCCTTCGATCATTACATAGATGTTCGGGTGCTGCGCGAGAAAAGCCGCGTCCTGTTGCGTAACCGGCACTTCATCCGTACGAATGCTAGCCACGTTGTAATCGAAGTAAACGTCTTTCACATTTCGGGCAAACAGGTCCTCATCCGACGGCGAAGGCGCGACGCTAGCAACCGGTTGGTTCACCGTTACCCGCGCCGACGCGTCTTTGGTTCCTCCCGGACCCTGCGCAGTCAGCGTGTAAGTAATGGACTCGCCCGGAACGACTGTGCGAGAACCAGTCGGCGGCAGAGTTCCTAAACCGACGATGGTCACCTGGTTCGCATTGCTTGTCTGCCAGCTTAACGTCGTCGATTGGCCGTGCATAACCACGCGCGGATTCGCGGCCAAAGTGGCGGTTGGCGCGGACGGTTGTGGCGGCGCCGCCGGTGTCACTTTCGCTACTTTTTTGGCGCAACCAGCCGACAACAGCATTCCTGAGATCAAAAAAAACATCGTCAAAGACTGCATTCGTTTGTTTTTCATTGAAATCTCCTCATGATGAAGGAACACGAATAGTGGACGAGTCGCCCCGCGCGCTTGCTCACGTTACTGTTGAAACTGCTTCCGCGACTGCGCGAGAGAATTTGTGCGATGGGTCTATCGGAGGAAGATCAGCAACGAAGAATGCTGTCGCATTCCGTCAGGTGGAACGACCTGAACTCCGTGCCAGTGCCACACGTGCAACAGCACGCGACGAGCAAAGCGAATAGCGAAGATTGCGCTGCCTTCAGGGCGGATTGGACGATAGCAAGCCGCAATCGCACCGCAGCGCGCGCGGCCTGCAGCGCCGTGACCGGACCATGGACGGCGGAATACGGGCCCTGCACCGCTGGAAAAAGGAAAATCGTCAGGACACAGAAAAGCGCTAGAACAGCCAATTCCGATGCAGTTTGGCCAGAAGTCATCGCTATGCAGATTCCATTATATCGAAGAGCAGTTTCCTCTTTGAAGCCATACCGAAATCCTTGGGTACACGGACTTTCTGTACTTGCTCGCCTGTCGTGATTGCGGGAATAGCAATCGCGCGTATCTGCAAGATCCACCGAAACTTACCGTGCCTGCGCACCGGACTTGGCCTTCAGCTCGGCAACAATCTGCTGAAATTCCGGATCGGACCGAAGCGACTGTAGATTCGCATTCTCGGTGATCGACTCAGGATGCTTCATGCCACGTTTGACCGCCTCATGCAGGTCCTTCAAAGCGCGCTTCCTGTCTCCCTTGAGCGCATGGGCTTCCGCAAGCAGGACTGCGGGCCAAGGCTGATCTGGAGTTATCTCGCTGATCAGTCGAAAATAAAACTCAGCCTTCCCCGGCTGCTTATTGATTTCAAGTTCCTGTTGTCCCGCCTCCATGGCCTGCACCCAGAGATCATTGAAGGAACGAACGTAAATCAGGCGCGCATCTTCCTTCTTGACGTGTTCGGCCTCGCGCTTCAAAGCGATCAGGCTTTGGTTGATCGACGACTCCAACATCTGTTGCGCTTCGAGATCCGCATCGGCAGCCTGGGCCATCTTCGACGAAATGTCCTGAGTCAGAACACTCTGTTTATCAATCGCGTCCCGTTCGTTCTTGAGAGCCTGTTTCATTTCTGGCGAATCCTTGAGCGCCTTGAGCTTCGCTTGAAACTCGCTCACGTCTTTGAATCCGCTGAAGTCGAAAGCCAGGGAGCGGTAAGCTTCGTATTGCGCAATCGTATCTTGCCGCGGGACCGCGTCTTCAACTTCCTTTTGCGTTCGAGCGAATAACTGGCCGATGAACGCCGCATCCGCTGGGATCGTTCCAGATTGCATGGCCTTGAGCTGGAGCCATTCGATCGCCTCGTCAAAAATGTCCGCCGGAGCCCACTGATGCTCCCCGGCATAGGTCTTCAAGTGAAACGGCGCGGCGAACTGTTCTTTTTTCCGCCTCAGCTCCATCAGTTCTGGCCAGTTGAAGTCTTTATCTCCGATGAATGCGAAATAGGCGAAACGGTCTTTGTCCGAGGGCGGCGCGGAAATGGGATAACCGGCTCCGTGCACAATAACGCCGGCGACGGCGCAGTTTTCACAGGCCAGAGCGAGCGATGTCGCCACCCGGGCGCCACCCGAAAGTCCCATCATGTAAACGCGGCGCGCATCGATCACCAGCCTCAGGTGCGTGTCATCCCACAAGGCCTGTGCGACCTTCGCAAGCGACTCCGTCTGAAAATTTCTGGAATTGTTGGACGCCGCAATAATGTAGCCATATTTCTCGGCGGTCTTCCTGTATAGCTCGACCGGAACCTTACCGTGAGCGCTGGGATCGAAGGTGTAAATAATTGGCCAGGACTTCGCCCCCGTGTAATGCGACGGCACATACAGCGCATACGCTTGCGCTGGATTCCCGGCACACTGCACGTTCTCGATGACTTGGCCGGGCGGCAGCGATACCTCGGACGGGTTCGACTGCTGTTGCGCACCGGCCACTAGCGCCAGTAACACAAGAGCGCTGGTTCCAACAATAGCCCGCATAAGTTTGCCATCATCCATGATCGTCGGAACTTCGATCGTCGGAACTTCTTGCCGGTTCCTCATCAGAGATCAGGCGCAAGGCGAAACGCCGCTAATTGTAATTGGATGCATCTCCGGGGACGCGCATGCGCCGATATTCAAAGGCAGGAATCAGAAAGGCGCGGACCCGCCGTCGCCACTCTTGCAAGTTCCCACTCCGCTACAGCTTTAACGTCGCCATAACCGTTCCATCTTCCAGGGAAGACTCCAGATAGAAACCGAGTTTCTTGCAGATAGTCTGCATCTCGCGATTTTCAGACAGAATGGTGGAGACCACGCTGCCCATGAGTTCGTCGCGCGCAACTTCGACCAGCCGGCGATACAGTTCCGTTCCCAGCCCCTGGTGCTGGAACCGGTCGTCAACCAGCACGGCCATCTCGCCCTCGTCTCTGCCGCGCAACCGGCTGAGGCGTCCGATTGCGATGAGCTCAGGATTGCCTTCTGCGTTCTTGTGCTCGACAACCAAGGCCATCTCACGGTCGTAATCGATGTAGCAGATGCGCGTCAGGCGGTCGTGAGCCGTGCGCTGGCTCAGCCGCAACGGCTGAAAATAACGCAGGTAGACCGTACGCTCTGATAAGACCTGATGCAACTTCACCAGCAAGGGCTCGTCTTCCGGACGAATCGGCCGCACCAGAATTTCTTCCCCATTTTTCATCGCGCCGGTTCGCACATACCTCTTCGGATATGGCCGGATGGCTAGGCGAGGAATGTCCTCCTTTTTTGTGTCCTTCGGGTAGAGGACGACGCGCGCATCCAGCGCAATCAGCCGATCGGGCGAGGCCAGTAGGGGATTGATGTCGATCTCTTTCATCCACCGCTGCTCCGCAACCAACTGGCTGAAGCGGACCAGCAGTTCCTCGAGCGCGGGCATGTCGACCGCCTGGCGGCCGCGAACTCCCTGTAAGGCCTTGAAAATCTTTGTCTGCTCCATGAACCGGCGCGCCAGTGTCGTGGTCAATGGCGGCAACGCGAGCGCCCGGTCGCCGAACACTTCCACCAGCTGGCCTCCCGTCCCAAACAACATGACCGGGCCGAATTGCGCATCAACTGTACTCCCCAGGATCAGTTCATAACCCTCCGCCCGAAAGAACGGCTGCACCGTGACCCCGAGAAAATGCTCCGCTCCAGCCTTTTCTCGGACCGAAGTCTCAATCTCACGCCATGCATTTCGCACCGCGTTCGGAGTGCTCAAATTCAGTTTGACCCCGCCCACTTCGGTCTTGTGCGTGATCGTATGCGAGAGCAACTTCACCACCACTGGATAGCCTAGTTCATCAGCCCTGGCAGCGGCCTCGTCCGCGCTGTGCGCTTCCAGCGTCGGAGCCGTCGGAATGTGGTAACAGGCGAGCAGTTCCTTCGACTCGGGTTCGGTCAGCAGCGTGCGCCCGCTTGCGCGCACCGACTCAATGATTGCTTCCGCTCGCACCCGGTCCGGATCTCCTTCGTCATGAGGCAGCACGGGCGTCTCGTACAACCCGCGCACCAAATAGCTGTAGCGCCACATGTAGTAAAAAATGCGCGCGGCCGCGTCCGGAAAAGCAAACGTCGGGATCCCGGCGCGATTCAGGATTTCGGTTCCCGCACTCATCTCGGAGCCGCCCATCCAGCAGGCGAGAACCGGTTTACCCGTGCTTTTTGCGAGCGGCGCCAGACGCTCCGCAGTCAGCGTCGGATGCGACATCCCTTGCGGACATAACACCGCCAGAAGTCCGTCATTATTCGCATCGGCGGCCACAATTTCCAGCACCTTCGCATAGCGATCCGGTAACGCGTCGCCCAGCACGTCGACCGGATTGTTATGGCTCCAGTGCGGCGGCAGCGTCTTGTTCAGTTGTTCGAGGGTTTCCGGCGACAGTTCAGACAGTTCCCCTCCGACGCTGATAATGGAATCCGCCGCCAGCACGCCCGGGCCGCCTGCATTCGTCACGACTGCCAAGCGCGGGCCTTTGGGCCGTGGCTGCTTGCTGAGCGATTCCGCCATGTAAAACAAATCCTCGATGTTATTGACCCGCAGCACGCCACAGCGGCGAAACGCCGCTTCGAGCACCTCGTCGCTCCCCGCGAGGGTGCCCGTGTGCGATGCGGCGGCATGGGCCGCGGCCGCGCTTCGTCCGGCCTTGATGACAATAATCGGCTTGCTCAACGAAACCTCGCGCGCTGCCGACAGGAAACTTCGCGCATCCCCGACCGATTCCATGTACATCACGATCGAATGCGTGCGCGGATCGTTGCCCAGGTAATCGATCAGGTCGCCCCACCCCACGTCGAGCATCGATCCAATCGAGACGAACGCACTAAAGCCAACAACTTCCTTTTGGGCCCAGTCCAGAATTGCTGTACAAAGCGCACCGCTCTGGCTGATGAATGCCACATTCCCCGGGCGCGCCATATTCGGAGCAAAGGTCGCATTCAGTCCGCTCACCGGATTCATCACGCCCAGGCAGTTCGGCCCGATCAGCCGCATCTGGCTGTCGCGCAGCTGTTCCAGGATCTGGCGTTCCAGTTCCTTGCCGTGCTCGCCGTGCTCTTTGAATCCCGCCGAAATGACGATTGCACCCCGCACCCCTGCGGCCACGCATTGACCAATCACGGCCGGGACACTATCTGCCGGCGTAACGATTACGGCCAGATCGACCGTCTCGGGAATCTGTTCCACGTCCTTGTAAGCCTTGATCCCGAGCACACTGGCGCGCTTGTCGCTAACGGGATAAACCGTCCCCCCAAACGGACTGCTAAGCAGGCTCCAGAGCACGGCCCTCCCCACGCTGCCGGGTCGGTCGCTCGCACCGATCACGGCAACGCTGTGGGGGGTGAAGATTGCATCTAGGGGATGGCCCTCCGTACGCAGAACATCATGCGCCTTGTCCTGTGTGGGGCGGTTTTTGCCGACTTTTCCGGATTTCGTCACGCTCATGCGCTGGTTAGTTTACCCCGGCTCCCGGTCCGCGTCTGTGATCTCCGACACCGGAGAACCCATATTTTTGTTCCGTTTCCGCGCCTGCACGTGGCCGATTAAGCTTGGAAAAATCGAGATCAGTGTTCTACAATTCCCTACATCCCGGGAAAAACACATGTACATTCTCGGGGGATTCGTGTGTACACACGATTAATTCGGAGGAGTTACAACAGTGAAAAAAGTACTGGCTTTGATGTTCGCGCTCGCCCTTTCCGTCTCGATGTCGTCGTTTGCCTTTGCTCAAGCTGCTGGCGATAAGCCCGCT
>JBELAC010000223.1:0-8188 GCA_049509215.1 Terriglobales bacterium
GCCTCCGGAGATGGTCGAACGGATTCTGGCAGCGCGGCTGGAAGCGGAATTGAAGCATGGTCCGGCGCGAGGTGTTTCGGAGAATGTAGTGGCGCGGGACTGGAGTCTGCTGCAACAGACGATGCGGCGGGAGACAGAGCGCGAGAGTAGGGCGGCGTTGAGCGCGAGCAGCGCTCCCGTAGGGGATTCGGCAACAGCCAACGGGCCGTAGGGAGACGCAGCCAGCTGCGTCTCTACGGTAATATCTTCTTTCGTTACTATCATGCGTGGAATCAAGGGGATGAGGCCCTGTCCTGATCGGTTGCTGGGACGTATAATGGGGTTATCATGAGCAATCTTGAAAGTCCATCCATCTTAGAAATTTGTGCACGGGTCAAGCATCTTGGGTATACGACATCGGGGCGAGTTCGACTTTATGGTGAGGAATTTGAAGTTCTTTCCGAACCGTATCCGGAAGACAATGGAATTGCAGTGCAAGTGAAAAGCAAGAGAAATCCGCAAGTGCGAGTTGTCCACCTTCCCGCAACAGTTCTGCAAACCGTAAAGCGCAGCAAACCAATCAAAGTGGCTTAGAAGCTTTCACCGCAGAGAACGACGAGGGCGCAGAGGGAGAACCTTGCCCTTTGCGGCGTTGGTCATTGATGTTTCATATGCACGGTGTGCTATCTCCGAATGCACCGCACAGGGTCGGGAAACGCAGCAAGCCGCGTCTCTACGAAGGCTTGGCAGCGCCTTTCTCTAATACAAGCTGAACTTGACGGTTTCCACTAGAAGCTGAATTTGACGGCGAACTGCAGGACTCTGGGGAGGCCGTTCGGGCTGATCTCCTGGAGCGCACCGAAATTTCCGGCGCCAGTGTTGGGAACCAGATAGCACTGCTGCGTGGAGTTCAGTCCGTCCCCGCATTTGGAGCCGACGGGATTGTATTGGAGCTGGTTGATGCCGTTGCCGTTCTGCACGTAATAATTGGCGTGGTTGAACAAATTGAAGGCCTGCGCCTGAAATTCCAATTCCTTGCCTTCCCGGATTCTGAAACTGCGGGCGAGGCCAAGGTCGATGCGCTGCAACCATGGGCCGTTGAATGAATTCAAGCCTATGCCGGGCGTGGGGCCGGCTCCATTGATGCCGCCGGCGGTGTTGGCAGTGTCCTGATTAAAGGCGGTGTCGTTGAGGTTGTCGTTTCCGGGAGGGTTGCCCGCAACCAGTGGGCCGCAACTGCTGAGGGCGGATGCCAGGACAGTGCCCGGATTGGTGAGGCTGGTGCAAGCTGGACTCAGCAGGGCGGCATAGGGACGGCCGGAAGAAAACTCCATCACCGTGCTCAGCTTCCAGTTGGCGAGCAGCGCGCGACCCGTGTCAGAACGGGTGAGGCCTTCGAGGCGGGGTTGGTAGACGGCGGCCAACGAGAGACGATGGCGCTGGTCGAGCAGCGACGGCGCGTGCGTGTTGCTGAAGTCGAACTGATTGTTGAAGTCCATGCCATCGAGCATCATGCTCTTGGCGTACGTGTAGGAAAACTGCATCGAGAAGCCGCGCGACATGCGTCGCTGCACCTGGACGAACAAAGAGTTGTAGTGGTTTTGGCCCGGGCTGATGAGCTCGTTGATCTCGCCGAAGTTGGGGTTGATGCGGCCGTCGGTGAGAAGGGCATTGTCCATTGTGGGTAGAGTGACGGTGCGGCCATTGCAGTCGGAAACATGGACGGCGCTGGGCGGACAGACAGTGTAGGTCGTCGTGCCCTGCAAGGGATTCAAGTTTGCGTCGTAGGCGCTGCCGGAAAGCAGATGGACGCCGTGGTTCCACATGGTGCCGACGGTCAGCGTGGTGTTTTCGAAGATTTCGCGCTCGACCTGCAAGCTTGCCTGCAAGATATACGGCGCTCGGAACTGCGGCGAGACCAGGGAGATGTCGGGCGAGGCCGCGAAGAGCGGAGAACTCGTGGGAAGAATATTGGGGAAGGTCGGAACCTGTTGGTTCGGAGTACCGATGCTGGAGGTATAGGAGGCGTTCGCTTCGGTCTGCTGCGAGGCGAGTCCGTTGGAGACGACGGCATTGCGATAGTTGAGCCCGTTCATGTTGGTGTAAAACTGGCCGAAACCTCCACGCACGACGGTCTTGGAAACGGGCTGCCAGGCGAATCCGAAACGCGGGGCAAGACGGCGGAACTGGTTGGGATACTGGCCCGTGAGCGGGAAGGCACGGTTTTCCGCGGGCTGCGGGTAAACCTGGAAGTCCTCACGCAGGCCCATTTCGAGCGTCAACTGCGGCAAGGCGCGGAAAGAATCCTGTACGTAGAAACCGTAATAGGGGACGGCGAAAGAGAACCTCGGGTTCCCAGCGGCCTGAGAGAAAGTGCTGTATTCGCCAAGAGCAAAGTATTCGAGATTGGAAAATTCATAACTGCCGAGAGGCGAGCCGAAGTCGACGGCTTCGTTGGGATCGGCGCCGCCGTCGTTGGTATCGGCGTCGAACGAGCGGGTGAAATCGAAACCAAACTGCAGAGTATGCTTGCCGATCACGTAGTCAATGCGGTCGGCGAAGGAGTACTGGCGTTCGAAAACACGTCCGACGGAGAACGGAGCGTTGCCGAGAATGAACGCGGCGGGACTATCCAGGATAACGGTGGGAGTGTTGGGAGCGAGGCCCGTGGGGATCGAGATTTCGTTATCCTGCGAGGTGCTGGCGTGGAATTCGTTGAGCAGGCGCGGAGAGAAGGTGTGGGTCCATCCGAAGCTTGCCTGGAATGCGTGCACGTAGGCGTCGGCCAGGGTTTGAAGTCCGTAATTACCGACGGTGGGATCGGTGATGACGCCGCCGGGGGAGTTGAAGCGATTGACGTTGAAGCTGAGAAAGAGGCCGTCGCGGGACGTGGGCTGATAATCGAGGCGGGGCGTCACGACCAAGTCATTGCGCTTGCGGGGGCGTGTGCCGAGATTAGAGTTCAGGGCAAGGATGGTGTTCGACACTTGCTGGAGATAGAGGGGATATAAGGGATCGCTGGGGCCATTGGCCACGGTGGCGTCGGTGTCGATGTTCGGGACGGGCAGGGCGCCATTGGGCGCGGGCAGGACGGTTCCGGGCGTGATTCCAAAATTGTTGTCCAGAAAACCAGCCAGGTTCGAGGAGTTCGTCGACAACGCCGAATTAATGACAGGGATGGGATTGTTGCGGAGCTGCTGCTCGTAGTCCACAAAAAACCACAGACGATTGCGCAGGATCGGGCCGCCGACGGCCGCGCCGAACTGTTGCAGATTGTCTTCCGGTTTCGGGTTGCCGACAGATTTATCGAGAGCGTCATTCGCTTCGAAAGCCGAGTTGCGATTGTAGTAGAAGGCGCTGCCGTGGAAAGCATTGCTGCCGGAGCGGGTGACGGCGTTGACGAATCCGGCTGCGCCGCCGTAGACCGCGGAGTAGGGGCTGACGGAGACTTGAAATTCCTGGATGGCCTCTTCGCCATAAAGGTAGGGGATGCGGTAGCGGCCGAGGATGTCGGAAAAATAATTGTTGGTGGCGTTGCTGCCGTCGACGGTGAAGGAAGTAGAGCCGTTGCCATTGGCGTAGCCGGAATCCTCGCCGCCCTGCTGTCCGCCAATGCTGACGAGTCCGGTGTCGCCGTCGTAGCTGGTGTTCGGAGTGAGTGTTACGAAGTCGGTGTACTTGCGACCGTTGAGCGGGAGGTCGTCAATCAACTGGCGATCGAGCACGGTGCTGGAAGAAGATTCTTCGGGCCGAAACAGCGGAGTGGTTCCGGCGACTTTGACGACGTCAGTACTGGCACCCACCCGTAACTTCAGATCCTGCGAGGTTGTGCTGCCGACGAGCACGCGGGCGAGGGCTTCGACGTCGGAAAATCCCTTGATGCTGGCGGTGATGGAGTAAGTGCCGGGCATGAGCACCGGGAAGCGATATAGTCCGGACTGGTCGGTCAGGAGAGATTGTTCGACGCCGGTGGCGAGATTGCGGGCAACGACGGCGGCTCCCGGCACTACGGCTCCGGTCTGGTCGGTTACCCGGCCGCTGAGGGCTCCGGTCAGAACGACATTCTGCGCGCAGAGGGAAGCACTGATACCGAGCGCCAATGCGATTAGAAACACGACAGCTCTAGTCGGTGGAAGCATATTGATACCTCGAAATCGAACCATTGGGTCTGTCCGGTTAGTAGAAATAATAAAGCAGTTATGGGGGTTTTCATGCCCGAAAAGCAAGGCAACACGCATGAAATCTACTGGCGCCGATCATCCTCCGGAGCTATTGCGATTATGGGCCTCGCCACGGTCGAAGACAGGCAAAGCCGCCCTGAGGGGCTAGCGTAGAAGAGGTTTGTTAAGGGGGAGTTACTGGTTTATGAAAGTTTATACAAAGCAAGTGAGATGGTCGGGGAGTGCGGAAAAGGCGGCGGGAGTTGGCTTTTGCCACCGGGGCGCGTCTGCGATGGTATCTTTAATGCATCCCGTGGAAATTTCGATGGACATCAGCCGATGGACGTTCTGAAAAGACTGTTCGAACAGAGGTTCGGGGTATTCCCAACTCGTGTTCAGCCGCTGGCTGGGCAATTGAGCGGCTCGGGCCGCAAGATTGTGCGTTTGTCGACGGGAGCGGCGAGCGAAGCAATTACGGCAATTGGCATTCTTTATGATGTGCGCGAAGAAAATGTCGCGTTCCTGGAGTTCTCGCGGCATTTCCGGCGGCATGGTCTGCCGGTGCCCGAGATCTATGGGGAAGATTTAAGCCAGGGAGCTTATCTTGAGCAGGATCTGGGCGATACGACGCTGTTCGAATTTCTGTCGAAGAATCGGGATGGCGCGACCATTGCCGCGCCGGCCGTGGAACCTTACCGCAAAGTCGTGGCGCTGCTGCCGCGATTTCAGGTGGAGGCCGGGCGCGATCTGAACTACAAGGTATGCTATCCGCGGGCAAGTTTTGACCGGCAGTCGATTGCGTGGGACCTCAACTATTTCAAATATTACTTCTTACGGCTGGCGGGGATTCCATTCAACGAGCAGGCGCTTGAAGACGATTTCAGCCGGCTCACGAAATTTCTGCTGAGCGCGCCGCGCGACTACTTTCTGTATCGCGATTTTCAGTCGCGCAACATCATGCTGGTCGGGGGCGAGCCCTTTTTTCTGGACTATCAGGGAGGACGCAAGGGCGCTCTGCAATACGATATCGCGTCTCTTCTCTATGACGCCAAGGCTGATTTGCCGCCGGAGATGAGAAGGCAGTTGCTGGAGCTCTATCTGGATGCGCTCGGCAACTTCACCGGGGCAAGTGCCGGCGGGGCGAAGGCGAACGGCGGGAACGCAAGCGATGAGCGTGCGGCCTTCATGCACGATTACTATCCATACGTTTACGTGCGCATCATGCAGGCGCTGGGTGCGTACGGGTTCCGGGGGTTTTACGAACGTAAGACGCATTTTCTGCAGAGCGTGCCTTATGCACTGAGGAACATCCGCTGGCTTCTGCATAACGTGGAACTGCCGATTGCGCTGCCGACGCTTACGGATGCGTTCAAGGCGATGGTTGCGTCGGAGAAGTTGCAGGGAGTGGCGTCGGCGACGAACAAACTGACCGTGCGCGTGTTGAGTTTCTCTTTTCACCGGGGCTTGCCGAAAGACGAAACGGGCAATGGCGGCGGGTTTATCTTCGATGCGAGGAGCTTGCCGAATCCCGGGCGCGAGGAGCGTTATAAGGCCCTGACGGGGAGGGATGCTGCGGTGATTGAGTATTTGGACCAGCAGGAGAATGTGCGGCAGTTTGCGGCGAATGTGGTCGCGCTGGTGGATGCGAGCGTGAGCAGCTATCAGAGCCGAGGGTTCAAAGATCTGATGGTGTCGTTCGGGTGCACGGGCGGGCAGCATCGGAGCGTGTATCTTGCCGAGTTGCTGGCTAGGCATCTGCGAGTGGCGAGTGGGGTGGAAGTCATTCTGCATCACCGGGAGCTGGAAAAAGCGGAATCAGTGGCGGCGAATGAGGCGGGCCGGCAATGAAGGTGCGACGGCAATGAAGGCGATGATTTTTGCCGCCGGCCTGGGAGCACGGCTGCGCCCGCTGACCAACGACCGGCCGAAAGCGCTGGTTGAGATCAATGGGCGGACGCTGCTGGAAATCGTTTTGACGCGCGTGCGCGAGTTTGGAGTCCGCGATGTTGTCATCAACGTGCATCATCTGGCCGAGCAACTGGTCGAATATCTGAAGGCGAACGACAACTTTGGGATGCATGTTGATGTGTCGCGCGAAGATGTTTTGCTGGACACGGGCGGCGGGCTGAAAAAAGCGGCGCATTTCTTTTTGGCGGGCGCTGGAAATCCGCAAGAACCGATTCTGGTGCATAACGTGGACGTGCTGAGCACGATTGACCTGGCGCGCATGACGGAAGCGCATGCGGCGGGCCAGGCCTTGGCAACGCTCGCGGCGCAGGATCGGGAGACGTCGCGCTATCTTCTGTTCGACGAACAGGGTCATCTTTGCGGTCGGCGGATTGGGAAGATTGCTACGGCGGAGATTGTGCGGGCGTCCCGGAAAGTTGTGCCGCTGGCATTTTCGGGAGTGCACATCATCTCACCGCGACTGCTGGATAAGCTCGCGGAACAAGGTCCATTCTCCATTATTACCTCGTATCTGCGGCTGGCCGGGCAGGGGGAAGATATCCAGGCGTTTCGCGCGGATCAGTATTATTGGCGCGACCTCGGGCGGCTTGCGGATCTTGAGCAGGCTGGCGAGGATCTTAAGGCTGCGAAGTCTAGCTGAATCGTTCGACTTTCTAGTGTCCTGAGTCTGAGTTCGTTGCATGATTCGGCGAACGCACGTTTACGTGGGAAGAATTGAAGCGCAGGGTCCCTCCCCTTCGCTCCGATCGGGATGACAGAGTTATTTCATGGACTTCAGACTAATAAAACTGGGCTAAATCACTAAAACCGGAGTCCCCGCATTGCCACCTCTTATTAACGCGCAGGAGTTGTCGAAAGCTTTCGGAGCCAAGCCGCTCTTTCAGAATGTGTCGTTCACGATCTCGGAAGGCGATCGCATTGGGCTGATCGGGCCGAACGGGTCGGGGAAGTCGACGCTGCTGCGCATTCTTGCAGATCAGGTCGAGCCGGACAGCGGACAAGTTGCGGTGCGCAAGCGGACGCGGCTTTGTTATGTCGAACAGGATTCGCGATTTCCGGCTGAGGCTACGGTTCGGTCGGTGATTGACGCGGCTCTTGACCGCAGCGGAGTGCATGGATCGGAGCGGGGAGCGCGGTTTGCGGAAACACTGGGGCGCGCTGGGTTCGACAATCTCGACAAGGGTGCGGCGGAATTATCCGGAGGATGGCAGAAGCGGCTGGCGCTGGTGGAGGCGCTGGTGCAGCATCCGGATATTTTGCTGCTGGACGAGCCGACGAATCATCTCGACCTGCTGGGGATCGAGTGGCTGGAAGAATTGCTGGAGACGGCGTCGTTCGCGAGTGTGGTGGTCAGCCATGACCGATATTTTCTGGAGAACGTGACGACCGACATGGTGGAGTTGAACCGGATTTATCCGAACGGGTCGCTGCGCGTGCGCGGGAATTACAGCTCGTTTCTCGAAAAGAAAGAAGAGTTTTTACACGCGCAGGCGCTGCGGCAGGAGGCGCTGGAAAATCTGGTGCATCGCGAGATTGAATGGCTGCGGCGCGGGGCCAAGGCGCGCACAAGGAAATCGAAAGCGCGGATTGGCAAGGCCGGAGATTTGATGAATGAACTGGCCGACTTGAACGATCGAACGCGATCGCTCTCGACGCAGATTGATTTTTCGGCAACGGATCGAAAGACCAAGCGGTTGGTCGAATTGGAGAATGTTTCTTTCGCGATCGATGAGGTAGCAACGGCGGGCGCGAAAACAGACACACGCACGAAGGGCGACGCGGCTGGTGCCGGATCTCGCACACTTTTCGAGAATCTGACCTTCACCATCACGGCGGGGATGCGGGTTGGACTGGTCGGCCCGAACGGGAGCGGGAAGACGACTCTGCTGCGTCTGGTGCAGGGGGAGATTGCTCCGACGAGCGGCGGGATTCGGCGGGCGGACCGGCTGCGGATTGTTTATTTCGATCAGACTCGCTCGCTTGATCCTGATGTGACGCTGCGGCGGGCCCTGGCTCCGGATGGAGATTCGGTGGTGTATCGCGATCGGGTGATTCACGTCGCGGGATGGGCGGCGCGGTTT
>JBELAC010000224.1:0-8080 GCA_049509215.1 Terriglobales bacterium
CCCCACTTGTCGTGGAACATGTCGGTGGCGAGGGCCGTGAAGGGGAAGATGGCGCTATAGAAGGTGACGCAGAGGAAGACAACGTACCAGTAGGAAGAGTTGAACTTCCGGATGTCGGAGAAGACGATTTTGTCGCCACCCTCGGGCTTCGGAAGCGCGAGCACCTTCTCGCCATGCAGGTCCATGGCGTTGTAGACCAGATTGCAGAGCACAGAGAACAGGCAGAAGCCTGCCGCTGCCCAAAGTGCTACTCGGTAGCTTCCGAAATAGCGAGCGATGAGTTCTTCGGTATTGAAGCTGAAGAGAGTTCCGATACGGCTGATGGTGAGAGCGACGCCAAAGGCAAGCGCCATCTCACGACCCTTGAACCAGCGGCTGATGATCGCGCTTTGCACCACGACCAGCGCCTCCGATCCGCCGCCGAAGATTAACCTCCCCGCGAAGAGTTGCCACCGCGACTGAGCGAGGGCGACGATGGTGGCGCCCACCAGGACCAGAATGCAGAACAGGAGACTCGAACGGCGCGGGCCGAGCTTGTCATAGAGCATGCCCCCGAAGAAAACGATGGCGATGGCGGCCACGGAGTAGGCCGTGTAGAGGTTGCCGATGGTGCTGCGGCTCAGATGCAGATCCTCAATGAGCGTGGGCGCGAGAGCGCCGATGCTGTCGTAGGCAAAATAGCTTCCCATCACAATCAGGCTGATGAACATCAGGATGGTGAAGCGGTAGGGACGTCGGGATGGATGGAAGAATCCCAGGGAATCCGGAGCTGTAGCTCCAGAAACGGTCCGAAGGCGTGAGGGATCGGAGCCAACTGCATCAGCCATTACGGAATCATCCTCGGCCGCTTCAAACCGAAGAAGCAGCGCTATTTTTGTTGGGTGAAAGACAACGGAACGAAGATAGCAGATCAGAGTCTACCGGGCCATCGAGTGATCGGCCATCGCCCGATCGAAAAAACGCGAGCGGGAGTGGCGAAACCTATCTAGCGGCTCCCGACCATGCCACGGACCGATTCGATCAGCTTGGCGGAATCGTAGCCGATGCCATCCTTGAAGACGGTTTCGACCTTCTCGATGTCTTCGATTTGCTTCGAGGGATCGCCTTTGATCACGACCAAGTCGGCTTGCTTGCCGGCGGCGATGGTGCCGATGCGGTCTAATTCGCCGAGGAACTGGGCTCCGTTCGCGGTTGCGACGTGGATAGCCTCGAGCGGGGTGAATCCGGCTTCGACCAGCAGCTCTACTTCACGCTGATCGCCGAAGCCTGCGATCACGCCGCCCATGCCGGTGGGATCGAGCCCGGCGAGAAGCAAACCTCCGGCTTGGGCGAAAGCGTGCTCGAACTCCATCTCTTTCTTGAAGGCTGCCGGCCAGGGCGAGGAGTCGGCGTGGTACCACTGGCGGATCGTGTCCGCATCTCCGGCGAGCATCTTTTTCTTGAGCAGTGTGCTGCGGGCGTCGGGGGTCAAAGCATCGAGAACACGTTCCTGGATGGTGGGACGTCCCGGGACACTCATTTCAAATACAGGCAGGGTTGAGGTGACCGCAACGTGGTGCTGAACGAGGTCAAGGATCGTGTCGTGCAAGGGGCCGTTTTGGACATCGAGTTTGGAAATGAGCTCATAGTCGGATTTGTCGGTACACTTGCCGGGTTTTTTCCAGGGATAGAATTCGGTGTCAACGAGCAAGCCGTGCTCCAGATCGTCGATGCCAATGGCGGCGGCTTCGCGGAAGCCGACGGCGCAAAGATGCCCGGTCACTTTAGCACCTCGCTTGTGCGCGGCATCCACGGCGGCCGACAGTTCGTCCGGAGTGATGAACATGTAGGCTTTGAAATTGTCGACGCCCTGGTCGAGCCAGAAGTTGACAGTCTTGGTTGCGTCGTCCGGGCCGGTGAGTTGATGCATCTGCACGGCCCAACTGCCTGCACCTTCCAGATAAGGGCCGGTGACGTGGATCTTCGGGCCGGGAGTTTGGCGGGCGTCGATCTGCTTTTTCAGTTCCAGGTCGGTGTAGGGCTCGAGGGCACCCGTGGTGCGGATGGTGGTTACGCCACCAGCTAGGTACAACCGTGGGAAGCTGTATGCCATCTCGCCGAAGATGCCGTTACCCATCGGGTAGAACATGTGGTCGTGCATACCGACCAGGCCGGGGATGACGGAGTAGCCGTGCAAATCGAGGACCTGCGCATCCTTCGGAATACTGGCCGAGGCGCTGTCGGATATTGACTCGATCTTTCCTTTGGAAATCACGAGGGTCTGGTCTTCGCGGGCGGGAGCACCGGTGCCATCAATCACGCGCACGTGGGTCAACGCGATCACGGGAGCATCGACCTTCACGAAAGGGCGCACTAACGGCGAGAGAGTCTGTGAGGCGAGAGTGGCCGAACAGGCAAGAACTACGAGGACGGCGAGGGCGAGATTGCGCATGATTATCCTCTGCGAAACGACAGGCAGGATTTTATCGGAGAAAACGCTGGAGTGCGGAACGATCAGGGATTTAGCTTAGGACAAAAAAGCCCTCGGCAGCCGTTTCGATGGCGTGGCCGAGAGCTTGAGACATTCAGCCGAAGAACGTCCGCTACTGGATTTTTTCGGTTTTGCCGTCGTAGTGAACGTTGCCGTTTTTGTCGTTCTGACGGGTAACGTCGGCGTTGGTGTAGGCGTGGGGGCCCGCGCCGGGTCCCTTGGCGACCTTCGCAAGGTCGGTCGTGTATTCGGAGCCGGTGAAGTACGACCACTGCCGGCGTGACTCATGGCGGGCATTCTCTGGCCCGTTTATTTCGCACGAGCCGCGTTCTTCCGGCATGCCGCCATGCATGGAGCGCATTTCGCGACCGATCGGTTCGGGAAGAAGATTGACATCTCGCGTGGTCAGCGGAGCGCCGCCCTGGTACCAGACGGCTACTGTGTAGTCAGAGCTTCCCGAGCCCTCCAGTTGTGAGAGCGTCGAATTGGTCGCACCGGCCACGAGACCTGTCGTAGCGTTCCTTGCTCCGACGGGGTTCGGTGATACCGTTTCCAGAGAGATCATCGGGGTGGTCAGAAGCGGGACGTAAGGGCCGCATCCGTAAACACAGCCACCATAAGTTCGTGGAACGGGCTGCTGGCCAAAGGCTGCAACGGCGATCAAAACCACTCCAATCAGAACCAAACAGGGTCGCATACTTACCTCCACAAGGGGATATTTCGCTGGTGGTTTGCGTGCAGGTTGCGTGCCAGACGCTTGGGAAGACTCGGAACCGGCGATGATCGGGTATTCAGGGTGGTCTCGGCTGGAAATCCAGGAATTCAGGGCGACTGCGACTCGCGACTTGTGAAAACTCGTGCGCACAACCTGCAATGGAATGGTGCGCCAGTCAAGGACTTTCGGGGTTGATTGTGCTCACTAACTGCCCACATAGCGGGCGTACAAACTGCGCGCAACCGCTGTGTCGGTGGTGCCTTTGATGATGGCGCGGCCGTCGGGGAAGAGGGTGATTTCGTAGGGATCACGCCAGAACTTGAGGATCAGGCTATTGTGGCGGACCTGACCCAGAGGCTGAAGGCGGCCACTGATCTCGGCAAAATCGACCGGGCGATCACGCTCATGAATCTGCACGGAGTTCCGTCCGCAGAGCGTGATGTGAGGTCGGCCTTCTCCGGCCAGATGAACAAATTCGCGCTGGCCACAAACACGGCAGCCGAAGCGAGGAGCAGATGCGGAGACCTCCGCGTGTTGGTTGCTCCAGACGTCCCAGGAAAGCAAGGTGCGCCGCAACTTTGACGGCTGGCCAACCAGAAGTTTCAATGCTTCGGTGGCCGCAATCGACGCGACCAGATTGACGGCGGAATTCAAAATGCCGGCGGTCTCACAGGTCTCGACGGTGCCGCGGGGAGATTCGGGAAAAATGCACGCAAGACAGGCGGTTTCGCCCGGCAGGATGTTCATGGTGACCAGGTAGCTGCCGACAGCGGCAGCGTAAATCCAGGGAACCGAGTTCTTGATCGCGTAGTCATTGATCAGGTAGCGGGTTTCGAAATTGTCGGTGCCATCCAGAATAAGACCGGTTGATGCGAGCAGGGAATCGAGGTTCTGGGGAATCAAGTCGGCAACGTGTGGCTCGAGCGTAATCTGTGAATTGAAGCGGGCGATCTGGCGGGCGGCAGCGATTGCCTTGGGTACAGATTCGCGGGCGTCATTCTCATCGAACAATGACTGGCGCTGAAGATTGCTGGGTTCAACGTAATCGCGGTCGACAATGCGGAGCATTCCGACACCGGCCCGAGCCAACAAGGAAGCCAGGACGGAGCCAGTGGCGCCGCAGCCAATGATGACAACGCGAGCTTTGGACAGCTTGCTCTGGCCGTCCGAGCCAATCTCTTGGAAGAGGATCTGGCGAGAGTAACGATCGTCTTCGATCAACGTGTCACATCCAAGTCCCTTAGTTTACAAGCGTTCCGCCCCAAAGCGATTACCTTCCACGCGCTTCCCAGCCAGTATTATAGGTTGCGGTTGTCAAACTTCTTTCCAGCGAGCAACGTGTGCCGGTGAACCGTTCATCGAACTTGAGAAGTGTCGATTGCGATGGACGCGGGGCGGGAAGGAAGATTTTGCAACGAACGAGTGCCGCGAAGTCCCTGCTCTTTGTTTTCATGGCAGCTGTATGGCTTCTCCAAATGGGCCAGGCGCAAAGTGCGCCGGGGGTAACACAGCAACCAGACGACGCGGCATCACAGTTCGGAGCCATCAATGCTTACCTGGGCCTGACGATCGATGAAATCGAACTGCCGGGAGTTCCGCCCGACGAGGCGGCGGCACTGCTGGCCGCAACTTCGCTCAAGATCGGCGACCCGCTCACCCGCGACACATTGCGCGACGCCATGAAGGCGCTATTTGCCAGCGGACGTTTTTCGGATATCCAAGCAGAAGTGAACCGCACTCCAACTACCGGAATCAGGCTGCGTCTTCTGACTGTAGCCAACCTATTCATGGGCATGGTGAAAGTGGAAGGTGTTTCCACGAATCCGTCGCCGACGCAACTGGTGAGCGCCACGCGCCTGCAACTGGGCGAGCTGTATTCCGGGGAAAAAATTGACAACGCGGTTGCAGGGATTCGGCGTGTTCTGGAAGAAAACGGTTTTCACGAGGCAAAGATAACGGCTTCGGAGCAGCGCGACGACACTCAGCACCAAGTTAACTTAAGTTTCCAGATCGCGCCGGGAGCGCGCGCCGTGGTCGGGGAGGTTTCGGTTGAGGGTGACGCAAGCTATTCGAAAAGTGAGATTAAGGACATAGCGAAGCTGCACTCGGGCGACCGGGTCATTTCAAGCCGCATCACCCGCGCCTTGCAGCGCATCCGTGCTCGCTATCAGAAGGAGGATCGGCTTCTCGCCCAGGTCTCGCTCGCCGACCGTGTCTACCGCCCGGAGCGGAACGCGGTGGACTACAACTTCAAGATCGATCGCGGCCCAGTCGTGGAGATCGTGTCAGAAGGGTTCAAGTTGAGCAGCCACACGCTGCGGCGGCTGGTGCCGATCTACGAGGAAGGTTCGGTGGACGACGATCTCCTGAACGAAGGACGCCGCAACATTCAGAACCACCTGCAGACGCTGGGTTATTTCGAGGCCGCTGTGGTCGTGAGCCAGCACAGCGTGCAGGAGGGCAAGCGCCTGGAGGTCGTGTATACGATCGATCCGGGAGAAAGACACAAACTGGCGGTAATTCGAATTCTGGGAAACCGTTATTTTCCGGAGGATTTGATTCGCGCGCGCTTACAGGAACAAGCTGCCGGGCGTCTTTTCAGTCACGGGCGCTATAACGAAGTGCTGCTCGAAGAGGATGTGAATAGCATTCGCGGCTTGTATCGGGGGAGTGGCTTTCGGCAGGCCGATGTCAACGGCAAGCTCATCCGCAAGTATCAAGGTGATCCGTCGCTGCTGGCGATTGAGATCACGATCAAGGAAGGTCCGCAGACGCGGGTTGCATGGGTGCGAATCGAAGGCAACTACGCGCTTCCGCAAGAGCAGCTTCCCGAGATTTCGACCGCGGAAGGGCAGGGTTTTGACGAATCGAGTCTGGCTGATGATCGCGATACGATGTTAGGAAGATTTTTCGACCATGGTTTTCCTAACGCAAGCATTGACGTAGCCTACGTCGCTGCGCCCACGGGACCGGACGGACGGCCACGGGTGGGCGTGACTTTTGCGATCCACGAGGGGGAGCAATTTTTCGTCAATCAGGTTTTTCTGGATGGGCTGCAACACACACGGCCGGGCGTAGCACGCAGATCGCTGCGGGTGCATCGGGGAGAACCGCTCAGCCAGCAGGACATGTTGGAGACGCAGCGGCGGCTCTATGATCTGGGGCTGTTCAGCGAAGTAGACACGGCGATCCAGAACCCGGATGGGACCGAATCGAGAAAGAACGTCCTCATCACCACCAGCGAAGCGAAGCGGTACACGTTTGATTACGGAGCTGGTTTCGAGTTTGAAACCGGCCAGCCCGCGATTGGCACCAACCAGCCATTGGGGCAAACCGGCGTCAGCCCCAGAGTATTGCTGGGCATGAATCGCATCAACGTGGGCGGCCGGGACCAGACACTGACGGCGAAGACCAACCTTAGCCGGCTGCAACAGAGAGTGCTGGTGAACTATGACATCCCAAAATTGTTAAACCGCGATGACCTGCATTTGTCAGCCACAATTTTCTACGACAACACGGTGGACGTGTCCACCTTCACCTCCGAGCGGCTGGAGGGGAGTTTACGTAATCTGCAGGTGTTGTACCGAGTGGGTGACCGGGACTTGACCACGATTTCTTATGGTTTCAGCTACCGCCGGGTCAAGGCATCAAACATTGAAGTGTCGAGCAACCTGATTCCCTTGTTGTCGACGCCGACGAGAGTTGGCATTCCGAATTTTCTTTACATCCGCAACCGGCGGGATAACGACCTGGAGAGTACACGCGGAAGCTATACGACGGTGGAAGGAGGGGTGGCGGCCAGCTATTTCGGCTCGGAAGCCAATTTCAGCAGGGTTTTGATCAAGAACTCGACTTATTATTCGTTTGGCCGCAGCCGGACTCGCGGCCGAAGATTTGTGTTTGCCCGTTCCACGAGTGTTGGAGTGGAGAATCCTTTCGGGGGCACGGTTGTGCTGGATCCGGCCCAAAGCGCGCCGGCAGATCACGGTTTGATTCCTTTGCCGGAGAGGTTTTTCAGCGGCGGCGGCAACTCTCATCGGGGTTTCGGGTTAAACCAAGCAGGGCCGCGCGATCCATTTACCGGATTTCCGGTAGGTGGGAGCGCCGTATTTCTGAATAATCTCGAACTGCGCTTTCCCAACGTCATGGTGCCCTATCTTCACGACAACATCGGATTTACCATTTTTGAAGATATGGGCAACGTCTTTGCGAGACCGCAGGAAATGCTACCCAGTTTGGGGCGATGGCATCAACCCGATCCCGACCTGTGTTTTCACTGGGCTACGCACGAGCAGTGCAATTACAATTATGTGTCGCATGCCGTCGGGTTGGGCGTGCGCTACCAAACGCCGATCGGACCGTTGCGCTTTGATTTCGGATACAATCTGAATCCACCGGCCTTTCCCAGCTATTACAACATCACGACCTCGTCGACCGGGATCCAGACCGGAGTATTCAGTGCGCAACGCGCCGGGCATTTTAATTTTTCTTTCAGCGTCGGGCAGTCTTTCTGATGACGCACGGGTTGGGGCCACTCGGGCAAATGAAATCCTGGAAACATAGCGCGTATAGGGCTGCGCTGGTTTTGATCATGGCGACGGCTTCCTGGAGCGGCCCGATCGTGGATCGGGTGGTGACAAACGTAAATGGACATGTGCTTTTGCAGAGCGATTGGGAGGAAGAAATCGCTTTCGAGGCGCTGGTCAATGGCAGGGCCCCGGATTCATTTACGAGAGAGGAGCGACAGGCGGCGCTGGACCGGCTGATTGACCAGGAACTCCTCAAGGAACAGCTGCGGCCCTCGCAACCCGCGCCCGCCGATCAAATTACGGCTCGGGTCGAGGAGGTTCGGAAATTACATCCGGATTCCTCGACGGAGGACGGTTGGCAGGCCG
>JBELAC010000225.1:0-8050 GCA_049509215.1 Terriglobales bacterium
GTGGCGACGCCCATGCGCCGGACCGACTTTCTGCTGGCACTCATCAGCAGCCGGCTTGTGCTGATGGTGATCGAAGTCGGGTTGCTTCTCGGCTTTGGGGTACTCGTGTTTCACATGCGTGTTGCAGGCTCGATCCTGTCAGTCGTTGTACTTGGTTCGATTGGCGCGGTGGCATTCGGCGGAGTCGGCTTGCTCACGGCTTGCCGCGCGCAAAAAATCGAAAGCGTCTCTGGCCTGATCAACCTGGTCATGATGCCGATGTGGATTTTCTCCGGCGTGTTCTTCTCTTACGAGCGATTTCCGGCCATTGCGCACCCATTTATCAAGGCTCTTCCGCTGACCGCACTGAATGATGCGCTGCGAGCCACCATCACCGAAGGAGCCCCGCTGGCTTCGCAATCGGGACGCCTGCTCGTGCTCGCGATCTGGGGCGGGATTTCATTTGTTCTGGCGCTGCGCTGGTTCCGGTGGACATAAGAAGCAGGCCTCGGGTGCCAGGTCTGAGGGGAATCCAGAAAACTCACTGTTTACTATTTGATAATGGGGCGTTAATGACAAGTGTTCGGGGCGCTGCCGCCTTCGAATCTGGCTTTGATCCACGAAATCTGGGGTCGAAATCGAGACGCCCATCAGGCTTGTGGGGTCCTGTCCGGGATAGGTTTCAAAATCGACGAGATCTTTTTGTCCGCACATTCGGGCGACGACCTGGGGAGCCGTTGAGTCGGGCCCTTTTGCGTCTCCTGTATTGACGATCAGCAGAGGCACCCGCGCAGGCTTACGGGCGAGGGTATTCCGATCGAGAAATCTTTGGACCAACGGATTGCTTTGCCAGTTGGGTTTCAACATCTCACGCAGAGCGGGTGGTTTCTCCAAAGCGGGAGTGGAACAAGACTGGTTCGCCAACTGGTACCTTGCAAGACCGGGGGCGGTGAACACGTCTTCCAGTTTGAATGGCGGGTATACCGTTTTGATCCCGAAGGCTAAGAACGCGAATCGGTCGTTCCAGTTTTCCTCGGAGAGTCGCTTGATCGAATCCGACAAGTCGCCCGAGATAGCGATGCTACCTAGAAAGCCGGAAGCGCCCATCGAGCTCTCCAATTCCGCGACGGTGAGGGCGGCCGCTCCGCCGTCGGCTTCGCCGATTGTCACCCATTTTGGGCCGAGTTGAGGCACGGCCTTGCGCGTGCGATCACGGAATTAATCACGTCGGTGGCGTTCGACTGCCCGTCGGTGAAGGCATTGCGAAACGAGGTGCCCAACCCGACATAATCGGTCGCGACGACCGCGTAGCCCAGATTGATGTACATGCTGAATACGGGAGCTTCATGCAACCGGCGCATCAGCGAAGGAGCGCATAGACGCGAGGTGGCAATAAATGGATGTGCCCAGGCGATCACGGGCCAGCCTTCGCGAGGTGGAGTTCCGTAGGGCATGAGCACAACACCGGAGGCGGCGACATCCTCGCCTGCGGCTGAAACTGAGTGGTAGAGAATTCGCACGGCGGATACGTCGACCGGCAACATGTATTCGTCAACGGTTGCGAACGGATCAGATCGCCGGGCTTGCCTGCCGGCAAGGGATTGGGAACGTCATAGAATTGCGTGAGCGGGAAAGTTTCCGGCGGCTTGGGGATACGAGAAGGCTCGCTGGCCTGAGGCTTCGGAGGTTCGCCGGCGAAAGCGTTCCCAGCGACGTGGGCAATGATCAACGCAGGCGCGAGCATCCCGCAGAACGCGCAGACAGCCATACGATGCGCCGTGATCTGTGATTGAGACCTGCGCATCCGCTGTTAGGCTCTCTTTTTCTTGAACTCGTCGAACGCGTCCAGGAACCGGTCAATGTCGGCCTTCGACAGGTAATAGGGCGTGGACAAGCGCAGCTTATTAGGATCGCCGCCGCGGATGCGGATTTTCTTTTCTTTCCACATCCAGTTTTCCAGTTCCATGCGAGGAACAGCGGGAACGTTGACGGTGGCAATTGCGCAGCGCAGGGAACGGTCGGGCGATGTCCAGGACTGGGCGCCGCGCTTGACCATTGCCGCCAGAATGTAATCGCACAGTTCGCGCTGACGCTTTTCGATGCGCTCCATCCCAATGTCGTTGGCGAGTTGGACGGAAGCGCGCAATCCCCAGAGTGCAGGGACGTTTGAACTGCCGATGCGCTGAAAACGTTCGGCCCGGAGCTTGACGTCGTCCCAGCCTTCGGTGGCGATGGTGTTCCAGAGGCGGTCGATCATCTCGTCGCGCACGTAAAGAAAACCGGAACCTTTGGGAGCCTGCAGCCATTTGTGCGGACTAGAGGAATACATGTCGCAGCCGAGGTCATGCAAATTCAGGCGCATCATTCCCGGAACGTGCGCGCCATCGACGGCTGAGATCACTCCTTTGCCGCGAGCGAGAGCACAGATTTGCTTGGCGGGCAGCACGACTCCGGTGACGGTTGTGATGTGGCTGAAAAAGACAACGCGCGTGCGCGCGGTGATGTAGGAATTGAAGAGGCTCAACACCTGGTCGGGGTTGAGGAGCGGCTTCGGCAGCACAATCTTCTTCACGACGATGCCGTAGCGCTTGGCGCGGAGGTCCCAGGGATGCTCGCCGCCGGGATGCTCCTGATCGGTCATCAGGACTTCATCGCCGGCCTTGAGGTCGATTCCGTTCGCGATGTAGCTGTTCGCTTCCGTCGCATTGCGCACCAACGCAATCTCATCGCGGTTACAGCCCACGAACGCCGCGAGCGGGTCACGGAACTCGTTCCAGGCGGCATATCCCCAGATCGGATAATCCTCGGGATCGGCCTGGTTCATCTTTTCGCAAGTTTCATAACCCTCGAAAACGGCGCGTAAGACGGGCGCGGGGCTGGATCCCACCGTGCCGTTGTTGAGATAGACTTCGTCGGAGGGAATCAAGTACTGCTTGCGGAGTTCGCGCCAGTAGGCGTCTTCGCTCGAGTCGTAAAGGGAGCGATCCGGCAAATGAGCAGGCATGGATTCCAACTGCGCCCACAGCTTGCCGCGCCATGCCAGCGTGGTGCTGGCGGCGATCGACGTGGCTAACGAGGAAGAGAGAAAACCGCGGCGGTTCAACATGACGATCTGGCCCCTTCGGAAAAATTGCTTTGTCAAAACGCGCCATAGTAACACCGCGGCCGCGTCTGGACAGAGACAATCCGCCAGCCGGCCATGCAGCCGGAAGCTCAACGATCAAGAGGAGGCGAAAAACGCCGAAAATGGCGGGTAACTCAAATGGGTAGAAAGGCGTCCAACTAGGTGGGGAAATCCGTCCATCGCGACTGGCAATCGGAGTTATAATGAATTTCAACCGGACCGGGTTCCCGCGGGGTGTAGATATGTCCTTCCGTAAAGCGCTGATTTCCCTAAGCTTACTTGCGCTCCTTGCAGCAATGGCGGTAGCGCAGGATCAAAGCTCCCAGAGTTCAAGCTCGCAGACGCCGAGCGCGACCCAAGCGACCAAGGATCAGACTTCGCAGACGCCAGCTTCAGCGCCCACGGCGCAGACTTCCGCGAGCCAACAGACATCAGCGCAATCGACTTCCGCTCAGTCACCGACCAATCCGTCTGCTGGCACGCAGCCGACTGATACGCCGACACCGGCTCCGCCGCCGGATACGACCGAGTCGTCGACGCAATCGAGCGACACGCCTGCGGCAGCGACAACGCCTCCGGTGCAGGAACCGGATGAAAGCAAGGTCAAGCACGACGGTGGCAAGGACGACGTGGACGCGATCGGCAACCGCAAAGTGGGCGGTCGCGGGTTCGGCGACTGGTACTCGCTGGAAACCGAAATTCGCATGGGCAAGCAGTACGCCATGCAAGTCGACAGCACCGTCAAGATGGTCCAGGACCCGGTCGTGACCGAATACGTCAACCGGATCGGCCAGAACTTAGTGCGCAACTCGGACGCGCAGGTGCCGTTCACGATCAAGGTCATCGACTCCGACGAGGTGAACGCGTTCGCATTGCCGGGTGGATTTTTCTATGTCAACTCAGGTTTGATCCTGGCGGCTGACGAAGAAGCGGAACTGGCAGGCGTAATGGCGCATGAAATTTCGCACGTGGCGGCCCGCCATGGCATGCGGCAGATGACTCGAGCCAATATTGCGCAGATCGGCACCATTCCTCTGATCTTCGTGGGCGGCGGAATTGGCTATGCGGTCTATGAAGCAGCGGGTCTGGGATTGCCGCTGACGTTCATGAAGTTCCAGCGGAATTTCGAAGCGGAGGCCGATTATCTCGGCCTGCAATACATGTACAAGACAGGATACGATCCGCAGGCTTTCATCAGCTTCTTCGAAAAGATTCAGGCGAAGGAAAAGAAGAAACCGGGCACGATCGCTAAGGCGTTCGCTTCGCACCCGCAGACTCCCGACCGCATTGCAGCGTCGCAAAAGGAGATCGCGACGATTCTTCCGGCCAAGCCACAGTACATCGTTACCACGTCGGAGTTCGATGACGTGAAGTCGCGGCTGGCGATGATCGAGAACCGTCACAAGGTGCTGGATGACAAGCAGGGGAGCAAGCCCACTCTGCGTAGGACATCGAACACTGACAAGTCGGGCGGTTCCGGTAACGGCAGCGACGATGACCGGCCTACGCTCAAGCGCCGGGACGGGGACCCGAACCAGAACTAGCGGTTGACCACTTCAGACAAACGAAAGCCGGCAAGTGCGTCGCACTTGCCGGCATTTCTATTGGTTCTCGTTGTTTGCTCTGATGTTTCTTACGAGCCAGCAGCGACCGACTTCACGGTCACGGTCGTGCCGTCTACGTCACCCGTTACCTTTGCCTTGGCGCCCGCGAGTTTGTCGAGTTTATCGAGCGACGCCTGGTCGGAAGTCTGCAGCGTATAAACCTTGTCGCCCACGACGAGAGCGTAGCTTGATCCGTGCTTGATGCAGCCCCGTGTGCAAGCCGCCTTGTCGCCCATCTCATGCTTTGCCCCGCACATGGCGTCGCTGACTTCTCCGGTTAACGTCTGGCTCTTGCCGGCAGCGAGTGCCGGAACCGCCGCCATCCCTAGCAAAAGCTGCATCCCCACAACCGCGGTCGCAATTCGATTTACTTTCATGCAGTGTTTTCTCCTCGAATGAAACTGGATACTTCATCATGCCAACATATCGCCCGTTGTACAACCCTCGGAGCACCGTTTCTATCGAACGCTTTCGATTGAGCTTTTCTTCTATTGGACCTTGAAATGGATGGTGACGTCTACCGTCTTGCCCTTCCTATCGATCTCTTCGTCGATTTTGAAGGTGTATTGGAGACCCCTGGGCAGAAGACGCGGAGCGTCGTCGAGAAACTTCCTGGTATAGGAGGCGTCATAGGTCTGCCCCTCGCGCAAGGTCCAGGCCTCGTGCAGGCGGTCTTTCGAGGGAGTGTCCACTCCCAAAATCTCGAGTTCTCCCATCTTATAGAGATCGCCTTCGGTGACGTTCATATCGTAGTGAACGGTGCTCTTGGCATCGTCGAGCTGGATTTCGGGTGCGACCTGCGCTGTCATGTAGCCGCGGCTGCGATAGAGCGTCGTCAGGATTTCTTCATCATGAGCAAGGCGTACGGCGTCAGCGGGTTGGCCTGTTGGCAGGTGAAAGAGGTGGGATGCTTCGTCGGTAGTGACAGCGGAATTGCCCTTCCACGTCACTCCGGAAACCAGGTACTGCTTGCCTGGAGTCACGGGCAGGCTCGCATCCACCACGATTTCGTCCTCCGCGTGCGACTCGCCTTCCGCGGGCGATTGTTTGACTGCGTGGGCGTCGGATGAAGCGAACGCGGCTTTCAGATACCCCCGCTGCTGGTAGAGCGGCATCAGGTCAAGCATGGCGACAGCGGCGAGAGCGCCGCGTGAGTACTCGACACCGATAAGTTTATGGACTGCGGCCGTGAGGAACGCAAGCTGTTCCGGCGATGCTCCTGGAAACTCCAGGTTCCGGATCTTCATGCTGACTTCCTCGACCCGGTATCCAATTCCGGTCAAATCGCCGCCATCGAGTCTTCCCTGGCGAGTGAAGTCGACGCGTCCGGGTAGATGGTTGTCGGTGAGGATCTGCTGCAGCGCTTCATTCACGCGGTCAGCAAGCCTGCCCGAAACTGGGAGGACTTGCTTGAAAAGCGGAACGCGCCGCTGCAAGTGGCTGAGCAACTCGGCATCGGTGAACCAGACAAAGTTCTCAAAATGGGCCGGGACAAGCTTAGTTTGGTCGGCATCGGTGAGTTGCAGGTCGAGTTTGACGCCCATATCCGAATAGGAGAACGAATAGGTCACATCCTTGAACATGCCCGATTCGCCCAGGCGCTGCGCGACTTCCTTGAAATCGGCGTCGGCCGCGGTTTGGCCGATCTGCAATCCGCTGGCGGCAACAATTTCCTTGTCGGTGTAGCGCGTGCTTCCTGCGGCTTTCACCGCAGTGAGCTTATAGCCGACCAGAGTGGGCGCTTTGCCGCCGCTATGGGTCTGGGCTCGGCCGGGAGACGGGAAGGCCAGCGAGAGAAACAGGATGAAAAGCGTAATTCTCTTCATTTCGATCGCTTTGCGGCCGGGACAGTAGTCGCAAAATTCTTCTGCTTGAGAGCAATGTCCATGAACGCCCGGGCAGCGCGGCTCAGCGATTTATCTTTGCGGGAAACGAGGGCGAGGTCGCGACGGATTTGCACATCCGCTAGATTGATCGCTACCAATGCCTTGGCGCGAATGTCCTCTTCGATGTTGGAGCGCGCAATAAATCCCACGCCCACGCCTGCAGCTACAAAGCGCTTGAGAAGTTCGCTGGAGTCAAGTTCCATCGCCAGATGTGGCTTCACGTGATGGTCATAGAATAGTGCATCGAGCGCATCGCGCGTATGCCCGAGCTTCGGCACGACCAGCGGAAAAGCTCCCAGCTCGGCGACGGTAACGGACTTTTTCGCGGCGAGCGGATGGCGCGGCGCTGTGATGGCCACCAGATGATCGCGGTGAATCATCTGCGCTTCGAGCCGGTTGTCGTTCACAGGCAGCGATACGACGCCGAAATCCACCACGTTTTCGAGGATCGATTCGAGAATCTTCGCGTAGTCGGAGCGCTTGATGCTCACGGCAACGTGGGGATAGTCGCGCTTAAATTGCGCGAACACCTCCGGCAGGATGTGGAGGCAGGTGCCTTCGTTCGCTCCGACAACGATCTCGCCGCGCGGCACGCGCTCGGTCTCGGCGATATCCGTGAGAATGGTTTTGCGCCGCTCGAGGGTTTCCTCCGCATACTTGAAGAAGAATTTGCCGGACGCGGTAAGCGAGACGCGGCCTCCGGAACGGTCGAGCAGGCGGGCGCCTACTTCTTCCTCGAGGGCGCGGATTTGCGACGAGATGGCAGGTTGCGTCCGAAAACGCTTTTCCGCCGCCCGCGAGAAACTGGACAGGCGAGCTACTTCCAGGAAAATTTCGAGCTGATCGAAGTCCATCGCGTCTAAGGGTGAGGCGTGCTGCCAACGTCGCCCATAGTATCACTATCGGCCCAATAGCTCCGCCTGGCGGTCACGATCAGTTTTGGATGATCTTTCAATCGCAACTCGATCGAGTGAAGGCCTGGATGCGGAGACCGCGGCTGAAAGCTCAGGACATATCGGTTCGGTACGTGATTCGAAATTGTGAGTAAGCTCTTCTCCAGATTACGAGTGTTGCTGAATGGAAAGTATTCGCCGCCCGTAAGTTTCGCGACGCTCTCGGGAACATTCCGGCGCGCTCCATTCATGCCCAGGATCGCCGCAATCTTAGCGGCCCGCAAAGGCGGCGCAAGCAGGCTAAGGCACTCCCAGGTCTGCGCAAGCCGACTGGAGCCGGAGGGTGCATTAGGGTCCTTGCTCATGCAGCCCCCGGGAGGTCCGGGCTCACTGGAGGAGAGTTTTGACGCCTCTCGTGCGACATCTGACTTGGAACTGGAGAAGCCCATGCTGAAGATGGCCGTGTTCGTGTCGCTGATCGCACGCAGTGCATCCTCCAGTTTAACGACGCTTCCATGGTCGATGGTCTCGCTGATCAACAGAATCGCTCGTCGATATTCTGGC
>JBELAC010000226.1:0-7895 GCA_049509215.1 Terriglobales bacterium
GGCGCCGAGCGCCTGGAGCAGCGCCTTGCGGCTTTGCGCGCCTGGAGCAAGCCCGCGCGCGGTTTGAAACGCTGCCAGAGCCTCGCGGCTGTTCTTTCCACCCTTGCCGTCGATCTCACCCGACGAGAAGTTGGCCCGATCAAGAAGGATCTGCATATCGAGCTCTGCGAGCCCGACTGACCGAACTGCAGGAGCCGAGCGATTGGCAGCGATCGAGGTGGCCGTGCCAAGGAGAATCACCGCGCTCGCGACAAAATACGATAAGGTCTTGAATCTGAATATCATGGTGCCTCCTGAGCAAGAATGCGACTGCTTCTGGTCATAACGTTGAGAACCACGCCTCGCGAAGTTATCAGGTCGCGATCTAGCACGTCTGTTCAAGACCGCTCATGTTTACTGTTCGACTCGATTTGTCGTCCGAAGGAAGTAATCTGAGGACTGAATCGATCGGCTTCTCCAGACTGACAACGTCGCATTCGGGAATGGTGCCGTGCAACGCTGGGGAGAGGCGGCCTTCCGCCGGCTTCACACAGGTGGTAGACGTAATGAGCGAAGAGGATCACCAGCAGCAAACCTGCGATGCTACAAAACCCAGAAGAGAAAATGTTCGGTCAACTTTGGGGAGTTGATCTCTTTCTTATTCATGACTGAACCATACTCCATAACTTTTTTGGATCACAAAGGACAGCACATCACACCCACGGGCACGGCTTGAACTGAGGCCTCCGACTGGCGACCCACCAAGTCATCCGACGGTCGTGCGAAAGTGGATCTAGCTCGTAGAGTGGGCCGATCACTTTGCAGTCGGGCTCTGCGCTTTGACCGATTGCGGAGCCAGCTAGTCGTGCAAAACGACACTCAGCAGCGAGCTGTGGACCTGCAACCCGCCTTCGGCGCCGCCGGAGTAATCGACAAAACCGAGTTTCCGGAACCGGTTCATGAAGAAGCTGACCCGCGAACGCGTGGTCCCGACCATCTCGGCCAGACTCTCCTGGCTGATCTTGGGGACCACCGTTTCGGGCACACCTTCCTTGCCAAAATGAGCAAGCAGAAGAAGAACACGCGCGAGGCGCTTTTCACTAGAATTGAACAACTGGTCGACCAGATCCTCTTCGTAGCGGACGTTCCGCGCCAGCAAATAGGCCACGAACAGATCCGAAAACGCGTGTTCGCGGTGCAGCGCATCCATCATCGCTTTCTTGTCGATGCGCAGAACTTCACAATCCGTCATGGCCGCAGCAGATCCCATGCGCAGGATTTGACCAGCCAGCGCGCCTTCACCAAAGAAGTTCCCGTTCGCTAATATGCCGATGGTCGCTTCTTTGCCGATTTTGGAGACGACGGTGAGCCTCACTTTGCCTTTCTGGATATAGAAGACGGTGTCCGCCGAGTCCCCCTGCGCGAAGATGCCTTGCTTCTTGGCGAAAGTCAGGTGCTTCCTGCCTTCGCCAATGGTCGCGAGGAATGTCGCGGGATTGAACCCGCGGCTTGGCTTATTCGCCAGTGCAAGGGCCCCCATGAGCGGAATTCTACTCCTAGAAGGCATTTCACCTCGATGAAATTGCTGGATTCTGGGGTGGTCGTGAGCGCAGCCAATGAGGCGCGTTGGTCAGAATTGGATAGTTCCATTCCGTATGTTTCGCCAGACTTCTGGCGAAAAAGGCCCATCGGTGGCGTCATCTATAGGTTGGGAAGCACTGGCCCGCACGTGGTTTGCTCCTGCCCTTGACCTGCCCGGACGCCGCAGCTGTGCTGGCGTTTGGGCTCTCAGCTGTGCTTCATGACGCTGGGCTGGCTTCACATTCATTACGAAGTGGACAGTGGCCAGCAGGAAATGGATCCCATCGGACTTGGCCACGAGCGCATCTACGGACTTCAAAGCACCGTCGGGCAGTTCCAGGTGATCGGCAAGCATGACAATGGGTACTTCGGGCCGGACTTGCTTGATCTCATCGGCGATGGCTGCACCGTCCAGGAGGCCGAGGTGGTATTCGAGGACGACGGCATCCACGGGACGCGACATGAAAAGCCGCAGGCCGTCGGAACCGTTGGTAGCGGTTGCCAGCTCGTATCCGTTTTCTTGCAACAAAATCAGTTGAGCTGGATCGTGGTGTATGCACAACAGGGTGTTGTTGGTACCGATGCGGGTATGTATATCAAGGAAGGTTCCTGTGGTTCTGATCAAAAGTGCTCACCTGTGAACCGGAAGGCTGAACCGCCGAATGCCCAGAGCGCGGTCCAACCCGTTAATCTGCAACCGCTCCTTAATGACTTGGTCAATTTTGACCAGCCCGCAAGTCGACTCTCGTTGAATACTGACATAGAGGCAAACTGTACCGGTCGAAAACAATTAGCCGGAACCGTGTGACTCGACCAGCATCACGGCTTCAAATCGACTCCGGGTGATCGTTCGGAGCCACCTGTAAGTGGCCTTTTCAGCATCTTTTTTCAACAAACGAGGGACGCCATGTCAGTGCCAAACGGACTGTTTCCCAACCGGGACTTTGGAAATCGTCTCCCCACGCGGGCTCTCTCTCACTTGGCCGGAGCTGAGCGGAAGTTGCGTGCGCCGGCAGCGAGCCAAGGATTTATGAAACCTCTGCTGTGGATTGTTCAGTTTGCTTTTGGATGCCATCATCACCAACGCAGTACTGTTTTCACGATCAAGAAACGCACGTACCAGGTCTGCCTGAAATGCGGACAAGAGTTCGAGTATTCGTGGGCGCTGATGCATTCTATCCGGCCGAGCGCTGCCGATCGTCCGCATGTTCCGCTGAGCGACATTCCCGCAACCGAAGTACGGTCGATTTGAGACCGGAAGGCGTCGCAATCCTGAATTTGCAGCAAGTGAGCTATCTTGCTCAGACGCGAGACCGCCCATCTGCGATTCTACATTCCTACTGAGTGTGCAGACTGATCCGCGACGCTGATTCGCAGTTCTCATTTCAGGTCGCTGCGCAAGCGGCCACATCCAGCCAATCGCCGTTCTTCATCCGCGTATACGCCACGACAGCTTGTGGCGATACACGATTCGATCCTGACAAGGCTTGAACATCGAAAGTTGGGCAACACCTCCAGGCGGATGAGAGGAGTTAGCCCGCGAAAGTAAGGAAGGAAGGTCAACAATCATGCCTCTAATTCAATTGCTGGAAGTTCTGATCGTGGTAGGTGTCCTCTTGTGGCTGGTGAATCGCTTCATTCCCATGCAGGGGACGATTAAGTCAATTTTGAACGGCGTCGTGGTCATCGCCGTGGTTCTGTGGCTGCTGAATGTGTTCGGACTTTTCAATTCGCTTTCCCGGATCCACATTGGCACCTAGGCGATGCGTTAAGGAAATCAGCCAGGAAGGCAGAACGCACGAACACAACATCGGTGGAACACAAGACGGCAGATTTCCGTCTTAAGGAGACACTTTGAAAACCAAGATTTTGCTAGCAGTAGGAATCACTGTCGGTATGAGTGCGTTTGCTCAAACCGACCGTCCAACAACTATCGTCGTTGAGCCCCCGAGTCCGGCATTTTCATTCCAGGTAAACGTGGTCAGCCGCAATGTGCAGGCGGTCACCTACCGGTACCGTAGCGGATCCAGCAAGTTGGATTTCGCGGGCACGGACCTAATGCTCTCAGCGAATGGCGAGGCGAAGGTAAACAGCAAAGCGGGTTCCGTTGAGATCGAAGCGGAATTTCGAGACCTGCAAGCGCCAACGACTTTCGGCAATGAGTATCTGACCTATGTCTTGTGGTCGATTTCACCGGAAGGCCGGGCGGTAAACCTCGGCGAAATCTTAGTAGGCGATAACCAGCGCAGCAAGCTCCACGTGACCACGGATCTCCAGACTTTCGCTTTGGTCGTTACGGCAGAACCTTATTATGCGGTGCGACAGCCGAGCAATGTGGTGGTGCTGGAAAATGTGGTTCGCGAGAACACCAAAGGAACTACCGAAGCGGTCAATGTTAAGTACGAACTGATGGCGCGGGATGGGTACATTCCCACCGGCTACAAGTTCGACCCGGTGGTTCTGAATGCGAGATTGCCGCTGGAATTCTTCGAGGCGCGCAATGCCCTGCGCATCGCTCAATCCGAGGGAGCCGAGCAGTACGCCAGCGACACCTACCAGCACGCGGTTCAGTTGATGAACAATGCCGATGAATATGCCACCAGAAAACACACGGAGACCAAGCCGCTGATCACGGTCTCTCGCGAAACGGTGCAAACTGCCGAAGACGCGCGCGCCATCGCAGTCAAGAAACTGGACGAGATACGCCTGGCTAACGAACGTCAGGCTTCGAGCGACGCCCAGGCGCAATCGCAGGCGCAAGCCGACAGTGCGACTCGGCAGAAAAATCAGGCTCAGTCCGATGCGGCAATCGCGCTAGCAGCCAAAACTCAGGCCGAATCGGATGCGGCGAAAGCCCGCGCCGACGCTGCCGCAGCACAAACTGCAACCGCGCAGGCTCAATCCGATATGGCGAACAGCGAGGCTGCTTCAGCCAGTGCCGTGTCCGATGCCCAGGCCGATGCAGCACAGTCTCGCTTGGCCGCACAGCTAGCGGAAACCGACAAAGCTGCCATGCGCACGCGATTGTCGGAGCAGTTGAATTCCATCCTTCAGACGCGCGACAGCGCTCGCGGGCTGATCGTCAGCATGTCCGATGTTTTGTTTGACACCGGCAAATACTCGTTGAAGTCGGGTGCACGAGAGAAGTTGGCGAAAGTCGCCGGCATTCTGCTCGCCTATCCCGGACTCGACATTGCAGTCGGCGGCTACACGGACAATGTGGGCGGCGATGAAATGAATCAGACTTTGTCTGAGAACCGCGCCGGATCCGTTCGGGATTACCTGGTGCAAGAAGGCGTTGCGACGAATTCGGTTTCAGCCAAAGGTTTCGGCAACACCTTGCCGGTGGCCTCAAACGACAACGCCTCCGGCCGGCAGCAGAATCGGAGAGTTGAACTTCTCGTGTCTGGCGATGCCATCGGCAGCCCGGCCAACGCAACCACAGGAAGCTTGCAGTAAGAGCTAGAAGCAAAGAATCCATCATGGAGGCAACACGTATGAAGCTAGTTGGAGTGGTCAGCACAGCAGTTCTGTCTTTAGTCCTCGGGGTCGCAGCTCCGGTGTTCGCACAGGAACAGCACGAGCAGGAGGAACAGAAAGGCAAACCTGCCGCGCAGGAAGAGAAAAAAGCGCAGCCAGAGAAGGCTACGAAGCAAGAGGAAAAACCCGCGGCGCGGCAGGAGAAGAACGCCAAGCCGGAAGAGAAGAACGCAAAGCAAGAGCAAAACAGCAAGCCGGCAGCGAAAAACGAGCAGCAGCAGCGTGCCGCCGGTAACCGTGGGGGCCAGATTCCCGCCGACAAATTCAAGGCCAATTTCGGACAGCAACACACGTTTCGCGTAAGCCAAGGCGACTACAATAATCACCGCTTCCAATACGGAGGCTATTCCTTCGGATTCGTCGACCCCTGGCCCAGCAACTGGCTCTACACGCAAAACGTCTATGTCATCGAGATAGACGGCGTGTATTACCTGTGCAACCCATCGTTCCCTGGTGTCAATCTGGTACTTAGCTTCTCGCTATAGACAACTCGTTGGGTGCCGCGAGAGAGCGCAACCAGATTAGGCTACTATCGGCGCGGGTCCATGTTCATGGGCTCGCGCCACTTTTTGCTGGCGGCAACAAGGCCAGCCCGCGAAATCGCATACCCGATGAAATGGGAACATCCAAAGGTGAGCAGTTGTGCACAGACTTGGCAGGGGCTCCATGGAATCCTTATCCTGACGCGCCGCCGTTCAATCCGCGCAGCCCGCAGCAGGCAAAGTACAACCGGGCAATCGAAGGATGATCTGGCAAGGTGGTTCAAAATGCGCAAAATCCGTTTGCTATTTCTAACTCTTCTGATACTGGCCACACCGGCCACGTTGTTCGCGCAGTTCGGCATTTCGATCACAATCGCCCCACCCGAACTGGTAGCGTACTCGCAACCGATTTGTCCGCAGGACGGTTATCTGTGGGCGCCCGGCTACTGGGCTTATGGCGAAGAAGGCTATTTTTGGGTCCCGGGCACATGGGCAGAGCCGCCCGCCATTGGCCTGCTATGGACTCCAGGGTACTGGGGTTGGGGCGGCAATGCATTCGCCTGGAATGAAGGGTACTGGGGTCCCACGATCGGTTTCTACGGCGGAGTTAACTATGGCTTCGGCTATGGCGGTGTCGGCTATGAGGGCGGCTATTGGAATAACGGAGCCTTCAGCTACAACCGCTCGGTCAATAACGTGGATGTCACCAATATTCACAACACCTATGAAAAAACCGTAATCAATGAAAGGGCGGGAAACACCGTTAGCTACAACGGCGGAACTGGTGGAACAACCGCTCGACCGACCGCGGCAGAAGAGACGGCTTCCCATGAGCGTCATACCCCGGCAACGGCCGCGCAAACGGGCCATCAACAGGCCGCCAGCAAGAACCATGAACTCTTGGCGTCCGTGAATCATGGCAAGCCGCCAATCGCTGCAACCTCTAAACCGGGAGAATTTACCGGCAAGGGTGCGGTAGCAGCCAAGGGAGCAGCGACCGAGAACAAGGCCACCGAGAACAAAGCGGCGGAGAACAAGGCAGCCGAAACTAAGGCCACCGAGAACAAAGCGGCGGAGAACAAGGCAGCCGAAACTAAGGCAAGCGAGAACAAAGCGGCGGAGAACAAGGCAGCCGAAACTAAGGCAAGCGAGAACAAAGCGGCGGAGAACAAGGCAGCAGCTACGCGCTCGAACGAGAACAAGGGGGCTGATTCTCCGCAGGCAGCCCGTCAACAGAGCGCACCTCAGACAGCGGCTCCCAAGGAGAGCGCTCCTCGTCCGGGAACCGCGGCTCGTGCGCAGCCTGCCCCTAAGGCTGCACCCCGCGCCGAACCCGCCCCCCCTCAGGAGAAAAAAGAACCTGGGGGTAAAGAAGAGCCTCGCCGTTAGAGGACCGATTGTAATCTAACTGTGCCGGACCGCTCGCGGCGCGAAAGTTGTCGTCGAAATGGCGCGGCCCATTCTCCTGGGCTCGCGCCACTTTTTGTGATCGTCGCAATCCCGCCGCGCGAATTCAGCAGGTTCATTGTTTTTCTTCCCTTGAGCAGTTTTGACCAGTAAAGAATGGGCGGAACGCCTATAAACAAAGTGGTTCGTCCATCCATAACATCGCCTTAGTGCTGAGGAAAAGGAGTGAAATATGATTGGAACTGTATTGATCGTGATTTTGATCTTAGCTCTCTTGGGTGCGCTGCCGAGCTGGCCACATAGTCGAAGCTGGGGTTATTACCCGAGCGGAGGCCTGGGGCTCGCACTTTTCATCGTTGTCATTCTCCTGGTTCTCGGCCGGATTTGACCATGCGCCACCAGCCAATGTCGCCAGGCGCCATCCTCAAGGTTCGGCGCCTGTTTTTTGTTCGCGCATTGGCGCTCCTGCTCGTCGCGATAGCGTGCAGCGTCGGTTCGTCCGCGTACTCCGTACTTACGCATGAGGAAATCGTAGACTTGGTATGGACCGATGAGATCCGGCCCCTCCTGCTCCAGCGATATCCCGGACTTTCGGAGGACCAGATCAGGGAGGCACACGCCTACGCCTACGGAGGGGCGGTTATCCAGGACCTCGGTTACTACCCCTTCGGTAGCAAAGACTTCAGCAACCTGGTGCACTATGTCCGCAGTGGGGACTTTGTTCGCGAGTTGATCGTCGAAAGCCAGGATGTCAACGAGTACGCGTTCGCGCTGGGAGCGCTGTCACATTATGCGGCGGATAGCGCGGGCCACCCGGCGGTGAATCAATCCGTCGCGATCGAGTATCCCAAGCTGCGAGCGAAGTTTGGCAAGTCCGTTCGATATGCCCAGGACAAGACGGCGCAT